>DAIDHE010000044.1 GCA_027459775.1 Planctomycetales bacterium | reverse complement strand
CGACGCCGACGGCGCGCATCGCGAGAACGGGCGGATTTACAAGATTGTTCATGGGTCGATCCATCATGAGGCGGTGAACCTGGCGGCGCTCGATGATGGGGCGCTGGTCAAGCTGCAAGAGCATCGGAACGAGTGGCACGCGCGGACCGCGCGGCGGTTGCTTCAGGAACGGGCCGCGAGTGGAAAGGATCTCACGACGGCGCATCGGGATCTGCGCGCCCTTTTCAAATCCCAGCGCGAGACGGCGATTCGGCTGCGGGCGATCTGGGCGCTTCATGCGACGGGCGGGCTGGACGAGGAGGCTCGGCTGGCGCTTCTGGACGACGCCGCTCCCGAGGTCCAGGCGTGGGGCGTGCGGCTCGTGGTCGACGGCGGCGCGCCCTCGCCCAGTGCGGTGAATCGTCTGGTCGAGTTCGCCCGTGCGAAATCGGGCGACCGTGCCCCTGCGCCGCTGGCCCGGCTGTATCTGGCCTCGGCACTGGAAAGGGTGCCGCTCGATGCGCGCTGGCCCCTGGCCGAGGCGCTCGCGCGGGAGTCGGGCTCGATCGCGTCGACGAATCATGTATTGCTTATTTGGTATGGGCTTGAGCCGCTGGTCGCGCTCGATGGCAAGCGTGCGTCGAGCCTGATCACGCCGCGCGCGAGCTTGCTTTTGTGCCGCTTGATCGCGCGGCGGCTGATTGCGGCGGGCGAGGCGCGGGGGCTAGCGCGGGTTCTTCCGGTCCTGCGGTCGGGTGCGACGGACGACGTGCGTTTGAGCGTCCTGGAGGGAGTGCTGGAGGGATTGGCGGGTCGCAAGCGGGTGAAGACGCCGGTGGAGTGGCCGGTCGTCTTTGACGAGCTTTCGCGTGGGGCCAGCGCGGGCGTCCGGGCTCGTGCGGCGGCCCTGGGGCTGGTGCTCGGCGATCCGCGGGCCGAGGCCGCGCTGCGCACGGTCGCCTCGGATCGCGCGGCCGCCGCCGAATCGCGGCTCTACGCGCTGCAAAACCTGATCGACCGCCGCGCGACGGGGCTCGCGCCCGCGCTCATCGCCTTGCTTGACGACGCGACCGTGCGCGCGGCGGCGCTGCGCGGGCTGGCCGCTTACAAGGAACCGAACGCGGCCGGGGCGATCCTCGCCAGGTATTCGCAGCTCACGCCGCTCGAGCGCGACGACGCCGTCGCCACGCTTGCCAGCCGGCCGGACTGGGCGCGGCAACTGCTCGAGGCGATCGATAAAGGGAGAATCGCGCGTCGAGATGTGAGTACGACGGTCGCGCGGCAGATCCTGGCGTTTGGCGACGCGGAGCTCACGAAAACGCTCGGGCGGGTGTGGGGCGCGCTCCGGGCGACCGCGCGCGACAAGTCGAGCTTGATCGGGAAATATAAGCAGATTCTGGCGGCGAACGACGTTCCGCCGGCCGACCTCGAGCGCGGGCATGCGCTTTTCGCGCGGACGTGTGGATCATGCCACCGGCTTCACGGGCAAGGGGGCGACGTGGGCCCGGACATCACCGGCTCTGATCGCGCCAATGCTGATTACATCCTCGAGAACGTCCTCGATCCGAGCGCAAGCGTGGGTCGCGATTACCTGTTGACGACGGTGGCCACGACCGACGGGCGGTTGATCGCGGGCATCGTGAAGGAGCAGACGCCGGCGGCGCTCGTGATCCAGACGGCGTCGGAACGCATCACGCTGCCGCGCGAGGACGTCGAGGCGGTCAAGACGACCGAGGTCTCGATGATGCCGGAGGGCCAGCTCGATGCGTTGTCGGCCGCGGAGATCCGCGACCTGTTCGCCTATCTGGCGTCGTCGCGGGCGGGCGGGGCGTCGGAAAAGGGGTCCGAGGTTCGACCCAATCGTTGATACACCACTGCCGTTTGATCAGTCGAGGATGCGCCTGAGCGAGCGGATCATGTAACCGTTTTCGGCCCGGCTGCGGGCGGCGATGCGGACGAACTTGCCAGGCTCAAGCCCCTTCTTGTCGTCGCAGGCGCGGGTGTAGATTCCGCGCCTGATCAGCAGACGATAGACGAGGTCTTCGGCAGTCGAGCCGTTCTTGATCTCAGCCAAGGCGAAATTGGCATGGCTCGGGTAAATCTTGAGGGCGTCGATCGTGGCCAGCTCAGCCAGGAATCGCCGGGTGTTGCGGATGAAGCGGATCCGCTCGCGTTCGTAGTGGGTCTGGAAATCGGCCCGGCAGTAGAGGTCAAAGAAGTACTCGGCGAGGCCGGACGAGTTCCAGAGGAAGCCGTTGTCGAGCAAGGTTCGCACGCGATCGGGCGCCATCACGGCGTAGCCCGCGCGGATTCCGGCGATGCCGAAGTCCTTGGACATGCTCTTGACGACGATCAGGTTAGGCTGGCGCGCGACCAGATCGGCGACGCTGCGATAGTTGAAGCTCGAGTCCTCGCAGGCGAAGTGGAGGAAGCTCTCGTCAACGATGACGGTGGGAACCGTCTGAAGGGCCTCGATCAGCTTGACCATGGCGGCGTGGGGGACGTAGCCGCCGTCGGGGTTGTTGGGATTGATCAGGACGACGGTGTCGGGGCGTTCGCGGCGGACGAGCTTGAGATAGGCCTCGGGGTCGAACCGGAATTCGTCTTCCTTGTGGAGCGTGTTGAAAATCACCCGGGTGTCGGAGCGAGCGAATTCATAATAGGGAGAAAACGTGGGCAGATTGACCACGATCGAGTCGCCGGTGAATCGGTGCAGGATCGCCTGGATGATTTCGGCTGCGCCGTTGCCGACAAAGATCGACTCGGGCTCGATGTCGAGGACGTAGCCGAGCTTGCCGGCGATGACCCGGTTCTGGGAGGGATAGAGCTCGAGGAGCGAGCGGAGCTTGCGGGGCCGGATGACTTCGCGGTGGAAGTGCATCAGGAACAGCTTGGTGGCGTAGGGATTCGAGAGAAAGCAGGCGTCAACCTTGAGCCGCAGCTCGGGGATGAGCTTGGCCAGGGTCCAGGCGCTGGGCGAATGCGAGCCCGATTCGCGCTTGAGCCGCCGGATGCGCTCGACAAGTGCATCCTCGCGGGGATAAAGGCCGAGCCGACCGGAGAGCTTGCGGCGGCGTCGATCGAGCCAGAGAGTGGAAGCGCCAAAGTCGAACGGCCTGAACTTGAGCCCGTGCTCGGTCGAACGCTCTACAATCACGAGTACCTCGCTGGATTGCATTCCGCTCGGGATGCGTCGATGCGGGTTGATTCATTCCACCCCAACGTTCTCTCAACCAATTCTTCGCAACATCGTAGAACGAAGCGCATCCCGCGACAAGAAGCAACCGTCCAGAGTTTGGCAAGCGAAGAAAACACTCGAAGGCTGCGCGGCTTGAGGGCTCGAACAAGTCGGGGTTTGTGAGGCTGGGCGGATTCGTGAATTTGGGCTGGAAATAATAGGAGGAGATCGGGCGACCTGGTTGGAATTGGTCCAACTGGTCGGCCTGGATCTCCTCCCTGGGACTGGCCGGAAGCGAAGTCAGCCGTGAGAGCGGTGCGGTGGGGCCCCCGGACTGGCGTTCGCCTCCTGGCCCGACCGCTCAGCTCTTGCTTCGACCATGCTTGAAAACGTTCTCGAGGAAGGAACCGGCGAATTCGCCCGCGTCGGGCGCCTCGGACCGGCTGGACCACCGCGCCTCGGGCTGTTCGCCCCGGATCGCGGCCTGTTCCGGAGCTTCCACATCAGAACCTCGCTTGACCTTGGGGATAGGCGAGGGTTTGGACTTCAGGGCTTGTCGGCCCTTTCGGGCTTTCATGGTCATCGCGGACATCGGACACCTCCCCGCGCGGCGCGGGCTAATCCAGGGATGTCGTTCGTGGTGCGGGGGCCATGAGCCCAGCAGACCGGTGGTGAACACATCCCGCGCCCCGGCGTCGTTCGCGCCGGACCGCACGCCCCATTTCCAGAATGGGGCGCTGCCAGGAATCCCGACCTTGGCAAGGCAGAGACCAAGTGGTTCCAATCGCAACCGCCTTGCTCCTCACCCAAGGGTCGGACCCTAACCTCGATTTTAGCGGATGCCACGCGGTTCAGCCAGTCGTTGCAATTCGACAGCGTCGTCACGGTCGCTTGCACCGTCACGCGACGAACGACCGTCGGTAATGAGTGGGTGCAGCGAGACATGTGTTCGAGTCGTCGAGGATCAAGAGCCGGTCTGGTGAAGAGCCAAGCTTCTGAGTACGATGCCGTCGCGGCCGTCTTGAAGCCAGACGGTCGCTGCCGAGTCGACTCCGTTGCTTGACACCGCCTGGGATCGCGCCCTACCGGCTCTCAAATGTGTCATGATCGTCTCTTCGCGCAACGGAGGATTCATGCGGCTCTGTCTTGTCGAAGATCACGCGGTGAGTGGACTCGAGCCGCTCACGCTCACGCGCCCGGTACACGATCTCTTGATCGGCGCGACGACGATCGCGACCAAGATCGGCCGTGCGTTTGGCGTTGTATCTGGCCCGTGGCAAAAGAGTTGCGTTGTTCGATCGCAGCTTGTGGAGATGCTTGGGCAGGCAGACCGGCGGCTGGTCGTGAACGACCGGGATTGGCTTGCTCGGGGGCCGGTGCTGGTCGCGAACGGGCGGTGGATTCCGCCGGAGTCGTTCCAGCCGCCTGACAACGCCGGCCCCTGGGTGGGGCTCTGCGAAGGGGAGCCGGCCTGTGCGTCTGTCGGCCCCGACCAGGCGGTCCAGCTTGAGCCTGGAGCGGTGGACGACTGGTTTGAGCGGATGACCGCTCGATATCGGGGTATCGATGTCGGTGGCGAGTGGATCAGGCGGCCCTGGGATCTGGTGGCGCGGAATGGGGTTCACCTCGAGCGCGACTTTGCGACTGAGCCTCGGCAGGGGGTCAGTAACCGCCACCTGACGCGGCTGGCGCTGGTAGGTCCGCCCAATCGGCTTTCGATCCATGAAACGGCACGGATCGACCCCTACACGGTGTTTGACACGACGAACGGCCCGATCACGCTGGGACCAGGTGTTTGGGTTCAGCCGTTCACACGGATCGAGGGACCGTGCTGGATCGGCGCCGACACGCAGCTTTTCCGGGCAAATGTCCGAGGGGCGGTATCGATCGGCGCCACCTGCCGGATTGGCGGCGAGGTCGAGGCATCGATCGTGCACGGCTTCTCGAACAAGTATCACGAGGGTTTTCTCGGCCACGCCTACATCGGCGAATGGGTGAATCTGGGCGCGATCACCTCGAACAGCGACCTCCGTAATGATTACGGCGAGGTCCATGTGCCGCTTCAGGGCGAGCCGGTGGCGACGGGCCAGGCCAAGGTCGGCTGTTTCATTGGCGACCACACGCGGACGGGCATGGGGAGCATGCTCAATACGGGGACGTCGATCGGCGTGATGTGCAACGTCTTGCCGGCGGGGATCTTGCTGCCCAAGCACGTGCCGTCGTTCGCCGCGGTGCATTACGGCCGAGTCGCGCAGGGGTTTCCGCTTGGGACGTTATTTGAAACCGCCCGAATCGTGATGAGCCGGCGGGGCCGGGAGTTCACCGCCGTCGATGAGGCGTTTTACCGCAGGATCCACGAGCAGACGCGGCTCGAGCGCGAGCGCGCGATTCAGCGGGCGTCCGTGCGTTCGCCGGGCCACTGGCCGGTCGCGCGTGCTTCCAGCCTTTGAATCGAGCGACTTGAAACGGCGGGCCGGTCCGCGGGGTAATAGCGGGCATGGACACCGTGATCGACGAGATGGTCGAGGTCGAGACTCCGAGCGCCACACGGGATCAAGGTCCGCGCAGGCGGTCGTGGGTCTGGCGATTCCTCTCGGCCATGGTTTGGGGATTGGCTTCGGCGGCGGAATGGCTGCTCGGGGCGGTCTCGCTCACGGTCGGGCTGGCGATGCTCGCGGCCGCGCCGATTCTGCAGTTCCTGAGCCTCGGTTATTTCCTCGAATCGGCGGCCCGGGTCGCGCGGACGGGGCGGTTGCGCGACGGTCTGATCGGCGTTCGGCGTTCGGCTCGGCTCGGCTCGGTCGCGGCCGGCGCTTGGCTTTCGCTCACACCCGCGTGGTTGGTCGCGTCGTACGCCTATTCGGCGGAGCAAATCAACCCCT
>DAIDHE010000039.1 GCA_027459775.1 Planctomycetales bacterium | reverse complement strand
GGACGTCCCATTGCCGACGTAGAGGTTTCCCGTCGAGATCGCCGCTTGATTGGCGATCGTGATCGGGCCCGAGCCATACCAGCCCAAGAACACCTGATTGGCGCCTGTGATCGCGTTCCCGTTCATGTTGAGCACCGAGCCGGCGTCCTGCACGTTGAGTTGGCCGCTGAGATTGAGCGCCGACCCCATGTTCAGGGTGCTCCCTCCGGCGACGCTGACGTTTCCGGTCACGTTTCCGGCCGCCGAGGTGGTCGCCGACGCTCCGCCGGAGAGATTGAGAGAACCGACGGCGTCGTTCGCGCCGAAGGCGTAGGAGTTTGAACCTTGGATGGTCAGCCCGCCAGCGGTGAACGCCCCGCCTACTCCCTCGACGATCGAGCCCGCGCCTCCGCTTTGGCCAAGAAAGATGTTCCCAGAGACGGTCAGAGTGTTCGCGCCCAGGTCGAGCGTGCCGCTGGTTCCACCACCGTACCCCAGATAAAGGTTGGCCGCCGACTCGCTCGCCGTCAGGGTCACGGCGGCCACGGCTGCCGCGGCGCCGGGAGAGTTGCTGCCGATGAAGACGTTGTTGGACGATCCCGGGACCGTCCCCGTCGTCCAGATCGAGGCGTTCTCCCAGTCTCCGCTCGAGATTGCCCCCACGTCTTGCGCCCGCGCCGAGCCGACCCAAGCGGCCAGTACGAGTATCGCGAGAGAGAATCTGATGCCTCGTTTCGCCATGGTCGCCTTCTCCTTGGTCATGATGAATTGCACTCGGTGCCACCGGGCGAGACGGTGTTGATTTCGCGAAACACGATCTCAGTCAATGGCTGAACTCGCAAAATGATGGACGTGTCGATTGTGATCACGTCGGGATTCCCATAGCATCATGGGACAAGAACCGGTGGCCACGGAGACCGTCGCCGCGCCGAAGACCTCCGACGCGAACGGCGGCCTCCACGGCTTACCTCGCGGAGTTGCGAGGAAAAGTCACAGGATCATTTCTTTTTTGTGGACTGGACGGGTCTGAAGAGTCCACTTTCGCTGACACGACAGCGTGTGAAGATGGACCGGGGGGCAGGCGACTAAGGGGGGCCGGTCAGCTTGGGGAAAGGCGGCGAGGCCGAGGAACTTCCGAGCAGGGTCGGGGGATCGCGAAACCGGGGCGATAGGGCTGTTGAAGGAACGGCACTGCGTGGGGCCGCGGAGAGACTGGATGCATTCGGTTGGATCGCCGCCTCGCGGCCGGGGTCGATCCCTCCGACATTGAGCATGGAGCGCTTGTCGATGCCAGCTTGAGAATGCTCGATTCCCCGCGCGAGCGGCCGATTCCGCGCGTTTCCTGGCTGCGCGGGCTAGCGATCGATCGCCAGCGCGCGGCGCGGAGGCGGCATCTCGAGGCCGGCAAGCGGAGCGTGGTCCGCGGGATTCCGCGCGTCCCGGCTTGTGGCGAATCGGGGTCGTCGCGGCTCGATCAGCCCGCGGCGCGAGAGGCCGTCCAGAGCCGCGTCGCGATGGCCCCCGAGTGTTTCGAGCTGCCTCGAGCCGCTCTCGGTCGGCTCGCCGCCGCCGATCGTCAGTTCTTCGAGTCGTCGTGTCGGCGGTGCTCCGTGGGCGTGGACGCCGCCACGTGAAGCGGATCGCCGTCGCGCTCAACAGGTTGATCGCAGGCGCCCACGCCGTGGCGGCCCCCGATTCAAGTGACTGAAAAGGCGGGCGCGCGATCACGGTCTCGAACCCGCGGCCAGGGGAGGCGCGGGGACGGCCGATGAAATGGCGGGCGCCGCGGCGGCCAGGGCCGTCGAACCTCCAGGATCACAAGGATGACGGACTAGCGCGCGAAGTTTAAGAATGCGGCGCGATTCGTGTGACCTTCCCGAGCGTCTCGCGGAAACTGATGTAGAGCCCTGGATCGAGTCTTCCTTGAGGCCAGGGCGAGTAAGAAACCGTGGCTCGTCGCTCCATCAGTGTGCAACGGCGGTCGCTCCCCTGGGTCCGCACCGGCTGAATTCGTCGTCGGTGGGCTCGTTCTCGAGCCTCCGCTTGAGAAACCCGAGCCGCGCGGGGTCAAGAAGGCTGGTCCTTGAGGCCGGACCGTGTTCCGAGCCTCCGGATTCCAGCCTCTTTGTCGAGCGAAGGGCACGCCACGGGTTATCTGTAAGAAATGCGCATAGTTATGACATCGCATACTTTAGATAAAGGAATGCAACGCTCGAAGAGCTTTCTCGTCGCGACGCCGTGAAGATGGTCGCGGTCGGAGTCGCGGCTGCTGGCATTGGCGCGTTGGCCGCCAACTCCCTGGTCGCGCAAGACGGGTCGAGCACACTTCTGGTGGCCCGCCGTCAAGTTGTCGTCGCGTAGGTGAGCGAGCTCGGACTGGAGGCCGACGTCGTCTACGCGATTACCAAGTCGGGCAGCCACACACGCGCCTCGGCGTGGTACACCAGCGACAACGACGCTGGTCCAGGAATCAACTTCATGTTGGACGGCGTTACCTTGTCGCACCGGTTTTTCCCATTGATTCCCGGTACGGTCGCCCTTCATGCTTCGTCCTCGTCCGTTACACTACTGCACGAGTTCGGGCATGCGGCGTCGAGCTACTCCAACGGATCAGTGACCGACCTCGGCATCGACAGCCCTCCGGCCCTGAACAATAAGAGAGGTCGGCCGATACCTGGCGGATTCGCCAGCTACGTCGGGGGCTCGTTTGTCTGCGACAGGGCTTGAGACGGCATTGGCTATCCCGCTGCTTGGCAGTCGTACCATTGCGAGCTTCACGCCCCGGCCCTGCCTTCTCTGATGGACGACTATTGGCAGGCATCGACGGGTGCTGGTGGTCCGGAGGCTTGCCAGCATGATAAAATCACACGTCAGTTCCTCAGGGATCGTATTCTGGCAAAACTCTCGCGTTAGGAGGGGACACCAATGGAACCCTTGAAGCCTGAGGACAAGGCCCGGATTCTACGCACCAGGCCCCTCGCCCAGCCCGCCGACATCGAAGAATACGAGCGGCTTCTGGCTGAACGCTTCACGAAAGATCCGTCGATCACGCCAACTCTTGCACCCCCGAGGGGTGTCGCACGATCAGGTTCCGGTGGCGCTGTTGCTCCGATGACACCTGATCAAATCCGAGAAGAGCGACTCAGCGTGCTATTCCATAAGCTTTTTGAGTGACGAACGAACAGAAGCCGGGGAGACGCGTGGATCTCGCGGCCGATCAGCCTCGATCGGGTCGCGCCCGCCGCAGCGGGTAGAGGCCCCTGCGCCGCCGAAGCCGTAGGCGTTCTGGAGAATCCTCCGATGGCGGCGGGCCTGGCCGATCGATAATGGCCGACGAGAGCCGCGCTCCTCCCTCAGTTCGCCTCGACCTTGAGGATGACGGCGGTCGCGTCGTCCGACTGGGCGGCCCGACGTGAATAAGTGGTCACCGCCTGAAAGAGGGTGTTCAGGATTTCATCGGGGCTCAACTTTCGATGCTGTCGAATCGAGTCGAGAAGCCGGCCTTCGCCGAACATTTGGCCTTCCGGCGACGATGCTTCGGAGAGGCCGTCCGTGAAGAGCAGGATCAGATCGCCGGGGTTCAGTGCGATCTCGGATGACAATGAATAATCGCTCGACGGGTCCACGCCCAAGGGTGGTCCGGCGCTGGCGAGGACCGCCTTGGTGCATCCTCGATGGTCGAGAACATAGCCGGGGCAATGACCTGCTCCCGCATAGACCAGGTTTTTCTTTCCTGGATCAAGCCGGACCAGGAGGTGCGTCACGAAGTGGTCGCTCTCGATCTGATGGGCCAGACGACGATTGGCGAGCGACAACATCGTGCCCGGCTCATGGAGCATCAAGGCCAGTGCCTGAAGGTACGCTCGCGTTTCGGCGATGAGGAGCGCGGCCGCGACTCCGTGCCCGCTGGCGTCCCCGATGGCGAGCCCCAGGCAGTCCTGGCATTCGACCGTCATGGGCAAGAAGTCGAAGTAGTCGCCGCCGACCTCGCTGGCGAAGCTCGCCCTGGCGGCGAACTGGAACCCAGGCAGGGATGGCATGGCCTTGGGCAGAAGCCCCTCCTGGATCCGCCGCGCCAGATTGCGGTCGAGGTTTTGTTCCCGAATCGCCTTTTCCGCGTTTCTGAGCTCGATGAACTGGCTGAGCTGGCTCCCGATGCTGTTCATCAATTCGACAAGCTGTTCGTTGACGTCTCCGATGTCTCGACCGATGAATTCCATGACGCCGAGAAGCTCCTCGCCATGTCGGACCGGGAAACCGATGGCCTGATGCAGCCCGACGTTGGCCGCGAGCCGCCAGCGCGTAAGGTCGGTGTCCTTCGCCATGTCGGGAACCATCACCACGTCGTCGGCTTTCCAGACTCGACCCGGAAAGCCCTCTCCTTTCGAGAACTTGAATTCCCTGCTGGCTCGATCGAACTCGCTGGCCACGTCGGTCCGCCTGCCCCATGACTCGATGCAATGCAGCTTTTCCGAGGCGCCGTCCACGAGCCAGAACAGGCCGACCTCCCACCCCACGGCCTCGCACACGGCTTGCAGTATCAAGCGAAAGGCGATCCCGGAATCGGATGCACCTATGAGAATTTGTGAAACGCGGCAGTGCGCGTTCCGTCGCCGTTCGGCCATCGCCGAGTTCTTGAGATGGTTGGCCAGCAGCGCCTCGATCTCGTCGACGCCCCGGGTCGTCCTCTGGAGCGAGCCCTGCTCGGCGACCGACGCCGCGATCGCCTGAATCGCCTTCCTCGATTGGTGAAGGAAGAAAAGGCCGAGAGCCGTCATGGTATACAGCAGCAATCCGAATTGATCGTCCGGCGAGTCGACAAGGATCGAGAACCGGGGGCGCATCACGAAAAAGGCCAGGGCCAAAGGGCCGAGCAAGAGGTTGAGGAACGATGGTCCCACGCCGCCGTACCAACAGGTGAACGCAAAGGCGCACACGAACCAGAGGTAATAGGGATGATGTGGCAAGTGAGGGTCGACGAACAGAGCGGCGAAGGTCGCCGCGGCGACGCCGAGGGGGGCGCTGCCGTAGCACAACCACGGAGGGCGGTCCGGTCTGTCCTGGGTAAGCGGCTCGTTCACACTCATGTCTTTACAAGTTGATCTGGTAGGTGCTCGGCGATGTGGATGGTTCGACCTCATGATGAACCCGCTTCCGATGCCTGACGAGCTTTGCTTGCCTGACGAGCTTTGCTCGCGGGATCCCACGATGAGCGATGGCGCTTAAGCTTCAGCTCCCGCGTGCGACGTCGGCCGCCGCGGACGACAACGTCTTCGAGAGGGTATTCGAGATGGCCAGCATTCCGCCGACAATCAAGAGTTTCGTGTGACGAATCGAGACGGCCGATTCAGTCTGGGGAGAATCCCGGGCCCCGACCGAGCTCCATCCGAAAAACGAACTCGCCCCCGACCAGACCGAGATCCCAAGGCGGCCGGGGGCGATCCGCTGGATTCATCGATTGCCGAGCCGGCGCGAGGATCCGAGGATTTCGCGGTCATGGATCGCATCGATTGTCAACGTGCGACGTTTCGCGTAGCATGATCGCGTGGGGGCGGTGGCCACGACGTTCGCGTGCCTTCGGGACGTATCCGGCGCCCGATGCGGCCTCCACGCCTTATCCCGCGAACTTGCGAGCAAAAGTCACTCGGTGCGAGCGCCTCTTGCACGCCGCCGGTGTATGGCGTCGGTTCCCACCCGAGGACTCGAGTGTTGAAGGACCGAGGGGCATTTCCGTGGATGAGGCTCCGAAGACCATGCCGAGCGACAGCACCGAGACCGAGAGGCTTCTGAACCGGGTCGGCGAGGGCGAGGTGGACGCGATCGGGCCGTTGCTGGCGCGGTCCCGTGCGCGGCTGCGCGGGCTGGCGGCGGCGCGGCTGGATCGGCAGCTCGTGGCTCGGGTCGATCCCTCCGACATTGTGCAAGAGGCGCTTGTCGATGCCAGTATGAAGCTGCTCGATTACCTGCGCGAGCGGCCGATCCCATTCGTCCCCTGGCTCCGCGGGCTGGTGCTCGAGCGGCTGTGCGCGGAGCGGAGGCGGCATCTCGAGGCCGGCAAACGGAGCGTGGTCCGCGAGAGCCGGCGCATCGGGGCGCGCGCCGGCTCGGAATCGACGTCGCTCGATCAGCCCGTGGCCCGAACCGCCACCCCGAGCCGCGTCGCGCTCGCCGCCGAGGAGTCCGAGCGGCTCCGAGCCGCGCTCGGGCGGCTCGCCGCCGCCGACCGCCAGATCCTCGAGATGCGATACTTTGAACGACTCGCCTTCCCCGAAATCGCGGCCAGGCTGAACCTTGGTCTGAGCGCGGTCAAGATGCGCCATTTGAGAGCCGTCGAGCGTCTCCAGGTGGTTGTCGATCGATCCTGAATCGGGGTGCCCGTGATGGTTTCCGAACACCCTCTCGAGGAATCTGATCTGTGGTTGGCGGAGAGGCTTGCCGAGGCCGCCGAACGATTAGGCGAGGGCATGACCGTGGTCCTCGAGCGGCTCGAGGCCGAGCATCCCAGCAAGGCCGAGCGCTTGCGAAGCCTCTTGCCCTCGATCGAGGCCATGACCAGGCTCGCCCTCAGCAGGTCGTCCGAGACCATCGAGACCTTCGAGCCTCCGGTCATCCGCACCCTCGGCGATTTTCAGATCGTCCAGGTGATCGGGCAAGGAGGGATGGCGACCGTCTATGAAGCGGTCCAGATCTCGCTGAATCGGCGGGTCGCGCTCAAGATTCTGCCGAGCGTGTCGGCCCAGGATCCCCTCAAGCTCAAGCGGTTTCAGATCGAGGCCCAGGCCGCCGCCTGCCTGCACCACCCCCACATCGTGCCCGTCTATGTGGTGGAGTCGTCGCACGGGGTTCATTATTACGCGATGCGGCTGATCGAGGGCCGGACGCTGTCCGACGACATCGGCCAGGCGCGAAAACGTGCTCGAGCTCGAGCTCGGGCGGAGGGTTCGGGCGGGCTCGCCTCGGGCGCGGACCCCGGGCTCGTCTGGTACGAGCCCAAGCCTTCGGAGAGCGATGCCGGGCAGCCCCTGATCGGCGACGACCTCGACCCAACCTTTCGCCGCGCGGCCGAGCTCGCCCAGCAGGCCGCCCTGGCCCTGCATTACGCGCACCAGCAAGGCATCCTTCATCGCGACGTGAAGCCGTCGAATCTCCTGCTCGACCACGCCGGGTGGCTCTACGTCGTGGATTTCGGCCTGGCTCGCATCGATGGGCAAGTGGATTTGACACAATCTGGCGCGTTGATTGGAACGTTGCGTTACATGAGCCCCGAGCAGGCCTCGCCCACTCGTGCCGTCGTCGATCAGCGCACCGACGTCTATTCGCTGGGGGCGGTCCTTTATGAGATGATCACCCTTCGCCCCCTGTTCGAAGGCGACGACAGGCTCCAGCTTCTCGACATGATCGCCGTGGAGGATCCCACGCCCCCCCGGCGGCTGAACCCCGCGATCCCCCGCGATCTCGAGACGATCACCTTCAAGGCGACGGCCAAGGAACCGGCCGATCGCTACGCGACGGCCCAGGAGCTCGCCGACGACCTTGGCCGGTTTCTCCGAAACGAGCCGATCCTGGCTCGGGCGCCCAGCTTGTTTGACCGGGCCTGCAAATGGTCGAGGCGCCATCGCGCGGCGGTTCGCCTGTCCATGGTCGCGGTCGCGGTCGCGATGGTTTGCCTGGGAGCTCTGGCCGGCTGGCGCTATGTGGTGTTCAATCGTCATTACATCGAGCTGCGGTCCGCACTCGACCTGGCCGAGCGGAGCGAGGCTCAGACCAGGCGCCTGTGGTATGACTCGCAGGTGCGGCTCGCGCACCAGGCCTCTGAGGCCGGCCAGGTCGAATTCGCTCAGGAGCTGCTCGCGAGTCTGAGACGCGAGCCGGGCGGCGACGATCCTCGTGGGTTTGAATGGCACTATTTGTGGCGGCTGTGTCAGCGCGATTTGTCGGTGCTGTCTCGGCACGATCGGCCCGTGGGGGTGGTGGCGCTGGCCCCCGACGGGCGGACGCTGGCGACGGCTGACTCGGACGGATTCGTGATTCTCTGGGATCTGGTCGCCAGCCGCGTGCGCAAACGCGGGCGAGTCCATTCTCGGCTCGTCTCGGGGCTCGCGTTCGCGCCCGATTCGAGCGCGATCGCGACCTGGTCGTCGCCGGGCGGAAGCCCAAGCGAGGTCAACCTGTGGCGCTTCGCCGCCCTTGAGGAACCTCAGGTCGTCCCCGGAATTGCCGGCTTCGTCACGAGCGTATCGTTCTCCTACGACGGCGCTCGCCTGGCGATCGTCGAGCAGAAAACCGCCGCCCTTGACCGCCCCCGAACGACCATCTGGTCGTTGTCGCGATCACAGACCCTGGTCGCGCGGGAGACGCCCCCCCGCGAGACTTCGGCCTTTGTGTACTCCCCGCGAGGCCCCCGGTCGGCCGAGCTGGGGCCCGACGGCGCTCTAACCCTCGCGCCCCTCGAGCCTGGCCGAGCCCGCGTTCATTGTTCAAGACCACTCGCGGGCGCGTCGCGGCTGGTTTTTTCTCCCGACGGGCGCGCGGTCGCCGTGGGGGGCGAGCCGGGAATCGCGGTCTTCAACGCGGACACCGGGCGCGAGCTCGCCTGGTTCGCGGCCCCTTCGCTGGGCCGACTCGAGTTTTCCCCAAACGGGCGCTGGCTCGTCGACGTCGCCGTGGGGCAACAACGGCTGATCGTGATCGAGAATCCCACCACGAGCCCCAGGCGCCGCGATCCGTTCGGGTTGGTCTTACGCGAGCCGCGGTTCGCGTTCGCGGCGCGTGACGAGCTCCTGGCGGTCGTCGGCAAGGACGGCCCGCCCACGGTGTGGAATCTCGAGACCGCGCGCGAGCGGGCGCGATTCCCCTCCCCAAGCTCGAGCCCCGCGGGGTCGGTCTTCACGCGCGACGGGCGGTCGCTCGTTCTGGCCGGCGAGGACGGCCGCGTCCGTTCCTGGCATTTCGACCAGCGGGGCGCGCCCGCCGAGCAATTCCGAGCCCACGTCAAGGAGGTCTGGGCCGTCGCCTACACCCCCGATGGCAAACACTTGATTTCGTCGGGAGATGATCATAATATAAATATATGGGATGTGCGCGATCATCGCCTGGTTCGAACCTTGAAGGGTCACGACGCGCTGGTTGCGTCGCTGGCCGTGAGCGTCGACGGCTCGCTGTTGGCGAGCGCGGGCTTTGACAAGACGGTGCGGCTCTGGGATCTCGCGACTGGAGAGTCGAAAGGCGTTCTTGCCGGCCATCTGGACCGAGTTCGTTCGGTGGCGATTCTTGGTCCCCAGAAGCTGGCGGCGTCGGCGGGGTCGGATCGGACGATCCGGATCTGGAGCCTTGAGACGGGGGCGTCGCAGCTCGTCGATCGGGGGCATTCCGATTCGATCCGGGCGCTTGCCGCGGATGGGGGCGGGCGATATCTGGTGTCGGCGGGCGACGACCGGAATCTGCGGGTGTGGGATCTCCAGGACTACCAGAAGTCGTTCGGCGTACCGACCGCCAAGCAGGTTTCGGCGCTCGCGTTTTCGCGGGACGGCGACTGGCTGGCGGTGGGGGACGACTGGGGAAACATCGTGCTCTGGGACGCGCGGAGCTGGAGGCCCCAGGCGACCATGAAGGCGTCGGACGCGACGATCTGGGGGCTGGCGTTCTCGCCCGGGGGCCGCTCGCTGGCGGCCGCCTGCGACGACGGCAAGGTCCGGCTCTGGGATCCGATCACCGGCCAGGTCACGCTTGTTCTCGAGGGGCCGCCCAGCCGCGTCAACTGCGTCGCCTTCGCTCCCGACTCGCTGACCCTGGCCTCGGGCAGCCACGACGGCTCGATCACTCTCTGGCATGCCGGCGAACCGTGAGAGCCCCGCGCGCTTTTCGAGCCGGCGCTCAGGCCGAGCCGCGCCTGGGGGGCTCGATTCCCATGGCACCCATGAGCATTTGCAGATCCACCCACGCCTCGCGTTTCATGGAGGGGTTGCGCAACAGATACGACGGGTGGTACGTCGCCATCGTCCTCACCCCCCGATAATCGTGCCAGCGAGAGCGCATCCGGCCCATGGACTGCGCCCCGCCCAGCAGATACCGCACCGCCACGAGACCGAGCAGGCAGAGGAACTCGGGGCGGATGACCTCGATCTGGCGTTCGAGGTAGGGGACGCAGTTGGCGGCCTCGTCGGGCTCGGGGTTGCGATTATCGGGGGGTCGGCATTTGAGGATGTTTGCGATGTAGACGTCCTCACGTCTGAGCCCCATGCCCTTGGTGATCATGTCGGTCAAGAGCTTGCCCGCCCGGCCCACGAACGGCTCGCCCAGCCGGTCTTCATCGGCGCCCGGCGCTTCACCGACAAACATCAGCCGGGCCGAATGCGAGCCGACCCCGAAGACGGTCTGGGTCCGCGCGTCGGCCAGATGCGGGCATTTGCGGCAAGTGGAGACGACGGCGGCCAGGCTGGCGAGCGCTTGCCCGCGCTCATCGAGAGGGATCACGGGCAGCTCGAATCCCACGGATCCCAACAGGGATCCGCCAAGGGGCGCTTGGGGCTGGGGGCTATGGATTGGGCGTTCGGCCTGGGGTACGGGGGTCGTGGGTGGGACAAGGGCGCTGGCGTGCTGCGCCACGGGCTCGGCCTGGGTTTCTCGAGCAACCGGGGGGTGCGTGCGGGGCCGGGGCGCGAGGTCGATCGCATGGTCGACGGGGAGGGCGTCCAGGCCCGCGCGTGCCAGGGATTCGAGGTGGTTCTTGAGCGCGCGTATTTGAGCGCGGGGGTCGGGCTGGTCGTCGGGCGTCTCGGTCACGCGGGGGCTCGGGCGGTCGGGGAGAATGAGGTTTTGGTCACGGCTGGGGGACGCGCCTGGTCGGTTGCGGGTGGGGCTTGAACGAGCGCCTCAGCCACTCGCGCCACTGGTCGACGTTATAGCCGAAATCCTGGCCGGTCAGCTTCTGGAGGGCGGCCAGAACCTCGGTATTCCTGTAGACGTAGGTCGCGATCCGGGCATCGGGTCTGCGCTCGGCGCCCAGGCTCACGCCGCCACCCCCGGGGAACGCGCCGTACATCGGGACGCCGACCGCGCCATAGGCGACCGCGCCGGGTCCGATCGCGGGGGGCGTCATGAAGGCGACCGTGCTGCCGTTTCGACTATATCCGATGGGCGGCAGCGGTAGATCCGCGCCTCCGGTGGAATTGACGACGTCCTGGCCGTCCTCGGGGGGCGGGGCCACCACGACGCGCGATTCGGTCGTCACCAAGACGGAGAGCAGCCTGGGCACCGCATCGACGGCCTCGAGACCCCCAAGCGCCCAGGCCGCCCGATTGATCGTCATGACGTCGGACCGCGCGAGCGCCTTCACGAGCGCGGTCGCCGCGGTGGGGTCTTCGCGCTCCTTGAGCTGATCGAACACGATCGACCGGACCTCGCGCTGGGGCTCGGCGAGGATCTGGCTCACGATCGCGCGGGTCGCCGCGGGGCCGGGGATCCGCGACAAAATGTGGGCCAGCAGGATCCGCTCGGATTGCTCCTGGCGCCCGAAGACGCGCACCAGGGCTCCGACGGCCTCCGGGTCGCGAATCGCCATGAGCTGGGTCTCGGCCTCGCGCTGGCGATCGACCGAGCCCTGCAAGAACGCCTGCCGGAGCTGGGAGATCTGCCGCACCCAGCTCATTCGCACGGCCGCCGCCTCGGCCTCTTGTTCGCGGTTCGCCCGCTCCTCGGCCGAGATCCAGCGGCCCTTGTACTTGACCATCCCCTGCATCTGGTTGAGCTCGTTCTTGTCGAGCCAGTAACCATCGTGGAACACGTGGCCGAGCTTCTTGTGCGCGGGCTCGAACGATTTGTCGATGTGCAGGGCGTTCTCGTAATGCACCCGGGCCAGATCGATCAAATGATGTTGATCACACCACAGACCCAGGTCGTATTCGGCCTGGACCGTGTTTTCGAGCTTGTCTTTCTTGGCGAAATAGGCATCGAGCGCGGTGGGCTTGGGAGCGATTTCGAGGATCTTGGAGCGATCGACGACCAGCGGGGTTCGCCCTTGGAGCATCCAGATCTGGACGCGGTTTTTGTCGAGGGGGTCGGGTATGACCTTGCCCTCGAAGGCCCCGCCGCCGCGGAGCGTGATCGTATCGGCCCGGCCCACCGCCGGCCAGCCGGCCAAGGCCGCCACCGCGAGCGCAGTCCATCGCAAGCGGCCCCGCCAAAATCGTTCAGCCGCGATCCCTTGAGCCATGTCTCGTCCTCGTCGCGCGAGTTCGTTCCACCGGATGACTCCCTCAAGGTAGACGATCTTCTATCTTAAAGATTCGCTCGACCACTCGGCAATCGGTCCGAGCATCACTCCATCATTTGGTAGATTGGGTGGTTTGCATTAGACTCGTCATTTTGGAGGTGGTGGCATGAGTGACGCGGTCCACGAGCATCGCTCGTCGTCTCCGACGGTGCTCACGGTTTTGGTCGTGACGGTCTCGGACACGCGGACGCTGGAAACCGACGCCTCCGGGGCCTTGATCGCCGAGTTGGCGACGGCGGCGGGGCATCGCGTGATGGGTCGCGTGATTGTACCCGACGAGCCGGCGCGAATCCGGGACGAGGTCGATCGCGGGGTCGAGGCGGGGGTCGACGCGATCTTGCTCACGGGTGGGACGGGAATGAGCCCGCGCGATCGGACGCCGGAGGCGCTCGAGCCGCTCTGGACGCGGGTTTTGCCGGGTTTCGGCGAGCTTTTCCGCTGGCTTTCGTATCAAGAGATTGGCGCGGCCTGCATCCTGAGCCGCGCGATCGGCGGGCTGGTGGGGCGGACCGTGGTCCTGGCCCTGCCGGGGTCGCGCGCGGCCGTCGAGCTGGCGATGCGGGCGATCGTCCTTCCCGAGCTTCCGCACATGGTCCGGGAGAGCCGCAAATAGATTCGCGAAAAACGCGATACGCCGGCTGGTCGCTCAGTAGTTGAACAATCGGCTCACGCTTTCGCGGCGATGGATCGAGAGGATGGCGTCGGCGAAGAGCCGGGCGACGGAGACGACGGTGCAGCAGGGCGGGAGGGGCTCGAAGCGGTGCGAGATGGTGTCGGTGAGGACGAGCTCCTTGATGGGGCTGTTCCTGAGCTTGGCGGCCGAGCCCTTTGAGAAGACGCCGTGCGAGACGCAGGCGTAGATGTCCTTGGCCCCGCGTTTCTTGCAGCCCAGGGCCATCTCGATCAGCGTGCCGCCCGAGATCGTGAAATCGTCGACGATCAGGACGTTCTTGCCGTTCACGTCGCCGACGATATCGAGCATCTCGGCCTTTTCGTCGTGGCCGCGGCGGGTCTTATTGCCCAGCACCACCGGGGTGTGGAGCATCTCGCCGAATTTATAGGCCTGTTTGCCAAAGCCCACATCGGGGGCGGCGACGACCAGGTCGGGGATCTCCTTGGCGCGGAAATAGTCGACCAGGACGGGCATCGCGTAGAGGTGGTCGACGGGAACCTTGAAAAAGCCCTGAATCTGCGGGCTGTGCAGGTCCATGGTGAGGACGCGGTCCGCGCCGGCGGCCTCGATGCAGTCCGCGCACACGCGGGCGCGGATCGAGACCCGGGGCTCGTCTTTCTTGTCGCCCTTGGCATAGGAAAAATAGGGGATCACCGCGGTGACCTGGGTCGCGCTCGCGCGTTTGAAGGCGTCGATCCAGAACAGCAGCTCCATGAAGTTGTCGTTGACCGGGTAATCGGTCCCCTGAACGATGAAGACGTCGCGGCCGCGGACGTTTTCCAGGACCCGGACGAAGACGTTGCCTTCGCTGAAGACGACGGCCTCGGAACGGGCCACGCCCAGCCCCAGATGCCCGCAGATGGCCTGGCCGAGCTGATCGCCGGCCCTGCCGGCGAAGACCTTGAGCTCGCCGTAAGGGTCTTTCTTGGAGAAACCGTCCTGGATGATGAGTGATGTGTCGGTGGCCATGGCGAGACGCTCCGCGGGGTCGGATCCTCATGTTCGACGCCGACCGTGGCGGAGCCATCCAGCACACGGGCGACCAGACCCTCGCGGCCAGAGCTGCTTCCTGCTCACACCATATTAACAATCTCGGCGCGACTCGCCAGGGCGCGGAGTCCCGGCACGCGGAAGCGAGTCGGTTCAAGCGTCCTGCCGCGAAGGGATACCCGAGCCGGCGCTCGAGGCTTAGAATACACCTGAACGCGGCCCCCGGGCCGGCACTCTGGATCGACAAACGCCCCAATCGTGAGGACGCTCGCATGGATCGTCACCGTTTCGCCCGAGGGCCGCTTTTGTACGCGGCGGGTTTTCTGGGCCTCGTCCTCGCGGCGGCCGGCTCGATGGCCGGGCTCAAGTGGTTCGCCAGTCACGAACCGGAGTTGGCGATTGCCCCGGAGGTCACCCCCGTGTCCTATTCCCAGGGCGAAGGCCCAAGCTTGAGCGGCGGCGTCGGCTGGATCAATTCCGGGCCAATCTCGCTCCAGCAGCTTCGCGGCAAGATCATACTGCTCGATTTCTGGACCTACTGCTGTATCAATTGCCACCACGTGCTCCCCGACCTGGCCAAGCTCGAGGAGAAATACAAGAACGAGCTCGTCGTGATCGGCGTGCACACCCCCAAGTTCGAGGCCGAGCGCGACACCGAGAACATTCGCCGCAAGGTGCACGAATACCGCATCAAGCACCCCGTCATCAACGACGCCAAGATGGTGCTTTGGCGCAGGTTTGGGGTGAATAGCTGGCCGACCCTGGTCTTGATCGATCCCAAGGGAGCGTACGTGGGCGCGCTCAGCGGCGAGGGACATTTCGAGAAGCTCGATCAGGTGATCGGGCAGATGATCGAGGACCACAAGGCCAAGGGGGATCTGAATCTCACGCCGGTGAAGTTTGATCCCGAGATCGATCGGCCTGACAACGGGCCCTTGCTTTTCCCCGGCAAGATCCTGGCGGACGCGGCGGGCAAGCGGCTGTTCGTCACCGACACGGGGCACAATCGCGTCGTGATGACCGACCTGGCCGGCAAGAACACGGTCGTGATCGGGTCGGGCGAGGAGGGGAAGGCCGACGGCTCTTACGAGCAAGCGCGGTTCAACCGCCCGCAGGGGCTGTGCCTGGACGAAAGCGGCGAGACGCTCTACCTGGCCGACACCGAGAACCACGCGATCCGCAAGATCGACCTCAAGGCCCACGCCGTCTCGACCATCGCGGGGACGGGCTCGCAGTCGCAGCGGTCGCCGCTGGATCGCTATGCCGGGCCGGCCAAGGAGAGCGCACTTTCGTCTCCCTGGGATCTGGCGATGCTCCCCGGCGAGAAGGCGCTCTATATCGCCATGGCCGGCCCGCACGAGATCTGGCGGCTCGATCTCGGCTCGGACGAGATCGCCGTCTGGGCGGGCTCGGGGTATGAAGACATTGAGGACGGACCGGCTCGGGATGCGAAATTCGCCCAGCCCAGCGGGCTGGCGACCGACGGCAAGTACCTGTTCGTGGCCGATTCCGAGGTCTCGGGCGTGCGGGCGATCATCGGGATCGGGCCCAAGGGGGGCGGGATGGTGCGGACGATCGTGGGCGAGGGGCTGTTTGCTTTTGGCGATCGGGACGGTAAAGGCCCCGCCGTCCGGCTCCAGCATTGCCTGGGGCTGGCCTACGGCGACGGCAGGCTGTTCATCGCCGACACCTACAACAACCGGATCAAGGTCTGCGATCCCAAGACCCGCTCGGTGAAGGGGCTCGTGGGCGCGCACGCCGCCGGCGACACCGATCAGCCGCCGCGGTTCTATCAGCCGGCGGGCCTGAGCGTGGCCGGGTCGATCCTCTACGTCGCCGACACCAACAACCACCTGATCCGCATGGTCGACCTCAACACCGACCGCGTGAAGACCCTGAATCTCGACGGTCTCTCGCCCCCCAAGCTGGCGCCCAGGCGCCCGACCTTCCCCAACGCCGGCACGATCAACAGCGCGGGCGTCCAGGCCAGGCCCGGCAAGGCGCTCGCCCTCAAGGTGACCATCCACCTGCCCCAGGGCTATCACGTCAACGAGGCCGTCGCCATGCCGGTGCTGGTGGAAACGCCCGGCAGCGAAGGCGTGATCTCGCCAGAGTTCCCCGCGGTCGGGCTGAGGCTCAAGCCCCCTACCCCCGAGTTCACCGTCGACCTGCCCCTGGCCAAGGAGGCCAAGGCCGGCGATGCGTTTGAGCTCAGACTTTCGGCTTCGGTCTTCGTGTGCGCTGAGAAGTCGAATCTCTGCATGATCAAGAGCTTCGTCTGGAACCTCCCGGTCAAATTCGCGGCCGATGGACCCGAGACGATCACGCTCGAGGCCCCGCCAGCCAAGAAATAGAGCTCCACGGTCGGAAGCGGAAAAGGTTGGCTCATTTCGCCGAGGATGCAAGCGCCAGGTGCAACGATCTGTCAAGTGGATGACTCGGCGACGCGATGCGGCTGCCGGACGAGCAACGGGCGGCGCTCGCCGCGGCCTTGATCGAGAGTCTCGATCAAAACGTGGACGAAGACGCCGAAGCCGCCTGGTCGGTCGAGATCGCGCGCCGTCTCGGGGAGGTGGAGCGCGGCCAGGTGAGGACGATCCCATGGCCCGAGGCCCGACGGATGATCCTGGGACGGATGATCCTGGCGGAGGCAGACCCGGAAGCCAACGCGACGCTGTCGCCTGGGGTCGCGGCCGTCGAGGCAAGCCCGGACGCCCGCGACCCCAGGAAAGGCTCAGGGCTTGGCTGGCGTGGCGTCCGACCCCTTGTCGAGGGTGGGGCGATCGAGGAATCCCTGGGCCTTGAGCCACGTTTCACACAGCCTGGGCCAGGCCTGGAACGAGGGCTCGGCGCCGATCCCCAGGTTTTTCGCGCCACTGCCTAGCCCCAACCCGTGGCCGCCGCGCTCGAAGAGATGGAGCTCGACCGGCACCTTGTGCTTGCGCAGGGCGAGAGCGAAGAAGATGCTGTTCTCGGCCGGGACGCCGGCGTCTTGATTGGTGTGGGCGAGAAAGGTCGGCGGGGTATCCTTCGTGACCCGCATCTCGTTGGACAATTCCTCGATCAACGCCCGGGCGGGGCTTTCGCCGAGCAGGTTTCGCACCGAGCCGCCATGGCCGAATGGGGTGGCGATGGCGATGACGGGATACACCAGGATCAGCCGGTCGGGCCGGCAGCTTTCACGGTCGATGGGATCGACCGCGTGGGGATCGCCCTTGTCAAAATGGGTGCCGATCGTCGAGGCCAGATGGCCGCCGGCGGAAAAACCCATGACGGCAACCCGCTTGGGGTCGAGCTTCCACTCGCCAGCCCGCGCCCGGGCGGTGCGAACCGCGCGCTGAACGTCGTGCAGCATCGCCGGATGGTGATAGCGCGGGCCCAGGCGATATTTGAGCACGAACGCCGAAACGCCGATCGAGTTCAGCCACTCGGCGACCTGCTTCCCCTCGTGATCGGCCGCCAGCATCGCGTATCCGCCCCCGGGACAGATCACCACCGACGCCCCAGTAGCCCGATCGGCGGGGGCGAGCCACACCGTCATGCTCGGCACGTCGCGCTGGGGGTCGGTCCCCTTGGCCCCGGGCGCGCCCTCGGGCCAGAGCACGACGACCTGATGTTCGGCCGAACCCTCCTGCCCCCAAGAGAAACCCGCCAACCCAACCGCCAGTCCCAATCCCAGCAGCCACGTCATCCCGGCCCGAAACCCTTGATCTTTGATTGCACTCATCGGCGCGTCCCCCTCCCTTGGTATCCCTCGGCTTTGACTCTCACAGACGACCACGATTCAGTCTGACGAGCCCCGATGGCCGCGTCAAAGGGGGCTCTGGACAAACCCGCCGCGTGGTGTCAATTCGAGCGCCCGACTGCCAAAAAGACAGTCCGAGCCGAGGTCGATCCCGGTACGCGATTCCATAAGTCTTTGTTGAAAAACAAATTGAATCAAATTTGTGGCGTGGTATCCGAGTTGCATCTGTCGTGTTCTTCCAATAGTGATTCTGTCCCTATTGAGCGGGCGTGAATCACCCGATCAAGCTGGCGAGATCCAAGAGCTGTAACGGGAAAACGAGAAGGAGACCCATCGTGGCGAAGATTTTGGCCTATGACGAGGAGGCCCGCCAGAAGCTGGCGACGGGCGTGACGAAGCTGGCTCGTGCGGTTCGCTCGACCCTGGGTCCGCGCGGGCGGAACGCGGTGATCGACAAGGGCTGGGGCAGCCCGACGGTCACCAAGGACGGCGTGACGGTGGCCGAGGAGATCGAGCTGGTCGATCCTTACGAAAACATGGGCGCGCAGCTCGTGAAGGAAGCGGCCTCGAAGACGTCGAGTTCGGCCGGCGACGGTACGACGACGGCGACGGTTCTGGCCGAGGCGATCTACAAGGAAGGGCTCAAGGGCCTGGCCGCGGGCGCTGACGCGATGGCGCTCAAGCGGGGCATCGACCTGGCCGTCACGGCGATCGTCGAGAACGTGAAATCGCAGTCGCGCAAGGTCTCGGGCAAGAAAGAGATCACCGAGGTCGCGTCGATCGCCGCCAACAACGATCGCTCGGTCGGCGAAAAGCTCGCCGACGCCTTCGAAAAGGTCGGCACCGACGGCGTGATCACCGTCGAGGAAGGCAAGGGATTTGAGACCACCGTCGACGTGGTCGAGGGCATGCAGTTCGACCGCGGCTATCTGAGCCCGCACTTCGTCACCGACCAGGACCGTATGGAGGTCGTGCTCGAGGACGTCTATGTGCTGATTCATGAGGAAAAGGTCAGCTCGCCCACCAAGCTCATCCCGCTGCTCGAGAAGATGGCCAAGGCCAACAAGCCGCTCCTGATCATCGCCGAGGATATCGAGGGCGAGGCGCTCGCGACCCTGGTCGTGAACAAGCTGCGCGGCATCCTCAAGATCGCCGCGGTGAAGGCGCCCGGCTACGGCGACCGCCGCAAGGCCATGCTCGGCGACATCGCCGTCCTGACCGGCGGCAAGGCGATCTTCAAGGATCTGGGCATCGACCTCGAGAGCATCCAGCTCTCCGACCTGGGCCGGGCCAAGAAGATCACTATCGACAGCGAAAACACCACCGTCATCGAGGGCGCTGGCTCGAGCGCGGACATCAAGGGCCGGGCCGAGATGATCCGCCGCGAGATCGAGTCGACCGACAGCGAATACGACCGCGAAAAGCTCCAGGAACGGCTTGCCAAGCTCGCGGGCGGCATCGCCCAGATCAACGTCGGCGCGGCCACCGAAACCGAGATGAAGGAACGCAAGGCCCTGGTCGAGGACGCGCTTCATGCGACCCGCGCGGCCATCGAGGAAGGGGTCGTCCCCGGCGGCGGCACCGCACTGATCCGGGCCGCCGCGGCCTGCTCGCTCAAGCTCACCGGCGATGAAAAGCTCGGCGCCGACATCGTCAAGCGCGCCGCCGAACAGCCCGCCCGCTACATCGCCGAAAACGCTGGCATCGACGGCGCCGTCGTGGTCAGCCACATCAAACGCAGCACCGATCCCAACTACGGCTATAACGCCGAAACCGGCGAATGGGGCGACATGTTCGCCTTCGGCGTCGTCGACCCGACCAAGGTCACCCGCTCGGCCCTTCAGAACGGCGCGTCCGTCGCGGGGCTCTTGCTCACCACCGAGGCCCTGATCGCCGAGCCCCCGAAGAAGAAGGACGCCGGCGGCCACGACCCCCATCACGGAGAAGGCATGGGTGGCATGGGTGGCATGGGAGGAATGGGTGGCATGGGCGGCATGGGTGGCATGGGCGGCATGATGTGATCGTCGGGTGCGACTGGCCCCGACCGCGATGATGTTGCACGACACAAGCAGGCAGGTTCACCAGATTTTTGAGGGAGAATGCGATGGCCAAGGCGAAGATTCGACCGCTCGAGGACCGGGTAGTGATTCAGCAGATCGAGGCCGAGGAGAAGACGGCGGGTGGCATTGTGCTTCCCGACACGGCCAAGGAGAAGCCGCAGCGCGGCCGGGTTCTTTCGGTCGGGCCGGGCAAGTTGCTGGACTCGGGCGAGCGAGCGCCGATCGGCGTGGTCGAGGGGGACGAGGTTCTCTTCGGCAAGTATTCGGGCACCGAGATCAAGCTCGACGGCGAGGAGATCAAGATCCTCCGCGAGTCGGACATTCTGGCGAAGGTCGTCAAATAACCAGTCCCGGAGGCGGCGCTCGCGGGTTTCGCGAGCCGCCGCGGCGGGGTTTCCCTTCCACTCGATCGAGGAGTGTACGTCAGTGGCCAAGCAACTACTTTTCTCGGACGCCGCCCGCCGCAAGATGTTCGAGGGCGTCGACCTGCTGGCTCGGGCGGTCGGAACGACCCTGGGCCCGACGGGTCGGAACGTGATTTTGAGCAAGTCGTTCGGCGGTCCCACGGTGACCAAGGACGGCGTGACCGTCTCCAAGGAAATCGAGCTCGCCGACCCGTTTGAAAACATGGGCGCCAAGCTCGTCAACGTGGTGGCGTCGAAGACCTCGGACGTCGCCGGCGACGGCACGACCACGGCGACCATCCTGGCCCGCGCGATCTATCGCGAGGGGCTCAAGAACATCACCGCCGGGGCCAACCCCACGGCTGTGCGGAGGGGCATCGAGAAGGCCGTCGAGGCCGCCGTCGCCGAGCTGGTCGGCAAGATCTCGCGTCCCGTCTCGAACAAGGAAGAGATCGCCCAGGTCGGCTCGATCTCGGCCAACAACGACCCCGCCATCGGCTCGATGCTCGCCGACGCCGTCGAACGCGTCGGCCGCGACGGCGTGATCACCGTCGAGGAAGGCAAGACCGCGACGACCACGCTCGAATTCGTCGAGGGGATGCAGTTCGACAAGGGCTATCAGAGCCCCTATTTCGTCACCAACCCGACCAGCATGGAGGCGATCTTCGAGGACGCGCTCATCCTGCTGCACGAAAAGAAGATCAGCAGCCTGCGCGAGATGATCCCGCTCCTCGAGAAGGTCGCGCAGTCGGGCAAGCCGCTCCTCATCATTGCCGAGGACGTCGAGGGCGAGGCCCTGGCGACCCTGGTCGTGAACAAGCTCCGCGGCGTTCTCAACATCTGCGCCGTCAAGGCCCCAGGCTTCGGCGACCGACGCAAGGCGATGCTCGGCGACATGGCCGTACTGACGGGCGGGACCGTGATCAGCGAGGATCTGGGCCTCAAGCTCGAGAATCTTCAGCTCGCCCAGCTTGGCAAGGCCAAGCAGGTCAAGATCGACAAGGACTCCACGACGATCATCCAGGGAGCTGGCAAGAAAGCCGAGATCCAGCGGCGGATCGATCAGCTCCGGCGGCAGATCGAGGAGACCGAGAGCGAATACGACAAGGAAAAGTACCAGGAACGGCTGGCCAAGCTCTCTGGCGGCGTGGCCTTGATTCGCGTGGGCGCGCCCACCGAGGCCGACATGAAGCAAACCAAGGCCCGCATCGAGGACGCGCTCCATGCCACCCGCGCGGCCGCCGAGGAAGGGATCGTGCCCGGTGGAGGGGCGGCCCTCATCCGCGTGATCCCGGCTGTCGCCGCCGTCCACGACACGCTCTCGGGCGATGAAAAAATCGGCGCCGCCATCATCCTGCGGGCCCTCGAAGAGCCCATCCGACACATCGCCTCGAACTCGGGCCACGACGGCGGCGTCGTCGCCGACGACGTCAAGGCGCGGACCGGGTCGATCGGGTTCGATGCCAATACCAGCGAATTCGTCGATATGTTCAAGGCCGGCATCGTCGACCCCACCAAGGTCACCCGCTCGGCCCTGCAAAACGCCGCCTCGATCGCCGCGCTCATGCTCACGACCGAGGCCATGGTCACCAACATCAAGGACGACGAAAAGGAAGGCGCACGGGTCGAAGGCTCGGTGCGCTAGCCACGACCGGAGGGTCCGGCCGCCGTCCTCTCGCAAGGAGGAAGCGGTCGGGCTCGTCCCGCCCCCTCTGGTGCGAGGACGACGAAGCAAGTCGTATGGTATCTTGAGGAGGAAGGGTCGGCGAGTGCTCGAATGCGGGCACGGCCCCTCGCGCGTGGTTCATCCCTGAATCGAATGAGACGCCGTGCCGATGGCCGTGACGAAACGCGATTATTACGAAGTGCTTGGGATCGGGCGCGACGCCTCCGCGGACGACCTCAAGAAAGCCTACCGGCAGATGGCGCTCAAGTTCCATCCCGACCGGAATCCCGGCGACGAGGAAGCCCCCAAGCGCTTCAAGGAAGCGGCCGAGGCGTACGAGGTGCTGTCCGATTCCGACAAGCGCCAGCGCTACGACCGCTACGGTCACGCGGGGCTGAACGGCGCTGCGTTCCACGATTTTCGCTCGGCCGACGACATCATGTCGGCATTCGGCGACATCTTTGGCGGGGGCCTGTTCGGCGAGTTCTTCGGCGAGCGCAGGCGTGGACCGCGGCCGGGGGCCGACTTGCTCATGAAGCTCGAGATCGAGCTCGTGGACGCGGCTCGGGGCGCGTCGCGCTCGATCGAGGTCGGGCGGCAAGAATTCTGCGGCGAGTGCAAGGGCAGTGGCGCACGCAAGGGGACTACGCCCACCACCTGCAACTATTGCGGAGGCCGCGGCCAGGTGGTCCAGGCACGGGGCTTTTTCCAGGTGGCCACGACCTGCCCAGCGTGCTCTGGCGAGGGGACGCGGGTCGCTGACCCTTGCCCAAGCTGTCGCGGCTCGGGGCGGGTCGGCACGACCGCACGGCTCCAGGTCGACATCCCCCCGGGCGTCGAGAGCGGCATGTGGCTTCAGCTCCGCGGCCAGGGTGAGCTCGGCGACCCCGGCGGCGCGCGCGGCAACCTGCGAATCCAGATCCTGGTCAAGCAACACCCGTTCTTCGAGCGCAAGCGCAACGACCTGATCTGCGAGGTGCCCATCAGCTTCGCCCAGGCCGCCTTGGGCGCCGTCGTCGACGTGCCAACCCTGGACGGACCCGAAGATTTGGAAATCCCCCGCGGCACCCAGAACGGCGACGTCCTGCGAATCAAGGGCCGCGGCATGCCCGACATCGGCGGAAGAGGCCGGGGCGACGAACTCGTCGAGATCTTCGTCGAAACACCCCGCCACCTCAACCCCCGCCAGGAAGAGCTACTGCGTGAATTCGCCGAGATCGAACACGAACAGGTCAGCCCCAAACGCAAGAGCTTCTTCGAGAAACTTCGCGATTACTTCACCGAGGAGGTCGAGCCCGAGGATTCGTCCGAATCCTGACGAAGCCAGCCGCCCCGAATCCCCAGGAGGCCGCACAAAAGGGGCAGGCGCCTCGAAAACACGGCGCCAGTCCCCGTTTTGAACCTTCCTCGGTGGCCTTCGATCGTTAGTGGAATCCAACGTCCATGAATCCAACAGACCAGAACAATCTCGATCCCGACGTGCTTGATTCCGCCGCCAATACCGAACCGGCCGACGACGTCGCGGCCCTGCGCAAGCAACTCGAGGAGGCGCGCGATCAGGTGCTCCGCGTCCGGGCTGAGTTCGCCAATTACCAGAAACGGGCCAAGCAACAGGCGGACGTCGACCGCGCCTACGCCGTCGGCTCGCTGGTCCGCGACCTGCTCGACCCGATCGACAATTTCGAGCGCGCGATCGAGGCCCTTCGCGCCGCGGGGGCTGACAGCGTCGTCTCTGGCCTGGACATGGTTCGAAAACAAACTCTCGAGGTACTGGCCAAGCACGGAGTCGAGCCCATCCCCGCCCAGGGCCAGCCCTTCGATCCCAACCTGCACGACGCGATCATGCAACAACCCTCCCCCGGCTGCCCCGAGGGCGTCGTCGTGGCCGAATACGGCAAGGGCTACCGGATCAAGGACAGGGTTTTGCGACCGAGCAAGGTCGCCGTATCGATCAAGGCGAGCTCAAGCGAAGGCGTGTGATATGCCAACCTACGACTATATCTG
>DAIDHE010000031.1 GCA_027459775.1 Planctomycetales bacterium | reverse complement strand
GGTCAAGCTCGACCTCCTGGCGCGACCGACCAGCCGCGGCGGGGGGTACGAATTCGTGAACGGATGGAGCACGAACGACCTGCCCAATCTGGTCGCGAACTCGTCGGACCGCCCCGTTCGCATTCCTGGAAACCTGAAGCCGCACAGCGTCGCCGTGCACCCGTCGCCAACCGAATGCGCGGCGGTCGGCTGGCGCAGTCCCGCGGCCCTTGAGCTGAGAATCGAAGGCGCCGTCACCCACGCCCACCCGGAGTGCGGCAACGGCGTGACCTGGACGGTGGAGCTGCGCAGAGGGGCGACCCGGCGGCGGCTCGCGGCGGGAAGGGCGGCGGGGCCCAAGACCGTCAAGGTCGGGCCGATCGAGAACGTGCCGGTCCAGCAAGGGGATCTGCTCTCACTCTTGATCGGTCCGCGCGACGGCAATCACGCCTGCGATCTCACCGAGATCGGCCTCAAGCTCAGGTCGACGGCGGGGCCGGTCTGGGATCTCGCCGGCGACATCTCGAGCAATGTTCATGCCGGCAACCCCCACGCCGACCGGCAGGGCCACGCGGGGGTCTGGCACTTCTACAAGGAACCGGTGACGGGAACCGACCTGGGCCCGGTGGTGCCGACGGGGTCGGTCCTCGCCCGCTGGCTGGCCGCCCCGGATCGGGCGAGCAAGCAAAAGATCGCCCAGGAATTGCAGCGGCTGCTGACCGCGGGTGCGCCTCCGGCGAAAGATCATCCCGACGCGGCGCTCTACCATGAGCTGGCGTCGATGGGAGGGCCGCTGTTCGCCCGCCGCGGCCCGGCCAAGGCCGTGCCGGCGTCACGAACCGCGGCGAATGCGTCGTCGCGGCCCGCATGGGGGCTCGACCCCGGCCTGTTCGGCCGCCGGGCGAATGGAGCGGCCGTCGACCCGGCGAGCCTGTGCCTCCAGGCGCCCTCGGTCCTCGAGCTGCGGCTGCCCGCCGACCTGGTCGCCGGGGGCGAGCTCGTGTCATCCGCGGTGATTCCGGGCGAGTCGGGAGGAACGGGAGTCGTCCAGGTCCGCCTGCTGGCCGGCAAGCCGGCATCGCTCACGGAGATCCGGCCCGATGCGCCGATCCTGGTCGCCGAGCGCGGCCCCGCGCGGGAACGGGTCCTGCGCGCGTTTGACGAATTCAGGCGCTGGTTCCCCCCGGCCCTCTGCTACAACCGCATCGTTCCGGTCGACGAGGTGGTGACTCTGACGTTGTACCATCGCGAAGACGAGCCGCTCTGCCGCCTGATGCTCTCCGACGCTCAGAGAGCCCAGCTCGACCGGCTCTGGAGCGAGCTCCATTTCGCGAGCCAGGACGCGCTCACACTGGTTGATGCGTTTGCCCAGCTCATGGAATATGCCACCCAGGACAGCGACCCCAGGCTCTTCGAGCCCTACCGCAAGCCGATCAACGAGCGGGCCGCCGCGTTTCGCAAGGCGGTCGTCGCGGCCGAGCCGCGGCAGCTCGACGCCCTGATCGAGTTCGCCGCCCTGGCCTATCGTAGACCGCTGTCGGCGGCCGAGACCGACGAGCTTCGCGCGCTTTATCGAAGGTTGCGGGCGGAAGAACTCGGGCACGAGGACGCCTGGCGGCTGACGCTGGCCCGCGTGTTCGTCGCGCCGGCGTTCCTCTACCGGCTCGAGCAGCCCGCGGCGGGGAAAACGCGGGGACCGGTGTCGGACTGGGAGCTCGCGAGCCGGCTGAGCTACTTTCTCTGGTCGTCAGCGCCCGACGCCGAGCTCCGCGCGGCGGCCGCGTCGGGCCGACTCCACGAGCCCGACGTGCTGGCCGCGCAGGCCCGGCGGATGCTCCGCGACCCCCGCGTGCGTAGGCTGGCGACCGAATTCGCCTGCCAGTGGATCCATGTTTATGACTTCAACACTCAGGACGAGAAGAGCGAGCGGCATTTCCCGACCTTCGCCGCGCTGCGCGGGGACATGTACGAGGAGACGATCCGCTTCTTCACCGATCGATTTCAGCGCGACGCATCGGTTCTGGCCGTGTTCGATTCGGACTCGACGATCCTCAACGAGGCGATGGCGAGGCATTACGGGATCCCCGGCGTGACCGGCCCCGAGTGGCGGCGCGTGGAGGGGGTGCGGAAATACGGTCGAGGCGGGGTTCTCGGTCTGGCGACGACCCTGGCCCAGCAATCGGGCGCGTCGCGGACCAGCCCGATCTTGCGGGGAAACTGGATCTGCGAGGCCTTGCTCGGCGATCCCCTGCCCAAGCCGCCCAAGAACGTGCCGCTCCTGCCCGAGGACGAGGCGTCGAACGGCGACCTGACGGTCCGCCAGCTCGTCGAGCGGCACACGAGCGACAAGCGCTGCATCGGGTGCCACGCGCGCATCGATCCGTTCGGGTACGCGCTCGAGGGCTTCGACGCCATCGGCAGGAGCCGGGAAAAGGATCTGGGCGGCCGGCCCGTCGACACCCACGCGAAACTTCGCGACGGCGTTCAGTTCGTGGGGATCGACGGCCTGCGCGACTACCTGCTCACCACCAAGCGCGCCGCGGTGCTGAGGCAATTCTGCCGGAAGCTGCTGGGTTATTCCCTGGGGCGCGGGCTTCAGCTTTCCGATGAGCCGTTGCTCGAGGATCTCGAGCGGCGGCTGGCCAAGAACGACTTCCGCTTTTCCGTGGCGGTGGACGCGATCGTGCGCAGTCCACAGTTCCGGGAGATTCGGGGCAAGGAAATGGTCGTGGCGGACGGCCCTTGAACGAATTCGACGGACACGCGTATCGACCCACCCGAGACCCCTACGAGGTTTATCCATGAGCGCACACGAGTATTCCCGCCGTACGTTTCTGCGCGGAGTCGGCGTCACGATGGCGTTGCCGTGGCTCGAGTCAAGCGTCGTCTGGGGCGACGTGGCGACGAGCGCGCGCGCCTCGAGCGCGGCCCCGGTGCGATTGGCCGTGCTCTTTTCGGGCAACGGCTTTCACAGCCAGGAGTGGTGGGCGAAAGGCGAGGGGAAGGCCATGGAGCTGGGCAAGGTGCTCGCCCCGCTCCACGATTTCCGCGAGCGAATGCTCTTCATCCGCGGGCTCTACAATGCCGAGGCGCTCAAGGGAAACATCCACAGCTCGCAGACGGGCAACCTGCTTTCGGGGGCGCCGCTGGCGTCGGGGGGTGAGATCCGCTCGGGCACCAGCTTTGACCAGCTCATCGCCCAGACCCACGGCCGGTCCACCAAGGTGCCGAGCCTGGTCCTTGGCTGTGAGAAGTCCAACCCATCTGTGCATAAGAATTATTCAATGCTGTACAGCTCGCACATCTCGTGGAGCTCGCCGACGACGCCGACGCCGCTCGAATTGTACCCGGCGCTCGCCTTCGACCGCCTGTTCAAGGACGAGGTCAAGCGTGGCGACAAGAGCGTGCTGGACGCCGTGCTTGCCGACGCCGCGGATTTCCGCCGGCGGGTCAGCAAGTCGGACCAGCGCAAGCTCGACGAGTATCTCGATTCCGTCCGCGAGGTCGAACAGCGCATCGATCGGTCCGGCAAGAAGGGAGAGCTTCAGGGTTGGAAGCCGACGCTCGACAAGCCCAACGTTCCGCGTCCGGCGGATGGCGTGCCGCAGGACATCGGCGAGCACATGCGGTTGATGTGCGACATCCTGGTACTCGGGTTCCAGACCGACACGACGCGGACCTCGACGCTCAAGCTGAACAACGACCACAGCTCGCTGCGGTTCCCGAATCTGGGCGTGGATTACATGATTCACCACTTGCTGTCGCATTCGGACACGGCCGACTGGCTCAAGGTGAACCAGTTCTTCCTGAAGCAGGTCGCGTACATCGCGCGCAAGCTGGACGGCATCCAGGAGGGTGAGCGGACCGCGCTTGACAATTCGACGATCCTGTATTGCTCAAGCATGCTGACGGGCGGCCACGACGCGACGCAGTTGCCGGTGGTGCTGCTGGGGGGCGCAGGCGGGCGGATCAAGGGGGGCCGGGTGCTCGACTATCGGGGCAAGCCGAACCGCAAGATGTGCAGCCTGTTCCTGTCGCTCCTGGGCAAGGCCGGCGTCCCCATGAGCCAGTTCGGCGACTCGCGGGAACCACTGGCGGAGATCTGACGCGGGCCGCCTCGCGCCCCCGAGAGCCGAGACAATGAAGGGAAAAAACGAAGAGCTCAACCACGGAAACCACGGACAACACGGAAACGGATAGGCATGCATCGAATAGTGGTGCCATGCCATGCAATAGACCACATATTGTTCACGATAGTCTATTGGATCATACGCCGCGCCTCTTTCACTCGTGTTGTGATTTCATCTTGTTGTGTTTCCGCGTCGTTCCTGGACCGTCGGTCACGCCGGGGTGTGGGCGCTGGGGTCGAAACGGTCGTAGGCCCATGACAAGAGCGCGAGCATGACCAGCGTCTCCAGGGCCATCGTGAGCCACGCCGCGGCCAGGTACGCGCGCCACGACCAGTCGTCGAGAAACGAGGCGAGCACGCCGACGAGCGCGGGGATTCCAAAGACCGGGATCAGGAGCAAGACTTGAAGCATCATGAAAATCAGATTGCGCGTGACGTGCTGAAAGTCGGCCGAGGTCGTGCCGCCCATGCGGGTGGGATAGATCAAGAAGAGCAGGTTGCCAGCGCCCAGCATGAGCACGTCGTAGATCGGGGCGAAGCCGGCCGCGACGAGGACGGGCGTCGGCGATTGGCCCGATGCCGCGGCCACGAAGGCCAGAAGCGGAAGCTGGACGAGCACCAGCACGAGCGCGGCCCCGCCGATCTCGCCGGCCGCGATGGCGGTCGACCGGATCGGCAGTGACTTCAGACAGTCCATGTGATCGAGGTCGCCGCGAAATCCCCACGAAATGTTGAGCGAGAAGATGAAGGCCAGATAGGCCAGAACGCCGATCCCAATGGCGGCCACGGGCGGGGTCAGGCTCCCCGGTTGGACTGAAGCCGCGTAGCGAATCGCGATCATGAATATCGCGAGTGTGAGCGTCGAGGCGATCGCGACGGGATGCGCGGTCCGCAGCGCGATCAGGGTCTGCCGCCAGGCGATCGGCCCGACTCCCCAGAGCCAACCGGGCCGCGGCACCCGCAGCCGGGCCGAGCCCTTGAGCGCGGGCGGGGCCACACCGCCCCCCTTCGCCACCCGCTGCTTGAACTCGAGGACTTTCTGGGTCGTCGCCGCCGCCGATTCCAGATAGTTGGCGTCGAGCCTGAACACCAGGCCCAACAGCGCCAGGTCGATCCCGGCCGCGGCCAGACCCCAGACCACGAGCGTCGGGAAGATTTGACCGGCCATGATCGCCCGGGCAAACGGCTCGAAAGGCGCCAGCACGATCCGGACGCCCCACGAATGGTTGATCTCGTTCACAAGCTGAAGGCTCGGGACCAGCCCGACTCGCGTGGCGGCCTGGCCCAGGCCTAGAATCAGCAACAGCCCGATCGCGGCCAGCGCGAATTGCCGCAGCCGAGTTCGCGCTGACTCCACGACGATCTGGCCGATGAGCGACGAGACCAGCCCCGTCAATTGAAAGAACAAGGCCATCAGCATGATTCCCACGAAACCGGCGAACCACGACCGCAGATAGACCAGCGTGAAGCCGCTCATGAGCAGCGACCAGAGCGCCATGCCGATCAGCGACCGGCCGATCTTGTAGCTCAGCAGCTCTCTGCGCTCGAAAGGGCCGGGGAAGAGAAAATCGACCTCGGCGGGCGTGAACATGAAGGCTCGCTCGCCAGCGGCCGTGAACGCGAAGACGAGCGTCATCAGCATGAGCCCGAACGGCAGAAACGGCTCGAGCCTGTCCGCGAACGGGGGCATCACGTTCTGTCCCCGCATGAAAAACCCGGCCGCCAGCGATGGACCCACGGCGAGGCCCAGCACCACCACGCCGAACAGGATCAGGAAAACCCCGCGAGGCGTCCTGGAAAACCGCCCGAGCCGCCGCCAAGTCGAGCGAGCGCCAAAGTGGATCAGCTTGAAGAGCGCTGGGTTCATGACGCGCATGGGCCCATTCCTTTCGCGGTCATGCCGGGGCGGTCTGTTCGGTGGCGCGGAAAAACAGATCCTCGAGCGACGACTGGCCGTCCAGCCCCGGGTACCGCGCGTGGGCCTCGGCGAGAGTGCCATGAAAGAGCGCATGGCCTTTGCTCAAGATCAACAGATGTGTGCAGAGATCCTCGACCAGCGACAGCAAATGCGAGCTGACGATCACGGCCGAGCCCGCGCGGGCGCGGTCGGCGATCGATTTCTTGAGGACGCGGATGCCGTAGGGGTCGAGGCCGGTCAGGGGCTCGTCAAAAAGGAGGGCCTTGGGGTCGTGCAGATAGGCGCAGCAGATGGCGACCTTTTGGCGCATGCCGCGGGAGAGCTCCTGGGCGAGGGCGTCGCGTTTTTCGGTGAGCTCGAACTGTTCGAGCAAGGCGGTCGCCTTGGGGGGGAAGTCGGCCACGCGATAGGCCGAGGCCATGAATTCGAGGTGTTCCCAGATGGTGAGGGCGTCAAAGAGCCGGGGGTCGTCGGGGATGAGTGCGAGCTGTTGCTTGGCGGCGAGCGGGTCGATCGCCTGGTCGTGCCCGGCGATCGTGAGCGAGCCTCGGGTCGGCCGGATGATGCCGGCGAGCGCCCGTAGCGTCGTCGTCTTGCCCGCTCCGTTGGGACCGACCAGGCCCAGGACTGCGCCCGCGGGGACTTGAAAGCTCAAGCCGGAGACGGCGACGGTTTCGCCGTAGACCTTGTAGTAATCGACGACCTTGATCAAGGGTTCCTCCGGGTGCGACGGCGGCGAGCGGTCAGGAAGTGGTCAGGGGGTCTCGACGGGCAGGTCGAGCCGGGCGCTCCATTCGTTCCAGGAGCCGTCGTAGTTCGCGAAATCGGCGTGGCCCAGGCGCGCCAGGTTAAAGAGCACGACGGTCGCGGCGACGCCGCCGTTGCAATAGGCTACGACGCGGCGGTCGGGGGCGACGCCGTGGTCGGCGAAGATTCGCTTGAGGGACTCGAGCGAATGGAACCGGCCTGCTTCATCGAAGAAAAGCTCGCGCGGCACGCTGATCGCGCCGGGGATCCGGCCGCCGCGGGGGCCTCTGCGCTTGGCGGCCGTGTACTGGCCGGTATCGCGGGCGTCGAGCAAGAGCTCCGGGTGGTCGGGCTTCGCGATCAGCGCGGCGACCTCATCGATCGTGACCCGAAGCGCGGGCCGGACCTTGGGATGAAAGACGGCGGGCGCCGCCGTCACCGGTCCCGATTCCAACGCCCGGCCTTCCGATTTCCAGGCGTTAAAGCCGCCCGCGAGGACGCTCGTGCGATCGTGGCCGTAATAGCTCAAGGCCCACCAGAGCCGGGTGGCGAACTGGCCGCCGGTCTGATCGACGGCGATCACGTGGGCTCCGTCGCCGATGCCGCGCTCGGCCATGATCCGGGCGAATCGTTCCGGGCCGGCGATCTGAACCGGGGTCGGGTCGTCGGGGTCGATGATGTCGCGCGTCCAGTCGACGTAAACCGCTCCTGGGATGTGCGACGCCAGGTATTCGTCCTCGCAGCCGCGATAGTCGGCGCGCTCGACGCCAGGCACTGGCTCGCTGCGAATGACCTTTCCGCGGATGTCCACGATGCGGACGCGGGGGTCGAGGAGGTGTGCGGCCAGCCACTCGGTCGTCACGAGCAGGTCGTCGTTCATGGGCGCTTCCGGGTAGGTTCGCGGGGTCTCGTCACGTTAAGATACCTGGCTCGATCGTGTTTCCCAAGTGCCTGCCTCCACGGACGCCCGCCGGCGCGGGCGAACGAGAGGCGGGCCGATCGCTCGAGGACGTCTCTGATGAAAGCCGCGGTGTTCGATGCCTTTGGCGAGCCGAGCCACGTTCTCAAGGCGCGCGACGTCCCCACCCCGACGCCGGGCCCGGGCCAGGTCCGCGCGCGGATGATCGCCAGCCCGGTCAATCCCTCGGACCTGCTCGTGGTGCAGGGGCTTTATGGAGTGTTGCCCACGCTGCCGTCGATTCCGGGGTTCGAAGGGGTCGGAGTGGTCGACCAGGTGGGTCCGGGGCTGTTGGGGCGGCTCGTGAAAGGCAAGCGGGTGGCCGTGATCAACTCGGCGGGAGGGAACTGGGCCGAGTACGCGGTGATCCCCGCGCGGCAGGCGCGGCCGATCCCCGACGATATACCGGACGAGCAGGCAGCGGCGTTTTTCGTCAATCCGGCGACGGTGCTGGCGCTTGCGCGCCACGTGCTGCGCGTGCCCAAGGGCGCGTGGCTGTTGCAAGGTGCGGCGGGCTCGACGCTGGGCCGGATGATCATCAAGCTCGGCCGCCATGACGGCTTCAAGACACTGAACGTGGTCCGCAGGGCCGAGGCCGTTCCGGAGCTCAAGGCCCTGGGCGGCGACGCGGTGATCGCGTCGTCCGACGGCCCGATCGAGGACCAGGTGCGCGCGATCACCGGTGGCGCTGGCGTAAGGTACGCGATCGACCCGGTCGGCGGCGCGACGGGCATGGGCCTTTTTCGCTCGCTCGACGAAGGCGGGCGGCTGGTGCTTTATGGCACACTCTCGGGCGAGCCGATTCCCGTCGATCCCCGGCTGGTCATCTCGGGCAGGCGTACGATCAAGGGATTCTGGCTGGGCCACTGGATGCGCGAACGCTCGATCCCGGCATCGCTCCTGCTTTTCCGGGAGATCGCCAGCTTGATCCGCCAGAACGTGCTCTCGTCGGAAATCGGCCGGAGCTACCGCCTTGACCAGATCCAGGCCGCCGTTCACGAGGCCGGCGAGGTCGGCCACAAAGGGAAGATTCTGGTGCGGCCGGGGTGAGCCGAGAATTGGAGGTGATTGCCGGATCGGCGCCTTGTCGCCAGGTCGGATCTCGGATTCGAAACCATTTGAGGGTTTCGGGTTAGGGAACGACACTGGGTCGTCGCCCGAAGTCCAGAAGCCCAGGGGCTCATGTGTGGTCGCGGCCGTTCGCGGCGGCTCGTCGCGGGCTTCGCGTGGTTTTTTGAGAATTCATTCGCCCTTCGTGGCCGCCATCGCTAAAATTCTTTCGTAGAATCACGTTGGCGATGTCCTGGCGCGGATTCGGCGGGTCTTTTTTCGAGACGGCCGGGCGTGCTGGGTTGTCCGGCGTCCACTCCTCGATCTCTCGCAGCGCGGGTTTTGGCCTTGCGCGCCCTTGCCGGCCTGGCATTTTCTGTCGTGCGTGGATGCGGGCCGAGTGGCGGGGTTATGTGGTGAGCCGTCGATCGCCTGGGCTGCGGTCAGGGTGACGAGTCGCGAAGTTTCGATGACGAAAAAACGGCCGGACGAGGAGCGGGAAGCGGATTGGGCTCGGGTGATAACGTCACGTTAACAAAGCATCTATTGATCCAAAAATACGAGCGCGGTCGAAGTTGAACGGGTTCGCGTGTACACCGATGGAAGCGAATCAGACGCGCTTGATTGGGAGAAGAAGACGATGAGCAGTGCAGCGATTGGCGCCCAGGATTGGCGAGCGGTGGCCTGTCTTTCACCCAGCGGCGAGCGGTTGCTCTGCGTGGGTGAGAGTTCGTCGCAGGTCCGGGCGGCCTATACCGGGGCGTGGGGCGAGGTGATTCGCGATGAGGACCGGCCGACGGTCCGCGCGATTTCGCTCCAGCGCTGGAGCGGCCAGTTCTGGTCGGGCCAGTGGGAACACCAGATGTATCTCTCCCTGCCGACGGGGCGGGTCGTGAAGGGCTCGTCCGACGACGACATCCTGGAAGAGTCCGTCGATGGTTTGTCCTCCAAGATCAAGAAGAAATAAACCATCCCGATCGAGGGCTCGCCTGTTCTCAAGGCGAGTCGACCTGGCGATGCTAGACGACCTTTTTCTAGAGAGCCCCCCGCAATCGAGGCTGGGGGTTTTTTATTGGTGCGGGGCGGCCGCGACTGCCAGCGGAGTTTGAAAAGGGTCGTGCTCGTCATGACTGGGCCAGACGACGAGCTCGGGAAAGGCCGCGACCAGCCGGGCGGCCAGGTCGACCACCCCGGGCCGTTCGGTGGCATGGTGGCCCGCGGTGATGAGCGCGAGGCCGAGCTCCTGGGACTCGAGGCCGCGATGGAAGCGGGCCTCGCCGGTGAGGAGCACGTCAGCGCCCGAGCGGCGGGCGTCGTGCAGGAAATCGTCGCCGGCCCCGCAGGCGACCGCGATCCGCTTGACCGGTCGCGCGAACTCGCCGACCACTTGCACAGAGTCGCTCTCGAGGGTCGCCGCGACCAGGCGGGCGAAGTCTCCGAGCGCGCGCGGCTCATTCAATCGGCCCACCCGGCCAGCGCCGAGCGCCCGCATCGCATGAGGCTCCTCTTCGAGCGGGTAGACGTCGATCGCGGGTTCTTCGTAAGAATGGCGGGCGCGGATCGTGGCCAGGACCGCGGCGAGCCGATGCTCTGAACAAACGAATTCCAGCCGCAGCTCGGCGACGGTTTCGCGGCGGCCCGCCTGGCCAATCGTGGGGTGCGTCGAGGCATCGCCCAGGAACGTTCCCTCGCCGGCGGACGCGAACGAGCATTCGGCATACGCGCCGATCCGCCCCGCACCGGCTTCAAAGGCCGCTTGCATGACGGCCTCGCGATCGCTCGAAGGGGTGAAGACAATCACCTTGTAGCGCCGGGGGGGGCTCGCGGCCGTGCGCGTCATCGGGCGCAGCGGCTCGAGATCGACCATGCCCAGCTTCTGGCACAAGAGATCGTTGATTCCGCCGGCGGCGTTGTCAAACGCCGTATGCGGGCTCGCGACCGACACGCCGAACCGGGCGAGCGACCAGAGAAAACCGTTCTCGGGCGAGTCGGAGCGAACCTGCTTGACCTCGCGGAAGAGCACCGGGTGATGGCTGATGATGAGCTGGGCGCGCTCGCGGATCGCCTCGGCGGCCGTCCTCGAGCAGACGGTGAGACACGTCATGGCGCGGGTGACGGGCGCGCTGGGGTCGCCCCAGAGCAGGCCCACGTTGTCCCAAGGCTCGGCCAGAACAAACGGCGCGAGCTCGTCGAGCCCGCGGACGACGTCGGCGACGGTGATCATGGCGGCTCTCCTCCCGATTCGAGCCAGGGCAGAATCCGATTCCAGAGCGCGGCGGTCAGTGGTCCCGGGCCTTGCCAGCGGCGATCGAGCACCTGGGCGAGCGGCACGATACCCCGGGCCGAGCTGGTGAGGAAGGCCTCGTCGGCCGCGCGGAGTCGCGCCAGGGTGGTGGGCTCTCGTTTGGTGGCAAGTCCTTGTATACGAGCGTGTTCCATGACGAGATCGCGCATGATGCCGGGCAACACGGGGCCGTCGTCCGAGGGGGTGACGAGCGATCCCGACTCGACGTAGACGATGTTGGTGCGGGTTCCCTGGTGGACGCGGCCGTCGGGCGTGACGCAAAGGGCCTCGTCCTCGCCATTCTGGGCGGCATGTTCGTGGGCGAGTCGCATACGCCAATAATTCAGCGTCTTGTGCCGCGCGAGCGGGTCGGACGAGGAGACATCGAGAGTGCGATTGATGATGGCGCCATTTCCAGGGAGAGGGACGGGCAACGGCCCAGCGGTCATCCACACCACGGATTGTCGACCGCCTGCGCTCGACAGGCCGCCGGTGAGCGTGATGCGCAGCCGCTGGTCGGAGTTTCCCGCGTTCCTGAGCAAGGCCGCCGCGGCCCGTTCGTCGGGTAGCTCGGCGTCGTCCAGTACGAGCCCAAGAGACCGGGCCGACGATCGCATGCGCGCGAGATGGCGTCTGAGTAACGGGACCTGTCCATTCCAGGATCGGAGGGTCTCGAAGAGGCCCAGGCCGTGCTCGAACGCGCGGTCGAGCGGGCTCACGTGCAGGGCGTCGGCTGGGATCAGGCGGCCGCGATGCCAGATCATGGGTCGATCCATTCGCCCGCGGCGGGGTCGATGACGGCCCGCAGAGCGCGGCCTTTTGCAAGTGTTTCGAGATGTTCGAGCTCGGTGCTGGAATCGGCGACGATTCCTCCGCCGACGTGGAAGTGGGCGCGATCGCCCTCGACCACGATGGTGCGGATGGCGATGTTGAACGCGCTCGAGCCCCCGCGGCTCAGGTAGCCAATCGAGCCGGTGTAGACGCCACGGCGGCAGGGCTCGAGCTCGTCGATGATCTGCATGGAGCGGATCTTGGGAGCGCCCGTGATCGACCCGCCCGGAAACATGGCGCGAATCACGTCGATGGGTCCGAGCGATTCGCGGAGCCGCCCCTCGACCGTGGCGACAAGATGATGCACCTGCGGGAACGATTCAACCCTCGCGGGCTCGGTCACGCGGATCGTGCCATAGTCGCAAACGCGGCCCAGGTCGTTGCGTTCGAGGTCGACGATCATGGTGAGCTCGGCGCGGTCCTTGGGCGAGGCCTGGAGCTCGGCGGCCAGGCGTAGGTCGTCGGAGGTGTTTGGACCGCGGGGCCGGGTTCCCTTGATGGGGCGGGTGACGATCCGGTCGCCGCGGGTCTGGTAAAACCACTCCGGGCTGGCCGAGACCAGTGCCAGATCGTCCCAGGCCAGAAACGCGGCGAAGGGAGCGGGGCTCTGGCGCTTGAGCCTGAGATAAAGGTCCAGGGGCGAGACGCGGCCCCGGGCCTCGAAGCGCCTGGAGAGGTTGACCTGGTAGACGTCGCCGGCGGCGATGTATTCGAGGATTCGATCCACGCCGCGTAGATAGGCCGAACGATCGATGAGTGGCGTCAGGGGGGATAGGAACCGCGATCGGGGAATCGGCCGTGCAGGCCCGTGTTCGAGATCTTGCTGCCAGCGATGGGCCCGGCGGCGAACGGCCTGGTCGCCCTCGCCGAGGAGATCCCAGGCCCAAAGCTCGGTGGTGTCGCGGGTTCCATCGACGATCACCGCGGTGTCGTAGAGCCCGAACCGGATGTCGGGCAGGCGTGTCTCGAGGGGCATCCGGCGTGGAATCGGTTCGATCAAGGGGGTGGCGTCATAGCCGAGATAGCCGATCAGACCTCCTTGAAACGGGGGTCCGTTGGGGGCGGGGATCGAGCCAGATTGGGCGAGCTCGTACCGGCGCGTCAGCTCGCCAAGCGCGGCCAAGGGGTCGCCGTCGCCGGACTGGGCCGAGCCCTGGTCGGTCGTGATTCGCCAGCGGGGGCCGTTGGCTTCGAATATCAGCCGGGGATGGGCCGTCAGAATCTGGTGGCGGCCCGCCAAGCCAAAGCCCTGGCCGCTCTCGAGCAGGGCCGGCTGGGGCCACGAGCCGATTCGCTCGGCGACTCGCGAGGCGGCCCGCGCGTCGAGCAATCTCCGTACGACCGATGAAAGAACGCGGGTCGACACACTATTCCCCGAGCCAGATGAATCAAGTCGTGACACGACGGCCGATCCTGATCTTGATCGATTCGTCCGTGCGCATCAACCGGGGCACGGGTTGCATGCAGGGCCAGTCGAGGTCACGGCCGCCGTTTTCTTGACCCGCGGCCGGACGAGCCTACGATGCCAATTGTCGTCCTTTCAAAACAGCATCGTCGCTCGAGATCCCAAAACAATCTGGGAAAGCGGATCGTAGAATAGAGTGTGCGAAAGGCCGAGGCGGGGACAAGACTCAGGCGAGAGGGGGCTGAGATGGGCGTCTACGAAGAATCGACGAGAGTGGGCGTCCTGAAATCCTGGCTTGGGCGTATAATCCAATCATGGACCTTCATTCTGGCCGGCGGTCGGAGGTTGGTTCCTGTGCCAGTTCTGGCAGACCGTGGCCGGCGCGGGCGGGTTGCATCTCGTCGATGAGTCTGCTGTCGCGCTCTGCTGTGGGGCGGGCGGTTTGGGGAAGGTTCGGTTGGGACTGTCCTGCCGGATAACCGGCTGGGCGAGACGGGGCGCGGTGCGCGCCGGCTGAAACGAGGCGGCGGAGGTTCGTTCGACGAGAGGGGAGAGGGCGCCGTCGAGACCATGACACCCACATGAGATGCACCTTGCCGCGTCTCGACGGCGGCCTCCCCCTTCTCGACCGCCGCGCCGCGAGTGGCCGAGGCCGAAACAGAGTGTGCCTGTTTCGGCGACCCTCCTCGCGGATGACGACTGTTGCGGGCGACCGAGGACCGCGGAGCGTCGAGGTTCCTGGCAATGCGAACAACCAAGACAAACAATCTGGACGGGCGCTCGCGAGGCTGGACGATGGCGTGGCTCAGAGGCGCTGGCGCTCGGTCGCCGCGTGGCTTCATCCGCCCGCCACGAGCGACGGCCGCTCCCAGCCGCGTAAACGCGCCGATCACGGTCGACGAGCTCAAGAAACAGATCGCGTCCGCTGGCTTCGCCTTCCGCGGCTATGACTCGACCAACAACGGCCGAGGCGCCGAGTTCGTCATCCATCCGGTCTATGGCACGATCGTGAACCCCGTGCTCGAGTCGGCGTCGGGGCTCTGTGCGACAATCCTCAACCGCCCTGTCGATCTGGCGGGCCGGCTGCTCGCCCACGCCCCCTCGACGCTCGACACCTTCGTTGAAGACATCGCCATGATCGTCGGGCTCGAGATCGCCCAGGTGCGGATCCTTGAGCAGATCTTCGACGTCCCCGTGCACCAGGCCCGGCTGAGCTTCGGCCATAGCATCGGCGAGCTGGCGGCCCTCGTTCTGGGCGGCGTTTATGAGATGGAACAGCTCCTGCCCGTCCCGCTGGCGCTGGCCCAGGACTGCGCGGAGCTCACGCATAACACGACCATTGGCATCCTGTCGTCCGCTGGCGACCCGCTCGACGTCACCCGCGTCGAGCGGCTCTGTCGCGGCATCAGCGCGCGGGGCCACGGACTCATTGGCCCGTCCACGTATCTTTCGCCTGATCATATACTATTGATTGGCCAGGAGGGGACGCTCGACGAATTCGAGCACGAGATGCGCGAGCGGCTGTCGCCCGCGGTGACGCTGAGGCGCAGGCCCAACCACTGGCCCCCGTTGCACACGCCGCTGGTGTGGGAGCGAAACGTGCCCAATCGCACGGCCATGGCGATGCACCACATCAAGGGGGGCGACCAGAAACCGACCCCGACGATCCTCTCGTGCTCGACCGGCGTCGCGAATTACGACGAGTGGAACAGCCGGATGATCCTGGCCGATTGGACCGATCACCCGCAGCGGATCTGGGAAGTGATGGAGCATACGCTGCAATCGGGAGTCGAGCTGGTGATTCACGCCGGACCCGAGCCCAAGCTGATTCCGTCGACGTTCGAGCGCCTGGGGGCGCGGGTGATGAAGCAGCTCAGGCGGAGCCATCTCGAGCGGTTGGGGTCGAGCGTGATACCGAGCATGGGGCGACAAGAATGGATCATGCGCAGCCTGCCGGGGAGCGCGGCGCTGTTGCGAGCGCCGTACCTCAAGCATATGATCCTGGAGGATTGGCTGCTCGCCCAGGACGTGGCGTGATGAAGCGAATCGAAAAGGGATCGGCCGGACTGCGGTATCCCCGCGAACTGGCAGGGTCTCGTGCGAAGGATGAGTTCGATCCGCCGTGGCGGGCTCGACCTTGCGATCTCCCGCGTGCGTCCTGGCGGAAGCGCCTGGGCGCGGCGGCCGGGGGCCAGCCCGTGGCGGTTCCCTCGGTGACTCGGTTCAGGAAGGCTCATACAGCCAAGGGGTGGTCCGATGGCGACCCAGGTTCGAGAGTCGGAAGCTCAAACGTTCGTGGAAACCGCGCTCCAGCTTTCGGGCAAGAGCGAGGAGGAATCGAAGAAAACCGGATCGATCGATCGCGCCGACGATCAGGTGGACGCGCTCTTCGCCGAGCGGCATCAGACCGCCCATAGCCCGGTCCATCGTGCGGTGTGGGATCGCGAGCTGCCGCTGGAGCTATTTCTTCCCGAGCCTCCCGGTTCGTCGCCGGGTTGTACCCGGGCGATGGAGGCGTCGCTCGAGCTGGTGAACCGCCACCGGTTCGAGGGGACGCTCTACGGCCCCGAGGGCAAGGTCACGGACGAGGTGCTTGAGGGTCTGGGCCGGGCTGGGTACTGGGGCCTCTTGATCGACCCCGAACACGGCGGGGGCGGGTCGTCGTTCGCGGCGTTCGCCCATTTTCTGACCCGGATGGCGACGGTCGACGCCAACGTCGCCGGCCTGGCCTCGGTACACGGCTGCATCGGCGCGGTCGACCCCATTCGCACCTTCGGCACGAAGGACCAGAAAGAGCGGCTCTTGCCCCGGTTGGCGAGCGGCGAGCGGCTCTCGGCCTTCGCGCTTACCGAGCCCTGCGCGGGCTCGGACTTGACCGCGATGCGAACCAGGGCCGTCCTGGACGGCGACGACTACGTGGTCGACGGCGAGAAGCTCTTCATCACCAACGCCGTCCCCGGGCGCACGATCGGGCTGGTGTGCAGGATCGACGACCGGCCGTCGGTGCTCATCGCCGACCTGCCCACTCACGAGGACGAGACGTTCCAGATCGTCCCCTACGGCCTGTTCGCGCTCAAACATCTGCACAACCACGGCCTCAAGTTCCGCGGCTTCCGCGTCCCCCGCGAAAACCTGCTCGAGCCGGGCCGCGGCGACGGGCTCACCATCGCCTACCACGGGCTCAACCTGGGACGGGTCGCGCTGTGCGCGGCCGCGGCGGGCTCGATGCGGGTGATGCTGGCGAACATGCTCCCCTGGGCGCGGTTTCGCCGGACCTACGGCGCGGCCATCGCCACCCGCGAGCTGGTCGAGCGCAGAATCGGCCGCATGGCGGCCCTGATCGTCGGGGCCGACGCCCTCGTGGGCTGGTGCTCGTGGCTGATCGACCAGGGATACCGGGGCGAGCTCGAGTGCATCGTGGCCAAGATCTTCGGCAGCGAGGCCCAGAAAGAGGCGGCCGTCGAGCTGTTCATGAAGACCCACGGCGGCCGGTCGTTCCTGAAGGGGCACATGTTCGGCGAGAACGTGCATGAATATCTGGCCCCGTGCATCTATGAGGGCGAGGGCGAGATGCTGGGCATGGCGTTCCTCAAGTCGCTGATCAAGGAGCACGGCAAGACCTATTTCGAGCCGATCGGGAAGGCGCTTCAGGCGGCGGGGATCAAGAAGCCCAACCCCT
>DAIDHE010000412.1 GCA_027459775.1 Planctomycetales bacterium | reverse complement strand
GCCGCTCGCCAATCTGCACCTCACGTTGCTCGACAAGGTGGGCGTGAAGATCGACGCCTTCGCCGACAGCAAGGGCAAGGTCGACGAGCTCTTCGAGCCGCTTTCCCTTTGAATCTCAGACCGAAGGGCCGAGGCAAGATGGGGAGGATCACGATGCGGCTCTCGCGGGTCATACTCGGTGTCGTCCTGCTGGTCATCCCGACCCGGGTCGCGACGGTCAGGGCTGGCGAAGCGCCCCTGGCCGACGCGGCCGAGCGTTCCGACTGGGCGCGCGTCCGCGCCCTGATCGAGCAGGGGGGCGACGTGAACCAGGCCCAGGCCGACGGCACGACCGCGCTCCACTGGGCGGCCGATCTCGACGGCGCGCTCGCGGCCCGGCTGCTGGTCAAGGCCGGGGCCGACGTGAAGGCGACGAACCGCTACGGCGTGACGCCGCTCGCACTCGCGTGCAAGAGCGCGGATCCGTCGATCGCCGTGCTCTTGCTCGAGGCCGGAGCCGACGCGAACGCCAGCCTCAAGGGGGGCGAGACCGTCCTCATGACCGCAGCTCGCTCCGGGAATCTTGGCGCTGTGAACGCGCTTCTCGAGCGCGGGGCCCAGGTCGACGCCAGAGACGAGAATGGGCATACGGCGATCATGTGGGCCGCCGCCGAAGGGCACGCCCCGGCGGTCGAGGCCCTCATCAAGGCGGGCGCGGATTTCCGCGCCCCGCTCGCTTCGGGGTTCACCCCGCTCTTCTTCGCGGTCCGCGAAGGGCGAACCACCGTCGTCCGCGCGCTGATCAAGGCCGGGGCTCCGGTGAACGAGGCCATGGCCCCCACCCGTAAGCCAAACGGGCGATCTCCGTTGCGCGGAACCAGCCCGCTCATCCTGGCCGTCGAGAACGGCCATTTCGAGCTCGCGGCTGTGCTGCTGGAGCTGGGCGCCGACCCCAACGATCAGCGCTCGGGGTTCACCCCGCTCCATACGCTGACCTGGGTTCGCAAGCCCAACCGGGGCGACGGCGAGGACGGCGAGGCCGCGCCGATCGGGTCGGGGAATCTGAGCAGCCTCGAGCTCGTGGACCGCCTGGTCGAACACGGGGCCGACGTCAACGCCCGGCTCAAGCGGGGCGCATCGGGGCGCGGGGTTCTGGGCAGGGCCGGCGCGACGCCGTTTTTGCTCGCCGCCATGACCGCCGACCTCGCGTTCCTGCGGAAGCTCCTGAGCCATGGCGCGGACCCGAGCTTGCCCAACGCCCAGCACGCGACGCCGCTCATGGCGGCGGCCGGGTTGGGCTCTCTCGCGCCTGGCGAGGAGGCCGGAACCGAGGCCGAGGCGATCGAGGCGGTAAACCTCTTGATCGGGCTGGGCGGCGATGTGAACGCCGTTGACGACAACGGCGAAACCGCCATGCATGGCGCAGCTTATAAAAGCTTTCCCAGGGTCGTCGAGCTGCTCGCCGCCAAGGGTGCACGAGCGGAAGTCTGGAATCGTAAGAACAAGTACGGTTGGACCCCGCTCGCGATCGCGGAAGGCCATCGGCCGGGCAATTTCAAACCCTCACCCGAAACCATGGCCGCGCTCCAGAACCTTCTGGGGCCGGCGGGCACGCCCGCTCCAGGTTCCGCGGCGAGCCAAAACTCAGGGCGACAAAACGCCTTCAAAAGCGCGAGCCCGGGGTTTGCCCGATCGAGGGCGAAAAAAAATTGATTCTCGCCGAGGCGCGATCGGCTGGATGTTGATTTACCCAGTGGAACGCCTCACGACCGGACTCCGGCAGCGGGTCTTGAACGTGGGGCCTGTGGCGCCCCGCGGCGTGCATCCAGGGAGACAACACCATGAGCGACGCCGGCTCTCTGACTCTGCGAATCGAGCAACTCAAATCACCCGACGTGAGCCTCCGCGACGAGGCGGCTCGCGCCATCTGGCAACGGTTCTCGATCCCCCTGCGGGCGCTCGTCAGGCGCAGGCTTGACGCGCGGATCCGGCGGCGGGAGGACGAAGACGACGTCCTCCAGTGCATGTATACGAGCTTTTGCGTGGGCCAGCGCGAAGGCCGGGCCGCTCCCGCGAGCCGCGAGGAGCTCTGGCGATTGCTGGTGCGCATCACCAACTGCAAGCTGATCAACGCCGCCAACCGGCACACCGCGGCCCGTCGCGACGTCCGCAAGGAACACCCGACCGATTCCGATTGTCGCCGACAGGGGTCGATCGGCACTTCGCTCGTGCTCGATGGCTTCGACCAACGCGCTCCTTCTCCTGAAAAAAGCCTGATCATGGCGGAAGAGCTCGACCTCATTCTGCGCAATCTGCCCGAGGATCTCCGCGGGATCGTCCACTGGAAGCTTGAGGGCTACACCAACGCCGAGATCGCCGGTTTCATCGGCCGCACCGTCCGGATGGTCGAGCTCAAGCTTCAAATGGTTCGCAAGCGGCTCCAGGCGCGGTCGGCGACGACAGTGGAGTTCGTGGACGACGCCGCGGGATAAGGGGCGGCCGCCGCGGGTTCCCTGTCATGCGATAGGGTTCGTGTGTCCAGAAGCCAAGTTCCAAGTCGGACCCGGTCGATCACAGGTCAGGGCTCGGATGGGAAGCTTCAGGAAGGCCCGGCCTCCCAAGGGAGGGCGAGGCTGGGGTGGTGAAAAGCTGATCTCGACGGGCCTTTTCCTTGATCCCGGTTTCGTTGCGATTCTCGGGCCGCGGTTCGACACCTTTCCGTCGGCCGCGCCCGGACCCTCACCCGGCCTTCGGCCACCCTCTCCCAAAGGGAGAGGGGCAGAGCTCGATCCTTCTCCCCCCGGGAGAAGGTGCCGCGCAGCGGCGGATGAGGGAAGACATGCCAGCGAATCGGCCGCCGATCCCACTTTCACTGCGATTCTCGGGCCGCGGTTCGACACCTTT
>DAIDHE010000003.1 GCA_027459775.1 Planctomycetales bacterium | reverse complement strand
TGCCGCCGGGCTTGGGTGCGGGAATCACCCGCACGAGCTGAGCCCACTCGGCATCGGAAACGTCCGTGTCGTACCTGTTTCTGGCGTCCATGACGCCGCCATAACATCTTTTGCCATGGCTTTCTAGACGACCTCTAAGATCCCCACTTGCAAGGTCCGGGCGTAGAAACCGTCAAGGCGTGACATGCCTTTTACCTCCGTTTGAAGATCGAGGCAGGCAGAGTCGCGATCCCCGCGCGCCTCGCGTTCTCGACGCGAGTCATTCCATCCACCAACGAGAAACGCATGCCAGCTACGTCCCCGCTTTGCCGCGGGTCCGCTTTCCCGCGCCGGCCCGGCTTCTTCTTTCTCGTCACTCGAAGAATCGCCCAACCTCGACCTGAAAATCGCCGAGCAGGTCGGGAGCGGTGAGGCTTTCATGAACGCCGAGGGTCCGAGGGGCGACATCGGCTCGGTAAAGATGCGCCTGCTTGCGTTGATCCTCGAGCACGATGACCAGGGTGGTCCCCGCTTCGAGGTATTCCGCGACTTTCGCGAGCACCCTGGGCCAGCGGTGGCTGGGGGAGAGCACCTCGACGACCAGGTCCGGGGGCGCGTCGAGGTAACGGTCGGGCAGTGGCCCCTTGGGGACGCGGGCAAAGCTGTAGAAGGCGACGTCGGCCCCGCGCACCGTGTCGGGAGCTCGCTCCGTGATCACGCCAGTATCGTTGCCGAGCACCTGGCCGAGGTCTCGGCTCTCAACACCATCACCCAGGATTCGAACGGCCCGTGCGCGGATCTGCCCATGACGAGGCTTGGGCATGGGCATCGGCGCGATCCTCCCTCGAACGAGTTCCTCGCGATGCCCCGGGTCGGGCCGCTCGGCGAACTCCTCGGCGGTCAGCGAGCCCGTCGTCGTCGCCAAGACCATGGACATGGTCGTCTTCTCCCTTGGGATCGGATCAATCCCGAGTATCTCGTCTTCTGGCCGACGCTCCAAGGGGTGAGCCGGCGACCCCTCGGGCGCTCGCTGGTATCACAGCATCACGCGGCGCGTGGGGCGAGCCTTTCCCGGACGGACAGGGGTCAACGGTCAATATCCGGAAGCTTCGCACCCTCGGGGGGAACCTTGTGGTGTTCCAGAAAGTACGCGTAGCACCGCAGATACGCTCGAGCTCCAGAAGGCTCAGACATGAAAACCTCGAATTCACCGAGCGATTTCAGCACGGTATCCAGTCCCGGAATCTCATGGTCCCTGTAGTCCCTGGGATAATCGTTTTTGGCACGAGCGATCCACGAGAATGCCGCCGACCTCTCTTTCCACCAGTCTCGGATAAGCCTTACGCTCCACCGCAGATTGCCGTCGGCCCCGAAACCGTGGCAAGGATCACCTTTGGCTGCCCACAGAACCTTCAAGAATTCCTCGGCATCTCGTGGCTGGCGATAGACGAACTCTTGTCTCGACACAGTGAGCAAGACATTGGCAGGCGCGGTGTACGGGCCGCCAAGGCAGGTATCGGTCTCGGCACCATAGAACGGTCCGGGTATGTTGAGCCAATATCTCTCGTTCCACTCGCCGCTCAGGAATGAGCGGTTAACGAGAAACGACAATTCGTCAGAGAAATCCCTGAAAGAGGTCGTCATGGCCTCGTTCTCCTTCTTACGTTGACCCTCCCAATGATCGACCAAATCAACGGGGTCGGGACTCATTCATTTCGGGCAGATGGATCTCCCTCTGCTGTTGCCGCTGTCCGGAGTCATTGAGTCTTGACCAAAGAGATGTGTCAACCGCTTGGATTTGTCTCGATCAAGTGATTGTTTGCCAGGCCTGGCCGAGCGCCTGATCGTCACGCCCCGGCTCTGCCCGCGGCCTGCGATCGGCCGCGTGAGGGCGCGTCGTCCCCGCCCACGATCCTGAGACCGTGCGATTCGGCGAGAGTGGGCGGCTCGCTCTTGTCGGCGAGCTGGCGGATGATCCGCTCGGGCACGGGGCTGGACCTTCGTGCGTTCTGGTCGAGGATCACCGCGAACGGCGGTTCGATGTACACGACGTCGATTCGGGCGTCATAGCCGGCGAAAAGGTCGATCCATCGCCTTCGGGTTTGCCGCAGTAGATTCGTGGCGTTGAAGACGAAGGATTGACCGGCCCGCAGGTATTCCCGGCACCGTTCGCGGCCCGCCTGGATCACCTGGCCCTGGTCGTCGTGGGCATCGACTTCGAGCTCGTCACGGAGGTCGTCGAGCGAGACGACTGGCAGGCCGGGCTCGTGGGCCGCGATCCAGGCGTCCTTGCCGCCGCCTGGCAAGCCCGACAGCATGATCGCCGTGCACCGGTGGTTCTCGTGCGGTACGTAGTGCAAATTCGGCCGTTCCTGACGATAGAACAAGAACCGGGCCTGGTCGTTGGCGAAGGGATACGGCCGGTCGAAGCAGCCGTTTTCCTCGGCGACCAGCCGCCACGGATGGAGATTCTCTTCGGGACGCCCCATCTCGGCCGTCGTCCGGCCCCGGGTGTCGGCGAGTGCGAACAGGTAGAGCAGGCGGTTGCCGACCAGCCACGACAGCGCGACGACCTCGTGGTTCGGGTCGGGCTTTTCGAGCAGGAACGCCGGGCGACCGTGGTAGCGGACGAGCCGGGCGATCTCTTCCCGGGTCGCCAGGGGACACTCGAGCTCGCGCAGAACCGCCCGCGCCAGATGCTCGCCCTTGACGGCGTGTTTCGGCGAAATGACGCGGCCGGTCGTTGGCTCGACCCGCGTGGTGAGCGGTTTCGCGGCGTCGTGGAAAAGGGCCGTGAAGAGGAGCACGGTTTGCTCGTGGGGCGTGAGGCCAGCCCACTCGTCCAACAGCGCAAGCTGGGCGCAAACCATCTTCGTATGCGTCCAGACATCCCCTTCGGAATGCCACGCGTGATCCTGCCCGCACGAGGACATCGCCCGAGCCCAGGACTGATCCGCGGCCCAGGTCAAGACGTCGCTCAGCGTCGAGTGAGCCAGTTTCTCCCAATTCATGACCATATGTTTGCTCCAGGCTCCAACCGATTCGCCGTCATCGCCTGATGTTGCCAGTGTTCGCTCTGCTTGATCTTCTCGACGAACGCGGCCCGCACGAACTTGGCCCGGCCGACGACCGCGCCCTTCGCCTCGGTTCGCAGGTAAAGACCCTCCATCAGCTGATCCGTCTGGCCGGTCAGCGGGTTCTCGAACCGGCTGTCGAACCGTGACGGGCCGATGAGCGACGGCAGCCGGTCCCGGTCCAGCGCCCCGGCGTGGATCACGGGGACCGTGTGCAGGCCCGTCCCCTCGAGCAGGGCGAGGCGTCGTTCCAGGCTCAGGAAGGTCGCGGTCGCCTTGTCGTGGATGTCAAACTCGTGGAAGTAATGCGCGAGTCTCTGGTAATGGATCGAGTGCCGGGCGTAGAGCCACTCGCCGAACAGGATGAAGCGATCCGCCAGTCGTTCCTCGAGGATGCCGCGTTTCACCGCCGCCCACTGCTTGAAGAGGTCGTACTGGGGATGCATGCCCTCGGTGATCCGATGCCCCCGGCACTGGAGCGCCATCGTTCCATCGCTCGTGAAGTGGATCCCGACGTTCGTGCCGTCCAGCTTCTCCTCGACGATCAGGGACTCGTCGGCGAGGAACCGGTATGACTCAGACTCCCCGAGCCGCTTGTCGTCATCGGTCCCCGTCGACCCGAAGAGGTGAGGGGTCCGGGGGAATTTCACGAACGCGCCTTGCGAGCTACCCATAAAACACCCCTGCAACTCGAAATCCGCGATCCGCCGTGGGCGGCCCAGCGCGCACGAGCGTCGCCGTGCACCGGTCAGCGTCCGCGGGGGCACTCCGACCCGCTACGACACCCGGGAGAGCTTCATGGTTCGCCGCGATCTACGCCAGCGCACCACGCAGGGGCAGACGGAGTCGAGCCAGTCGCAGGCGCCGGTTTCCCTACCGACGCCAGATCGAGCTCGCCGTCTTCACGGCCCCCCGGAATCGCGCCCGACATAGTCGGCATGTTCCGGCCAGGTGATCGGGTGGGACATGAAACAATGAAGCGCTCGAAATGATTTTTGGAAATTTTAACTCATGGATATCATGATGGTTGCGCTCACGGATCGAACAAATCCAGCGCGGGTGCAATCAAGGGAACCAAAACCCGCGTTAGTCTAATCTCGAGACGTCAAGGTCGGTGCGAGAGGCTGCGCCCGACGATCGCGCAAATGACCGCGCCCTCATGGACCCGGGCGGTTGAACCCACGCGAGGCGTCACGGTATCCAGGGCCGGCGCGGTTCGCGGTCTCATCTCGCCCGCCTCGGGTCTTGCGAGAACATCCGGTCTTCTCACCCTCGTCCCCGACGAACCCGTTCTGGGCGTCTGTCAGCTCGGCCCCCAAAAACCACGCCGGTTTCGACCACCTTGTCTTCAAGGCGACCCGCATGACATCGGCTGCTCGCGACAACTCGGTCCACAGTCTCGGCGTGACGGGCTGGCCCGGGGGCCAAAGGCCAGGCTTTCGACGCGCGGAGGTGTCGCCTCAAGCTCGAAATGAGCCACCAAAACCTGCCCGATCGCTCGAAAAACGCGCCCAAAACTTGTCAAAACTGCCACACTACGCCGCGCCGCGGGACGATCCCCGGAATTCGAAGGCAAAAAACGCCGCCACTTGTGCCATGTCCCAATCCTTGTCGGGTGAGACGGACCAGAAAGCCGCCGTCGTCCCGCTGACGCCCAGGCCAAAAATGCCCTCCTCGCGCGGAAATCGCGAGTTTTACCGGGGAATCGGATGGCACGACAGGGATGAACACGAGAAGATCTGCCTCACTGAGTTCATCGCCATGGAGCCCGGAATGAGCACCCAGAACCCCGAGCCAATCGAGCCGCGGAAGAACACGCCGGCCGCGTCCTCGGCGTGGCTTGGCGGGGTGGCGCTGATTTTCGTCCTGGCGGTTCGCGCCATCAATCCCGATCAGCCGATCGTCGAGAATTACGTGGGCCGGCAGATTCCGACGGCGATGGCCGCCCGGAACCTCGAACGGGGCTCCGGCTTCCTTTACCCCCAGCTCGACACGGCGCCCTTTCCGAATTATTTCGTCGTCGAGCCTCCGATCTATCAGACGCTCGTGATCGGGCTCGAGCGTCTGACCGGGGTTTCGCTGGTCGCGGCGGGCCGGCTGGTCTCGACGCTTGGGTGGGGGCTGGCTGCCGTTGGGCTCTTTGTGCTGGTCAGGGGTCGGGAGGGCTCGGGGGCGTGTTACGCGGTTCTCGCGTTGGCCGTCTTTCCGCTGGGGATCCGCTACGGCCGCGCGTTCCAGCCCGACGCCCTCGCGCTTGGGCTCGTCCTGGCTGGCTTCGCTTGCTGGAACCAGGGGCTCGCCGGGAATCAAGCCGCGCGCGGCCGCTGGAGGGCGCTCCTGGCCGCGGGATGGTGCCTGCTCGCGGCGGGGTTCGCGGCGCGGGTCATTCTGGCCTATCTGCTGGTCCCGATCCTGCTCGCGAGCCGGCCGCTCAGGCTGGCGAAACTGATGGCGCTGGGGGCGACCGTGCTGCCGGCGGTTTTGTGGTATGTGTGGGCGATTGGCCTGATCGGTCGAGCGGGTGGCTCGCGGGCCTCGGCTGACAATCAGGCGGTCTGGCTTGGTACGGCCGGTCTGGCGGCTCTCCTTCAGCCTGGGACGGCGCGGTTCGTGGCCCAGGTCTTGTGCGTTCGCGCGTTTACCCCGATCGGGACGGTGCTTGGCGTCTGGGGTTTGGCGTGCGGCGCGAGGTCGAGGGATCGGCTCTGGCTGGTCTGGGCGGGATCGACGCTCGCGGTGATGGCGCTGCTTTCCGCCAAGCTCCATCACGAGTATTACTGGCTGCCGCTCGCACCCGCCATGGCCGTCGGGGTGGGTCGGGCGCTGGCCTCGATCGGGCAAGCCCGCCCGTGGCTGGGGGGCTTGCCCGCGCTCGTCTTGATGGGGCTCGCCCTGGTTCAGGCGCGGTCGACGTTCGAGACGCCTCGGGAATGGCGCTCGATCGTCGAGGCCGGGCGGGCGGTTCAGACCGTCGTCCCCAAGGGCGCGCTCGTGGTCGCGCCCGAGGCTCTGTTGTTTCAGGCCGATCGTCGGGGCTGCCGGCTGGAGTGGACCGGTCCCGCCGCGCGGCGGGCCGCGGGCGAGTGGGGCCAGGCGGCCGAGCTCGGGCGCACGATCGATCTGGTCGATTTCTATCGCACACGCGGGGCGCTCTATTTCGCCGATCTGGGCGACGCGGGGCTGGACCCGCGGCGAAAAGACTTGCACGACGCCGTCCGCCGACGCTACAAGGTCAAGATGGACATCCCCTCGATTTTCATCGCCGAACTGGCCATCGCCGGGAGCACACGCTGATGACAAGCGAACCCCGGCCGGTCACCGTTCCCGAGTTCGCGGCATGGAAGGCGCAGAAGCGGCGGATCAGCGTCTTGACGGCGTATGATTTCCCGACCGCCCAGGCCCTGGATTCCGCGGGGGTCGACTGCCTGCTGGTGGGCGATTCGATGGGCACGACCGTCCAGGGATGGGACACCACGCTCAAGGTAACCCTGGATCAGATCGTCTATCACGCCGAGATGGTCGCGCGCGCGGCGAAACGGGCGCTCGTGGTGGCCGACCTGCCGTTTCTGTCGTATCAGGCGTCGACCCGTCAGGCGATCCGCTCGGCCGGCCGGGTGCTCAAGGAAACGAACTGCCAGGCGGTCAAGCTCGAGGGGGGCGAGACCCAGGCCAAGACCATTCGCAAGCTGGTCGACGTCGGGATTCCGGTGATGGGGCATGTGGGGCTGACGCCGCAGTCGATCCGCCGCCTGGGCGGGTATCGGGTCGAGCGCTCGGCCGAGCGGGTGACCGCCGACGCCCTTGCCGTCTCGGAATCGGGCGCGTTCGCGGTCGTACTCGAGTGCGTACCGGCCGAGCTGGCGGCCTCGATCACCGCCAAGCTGCCAATCCCGACGATCGGCATCGGCGCTGGCGCTCAGTGCGACGGCCAGGTGCTGGTGCTTCACGACATGCTCGGGTTCGGCGGCGGCTTCAGCCCCAGGTTCGCCCGCCGTTACGCCACGCTTTCCGACACGATCAAGTCCGCCGCCCTCCGTTACGTCGCCGACGTCGCCGAGGGCCGCTTCCCGGCCGATTCCGAAAGCTATCGCTGAACCACGCCCCGCACCCGGAGACCTGACCCATGAGCACGCTCACACATGAAGAGCTTACGCGCAAGCGCTGCGTCCCCTGCGAAGGGGGCATTCCGCCGCTCGACCGCCAGGCGGCCGAGGATTTGCTCCCGAGCGTCCCCGGCTGGGCGCTCGACCAGGGCGCTGGCCGCATCAGCCGAACCTGGACCATGAAGAACTTCATGGCCGGGATCGACTTCTTCAACCGCGTGGCCGCCCTCGCCGAGGACGAAGGCCACCACCCCGACCTCCATCTCGAGGGCTATCGCAAGGTCACGATCGCGATCTGGACCCACGCCGTCGGCGGCCTCACCGAGAACGATTTCATCCTCGCCGCCAAGATCAACGACCTCCCCGTCCAGGTCAAGAAATAGCCGCGATGGCGCTCGACTTTTTCGATTGCGCGGGGCGATACGCCTCGTCGAGCGGAGTGTTCACTTTGTGCCATGGGTATTCCTCCAGTTTCGGTGTTGGCGGGCGGGCGCGGGGGTCGATCAGAGAGAGGCCGCCCGAGGTCGAATCGCCTTGACCCTGGCGGCGGTTGCCTGATAGGGATGTATAGGCTCCGATGTGTCGGGAAAAACGCCCGACGAGGGGTTATGGGCGAGTCACGGCGACTTTGAGCAAGGTTCCCAAGACGCGGTTTCAGGCGGGTGCGCGGGGTCGCGCTCGGCTGGCTGGATTGAGGTCATCACGATGTGCGGCATCGCCGGCGCGGTCGATTTAACGGGTGAGCGCGAATTCTCCGAGCGCAGGCTCCTGGCCATGACGGGCGCGATCGCGCACCGCGGCCCGGACGACGAGCACATCCACATCGAGCCTGGCGTGGCGCTGGGCGCGCGGCGGCTGTCGATCATCGATCTCGCCGGCGGCCGCCAGCCGATCCCGAACGAGGACCGCTCGATCTGGGTCGCCTTCAACGGCGAGCTCTTTGAGTATCCCGAATTGCGCAAGGATCTACTCGCGGGCGGCCATCGGCTCGCCACCCGCTGCGATACCGAGGCCTGGGTCCATCTTTATGAAGACCTGGGCGCGCGGATGTTTGAAAAGGCCCGTGGCCAGTTCGCCGTCTCGCTCTGGGACCGCAACACGCGGACCCTGATCCTGGGCCGCGACCGGGTGGGCATCTGCCCGCTTTATTACACCCTGGCCGACGGATGGCTGCTCTGGGGCTCCGAGATCAAGGCGCTGCTGGCGTCGGGGCTCGTCGCCGCTCGGCCCGACGCCAAAGGAATCGATCACTTATTCACATTCTTTTGTGCGGGTACGACGCGGACGTTTTTCGAGGGGATTTCGTCGTTGCCGCCGGGTCATTTTCTCAAGATCGCCGACGGCCGGGTCTCGAAGCATTGTTACTGGGATCTCGATTTCCCGGACAAGGGCGACGAGGAGCGGATGGCCGACCCGACGCCGCTGGTGGAAGAGCTCGAGGGGTTGCTCCAGCAATCGGTCGAGCGGCGGCTGCGGAGCGACGTGCCGGTGGTGAGCTACATCTCGGGCGGGTTGGATTCGACGGTGGTGCTGGGCTTTTGCAGCAAGCACCGGGGCGAGCCGATCCCGGCCTTCACGATCGGGCTCGACAGGGCCGGGCCCGACGAGCGCGCCCACGCGACCGAGGCGGCCGAGATGCTGGGCTCGCCCTTGACGACCGTGACGATGGATCGATCCAAGATCGCCGCGACGTTTCCGGAGCTCGTGCGGGCGGCCGAGGGGCCGGTGCTCGACACGTCGTGCGCGGCCCTGTTGCGGCTGGCGCAGGCGGTCCATGGCCAGGGCTACAAGGTGGCGCTCACCGGCGAGGGGGCCGACGAGGCCCTGGCCGGTTACGTGTGGTACAAGACCCAGGCGATCCGCGACCGGATCACCGGGCGGATCGGCCAGGGGCTGCCGCGGCTCTTTCGCAAGGCGCTCATGGGGAGCGTGTCGGGGCGCAATCTCAGGCTCCCGCCCGAGCTCGCCATCGCCGGCACGCGCCCGGCCCAACAAGATTTATATGAGCTCATCTCACAGGCCAAGCCCCAGCTCTATTCCGCCGAGATGTGGCGCACCCTCGGCGACCACAGCCCCTATTCCGACCTCGACGTGACCAACGACCGCATCAAACGCTGGCACCCGCTCAATCAGTCGCTCTACGTCGGCTACAAGGTCATGCTCGCCGGGCTGCTCATGATCTCGAAGGGCGACCGCATCGCGATGAACGCCTCGGTCGAGACCCGCTATCCGTTCCTCGACGACGACGTGATCGCCTTCTGCGCGCGGATCGCGCCCGAGTATAAACTGAAGGGGCTCACCGAAAAATGGATCCTCCGCCAGGTGGCGGCGCGGATCTTGCCCGAGCGCATCGCCAACCGGCCCAAGACGATGTTCCGGGCGCACATGGCGGCGACGTTCCTGGACGCCAATCGGCCGTCGTGGGTCGACCAGCTCTTGAGCCCCGAATCGCTGAAGGCCACGGGCTTTTTTGATCCCGAGGGGGTCGCGCGCCAGCGCTTCTGGCAGACGAGCATTCCCCGGATCACGCCCTCACGATTCGTTCACGACGTGGGGCTTACATGTGTTGTTTCGACCCAGCTCTGGCACCACCTTTATTGCGGCGGGGGCCTTTGCGACTTGCCCGTCTGGTCGCCGCCCGAGCGCCTTTCGAGCACCCGCGAGCCGTATCTGGCCGCACCCTAGACGCCGGCTCGCGCCTTGAACGCCCCGCGCTGGGGCGACTACGATGATCGCGAGTGCAGGGGTCGGCGCGGTCGCGAGGGCCGCGCGCATGCCCTGGCCTGGCTGGCACCTGGAGAACCCGCGATGGCACTGATCAGCTATGTCTCGAACGAAGACGCCCCCGCCAAGATCAAGCCGATCTTCGACGGCATGGAGAAAAAGCTCGGCGTCGTACCCAACGTCTTTCGCGCGATGGCGCACAACCCCGCCATGCTCGAGGCGTTCCTGGGGCTCAATGGCACCCTGCCGCTCACCGAGCTCGATGGCAAGCTCCGCGAGCTCGCCTACATCCGGACCTCCGAGGTCAACGGCTGCGCCTACTGCCTGCACCACCATCGCGAGATCGGCAAGAAGGCAGGGCTCACCGATCGACAGACCAGCGAGACCGCGCGATTCGAGTCGAGCGACGCCTACACCCCGCTCGAGCGCGAGGTCATGCGCTACGCCGAGACGGTCACCCGCCAGGTCGAGGTGGACGACGCCCTGTTCGCGCGGCTCAAGGAAGTGCTCGGCGACCGTCAGATTCTGGAGCTGGCGATGACGGTGGGAATCGCCAATTTCACCAACCGCGTCACCGGCACGCTGCGGATGGAGCTCCCCTGATCGGAACCAATTGACGATTCTATGATTACCTGACGCACATCTTCAGAAACGGCATGGTTTGATCGATCATGAGCGACAGTGAAACCCCAGTCCCGTCTCCACCCTTCCTGAACGCGCGCGAACGACGGGTCGCGGGCGTCCTGGTCGAGAAGTCGAGGACGACGCCTGAGTATTACCCCATGACGGTGTCGGCGGTGATGACCGCCTGCAACCAGAAGACCAACCGCGACCCCATCGTCAATTACGACGTGGACGACGCGGAAGAGACGTTGCACGCCTTGCGGAAGCGGGGCGGCCTCGTCATGGTCGACGCCGGCGGCCGGGTGCCGCGCTGGAAACACGAGTTTTATGAGTGGCTCAAGGTCACCCGCCCCGAGCTGGCCGTCTTGGCCGAGCTCTGGCTCCGAGGGCCCCAGACCGAGGGCGACCTGCGGGCACGCGCGGTCCGCATGGAAAAGACCCTCGATCTTCCCGGACTCCAGGCGATCCTTCAGGCCTTGGCCGCCCGCGGGCTCGTCCACTATCTCTCGCCGCCCGGTCAGAAACGCGGCGTGGTCGTCGCGCATGGATTCTATCCCCCGGACGAGCTCGCCAAGATCCGGCACACATACGCGGCTCGATTCGCCGCCGAGGATGAGCTGGGATACGACCACGACGCCGGCCCATCCGCCAGGGCCGCCGTCGATCACTCCGCCGAGCTTGAGACCCTGCACGGCGAGCTGGCGGCGCTGCGGTCGGAAGTCGAAACCCTCAAGACGGGCCTCGAGACCCTGAGCGCCGACCTGGCAGCGCTCAAATCGGCCCTGGGCGCCTGAACGATGAACAACGACCCGTCCCCTACTCTTGAGCCCACCCTCGTCGAGCCGACGGAAGCCGAATCCGCCGGCTTTCGCCTGATCGCGCTCGCGCCCTATGACGGCCAGGCGCCGCCCGAAGGCGCGAGCGACGAGCTGGCGCTCGCCGTCTGGTGCGGCGTGTCGGCGCTCTGGCACCCCGCGCTCCTTGCGCAGGCCGCCGAACTGCCTCGCGTCGAGCCGCTCCAGGCCCCGTCGCCGGCGGGCCCACGCGAAATCCGCGTCCTGCCCCGCGGCCTATGGCACGAGCTCCCGTCGGGATACCAGACGAGCGCCGCCGACTCGGGAGCAATTCTCATCGAGGCCGACGAAGATCGCGACGGCCTGATTCATGTCATCCAAGAAACACTACACGTGGATGGCACACCCGCTTCCATCGAAGGGCCCGATCTGGCGAACGCGGCGCGCGACTTCATGGCGCTGGGGACGACGTTCTGGATGCTCCGCGAGCTCACCTGCGCGATGGGCCACGCCGACACCGTCGACCACGAGAGCCTCGCCCGCGAGGTCCTGGCGGGCGCTCGGGGCTGGCGCGCGGGCGACGCGACGGCGGCGGTGAATCGCCTGCGCGCGGGCTTTGAGATCCTGACCCAGGCGCGCGAGCGGTTTTATCCCGTCGATGCTTATTTACTCGACCTCTGCATGCTCGACGCCGATTCACCCGCGGGGGCGCTCGCCGACCCGCTCGAAACCCCCGTGCCGATCAGCTTCATCGCGCAAGCGAATGCCATCGAGAAGCTGGCCGAGCGCGACGCCGAGCGCCTGACCGCGCTGCTGAAGGCGATCAGCGAGGGCTGGGCCGACGTTGCAGGTGGGAGCTACGACGAATCGACGGATTCGTTGCTGCCGATTGAATCGATCATCTGGCGGTTCGCCAAGGGGGCCGCGGCATACCATCGCGTGCTCGACGATCGCGGGGTCGAGACCTTCGCCCGCCGCCGCTTCGGGCTGCACCCGCTCGTCCCACAGATTGTCAAGCGGTTTGGATTCCGCTTCGCGTTGCACATGGGTTTCGACGCGGGCGTCTATCCGGTCCCGGCCGAGACCAAGCGGATGTGGGAGGGGCGCGACGGGGCCGCGCTCGAGACCCTGACGCGCCCGCCCGTGGCCGCGGATCGGCCGGCGGCTCTTTGGCGGCTGCCGTCGCGGCTGGCGGCCACGATGAAAGACGACCACGTCGCCACCCTCCCCCTGCTCCACTGGCCGCGCCCCGTGGCGCCCGCCTATGCCGACCTCAGACGCTCGGTCGCCTACTCGCCGGTCATGGGCCGGTTCATGACGCTGGGCGACTATTTCGAAAACACCGACCGCCCGTATGAATCGTTCCGCCGCGACGCCGACCATTACAAATCGCCCTACCTGGCGCAGGCCGCCCTCGCCGGCGACCCCGGCCCCTCGAGCTCGATCGCACGGCGACATCGCATGCGGGCGCGGTTCGAGGCCCTCCGCGCGGCCGACTCCCTGGCCCGCGCCATCGCGCGATCGCTGGCGCCGGGCGCGAAACATGGGCAGCCTCCCGATCTCGCCGCGCTCGAGGAACAGATCGAGCTCGAGCGCCCGCCCATCGCCGATTCGGAGCTCGAAGCCGCGGCCATCGGAGCCGGACATGCGCTCGCGGACGGCGTCGTCGGCCGTGAAGTCGTCGGCGACAATTCCGACCCCGCGGGCTGGCTGGTGTTCAACTCGCTCTCCGTCGCTCGGCGAGTGGCAGTCGTGCTTCCAGGCGCTGCCCCGAATCTGGCGGCTCATGGCTCGCTGCGAGCGGTACAGTTCATCGAGGAGGGCACGGCCGCGGTGGTCGACGCGCCCCCGCTCGGCTTCGTCTGGATCCCCAGGATCGCAAGCGGCGCCGGCCCGGACGCGACCCATCGGGTGCAAGCCCAGGACCGGCGACTGAGCAACGAGTTCCTATCCGTTGAGATCGACAAGGCGACGGGGGGCGTCCGTGGGGTCCACGGCCCCGCCGAGAAAAGCCAGCGATTGGGTCAGCAGCTCGTCGTGCACGGCCTGGTCGACAAGAACGGCGCCCCCGTCGGCTCGCGGATGGTGGGCGAGCGGTTCGAGCTCGACTACGCCGGGCCCGCACTGGCGCAGGCGACGGCGACAGGGGGCCTGTTCGATCCGACCTCGAACGTGCGACTGGCGTCGTTTCGCCAGCGCTATCGGCTCTGGACGGCCCGCCCGATCCTGGAGCTCGAGATCGAGCTCTTCGACCTCGACGGCGCGTGGCTCGAGCGCACGGCCAAGGCCGATCCGTGGACGTCTTACCTGGCGTGTCGCTGGGCGTGGCCCGACCCCGACGCGATGGTTCGACGAATCGTCATGGGTTCACCCGAGATCACCGAGATCGACCGGCCGGAAACGCCCGAGGGATTCGACGTTTCCACACGAAAAGAGCGGACGGCGGTGCTCACGGCGGGCCTTCCGTTTCATCGCCGCCACAACCCCCGGATGCTGGACACGATCTTGATCGCTGGTCGTGAACAAGTGCGTTTATTTCACACGGGGATTGCGCTTGAGCTTGAGCATCCATCGCATGCGGCCTTCGATGTGCTGACTCCCGCCGTTGTCGTCCCCCGCGCCTCGGGGCCTCAAGAATCAACCAGCGGCTGGCTCGTCCGTCTCGACCATCCGGGCATCCTGGTGACGCGCGTCGAATTCCTGGAATCGATCGAGGACGAAGGCCCTGGGCTGGCGTTCCACCTGCTGGAATCCACCGGCCGCGCCGCTCGCTGCCGGCTGCGGCTCTTCAAGAACCCCCGCCGGGCGCGCCAGGTCGACTTCCAGGGCGAGATCATGATCGAGCTCAAGGTCGAATACGACGCCGTCCTGGTCGACCTCACTCCGCACGAACTGGCACGGGTGGTGGTGAACCTGGAATAGACGCCGAGGTGCAGGAACAAGACCGTCCATCCAGAGCGCTCATCGAGGACGTTCACGCCTTCTGACGGACGAGCGCCAGCGGACCGCTAGGCCTCGTGAGGACGATGAGTTTGCGACCGGCGACCGAACTCTTCAAGCTGTCGCGAAAGACGAGCCATTGATCGGCCGGCTCGGCCGGCGGGCTCACCGTGATCTCGGCGACGCCGCTCTTGGCGACCCCGGAACCGATAAGCTGGCCGCCGTCATAAACGTCGATCGTTCCACCGTAGTTCCGATCGACCAGCCCGAACTTCCAGCGTGCGAGGACCGTCAGATGAAGCGGCCGACCCGCGGTCACGAACTTGTTCCCGTGCACGGCGAAATAAGTCGCATCCGACACGCCGATTGGGCTCGACACGGCAGTGCCATAAGGCGAGGTCGCCCGCAAGAAGAAACGCCCAGCCCGCTTGAGCGAGGCGGTGAAATCGGCCATTCCGTTCTGGAAAGTCGCCTGGATCGGCCTGAACAGATCGGGGCTCCTGAGCGTGAGAATGCCACTCGCGGCCGGGGCGAGATTGCCAAAGGCGTCGAGCGCCTCGATCGTCACCGCGAATGGAGTTCTGATGAATTCCGTCCGCGGCACGGGGACGAAGACGATCTGGCTGGCGGCGCCCGGCGAAACGTTCACGGTCGCGGTCTGCGTGAAGCTGCCGCCGGGGCCGGTGATCGTGACCGTCTCCGCCCCCGATTGATCAAGTGTGAATGTAAAGACATGAGCTCCATTGTCCGAGGCGACGAAGGTATAGTCGGCGGGCAATTGGGATCGGGCGTCGGAGGTGCTGAAATGGATCGTCTCGCCGGTCGTCCCCGAAAACGACATGGTAAACGGCGTTCCCGCGGTCGCGGCGATGGGCGCGGGCCCGGGGCTCGGGGCGAACGAGCCCAGCGTGAACGTCACCGTGGCGGGCAAGCTGCCGGTCGGGTACTGAATGTTGGTCGAGAAATTGCCCTGGTCGTCGAAGGGATAGCCGTAGACCAGTCCGTTCACGCTGATCCCGGTCGCGGGGTTGGTGGTGCTGTTCTGGTGCAGAAAAGCCGAATAGAGGTTGGAAGTCGAACCCGGCGAATAGAATTGGTACGGCGGCGCGGTCGTCGAGGACGTTTGCCCCAGGTCGACGAACGACGTGGGCGGCGGCGTGGTGTTCGCCACGGAGGCGATCAGCGTTTCCTGGCCCGAGGCCGTGCCGCGATAGATGTTAAAGGACGACGCGACCGAGGGATCGACGGCCGCCCAGGTGAGCGTGGCCGAGGACTGCCCGCTTGCCAGCGCGACGGCCACTTCCCGGGTGGGGACGGTCTCGCCTCCAGAAGCGAGAACAGACGTGATCTCATAATAATAGGTCTGATTCGAGGCGAGCTTCCCCCCCGCGCCGGGGACGGGGTCGGCGGTGAACTGGAGCGGGTTCACCCACTGGTTGGGTCCGAGGTTGGGCGACAGGGTCGCCAGCCCGCGGTTGAGCGCCGACACGATCACGTTCTCGATGTTGCCGATCGATTTCTGGGCGTCGCCGACCGGCACGCCGGGGTGGCTCCCACCGATGCCGAGAACGTCGGGATCGACCGAGTTGGTCGCGAACACGCCGTCGCATCCGAAAACCATCTGCGAGGGCGTTTCGGTCGCCGCCGAAACCGCGGTCAGCCACGACGGCATGGGCGAGAGCCCGGTGATGCCATTGGTATTCGTGGAGAAGAGCGGATCGTAGATGTTGAACGTCACGCCGTTGAATTCGCCCCCCGACCCGGTGAGCTGAAGAACGGAGTATGGCAGGTTCGAACCGGCGGATTCCCAGTCGGGGACGATGCTCGCCACCCGGCCGGTGAAGGTCGTGTCGCCGAATCCCGATGCTTGAGGGCTCTGGGTATACGTGAACGAATTATTCGTATAGTAAGTGAAAAAGTTATTGATCGCCGTTGTGAAATAGGTGCTGAGCGGATCGAATCCATAACTGTTGGACGGCGGCGTCTGGCTGGTCGGGGTGAGGCCGGGATCGGTGAAGGTCGTCGTGTTCGCGCCCGCGGCCGAGCCGATGAGCTGGAACTGGCCGATCGCCGGCGGGTGAGCGCCGCTGCCGTCGGGCGCCTGGCCGACGCCCCGGTAGATGTTGTAACCCGTGGTCGCGGTGCTGCCCGAGATGAAGGGATTGTTCTGGCCGGAGGCGTTCTGAATCCCCGTGTACGGCTGCCAGTTGAGCACCACGCTCGAGGTGCTGTTCACGATCCCGCCGGCGTAGGCCAGGTTCGCGCTCGGCATCGACTCGCCGGTCGCGCTCACGGCCGTGATCAGGTAATAATACGCCGTCCCCGCCGTCAGGCCGCCGTTGCCGCCGGTTCCTTGAGCCCCGGCCGAGATCAGGCTCGGACCCGCGCTTTCGAAAGTTCCCAGGATGGTCTGCGGGGCCACCAGCCGCAACTGCTGTCCGTTGCTATTTTGGCCGAGCGCGAGCGACTCCAGAAACGCCGTGTTGCTGGTCGAGAACGTGTTCTTGAACTGGGTGAAAAACGTGGAACGGGTGGGGGTCGTGCCCACGGTCGCCAGTGGATAGGGGGCGGCGTTCGACGACGTGACCGTGTAGGTGAATCCGAACTGGTCGACCTCCGAGATGTCGACATCGAGCGAATACTGGCCAGCGCTCGGTTCAGTATTGGTCAATTCGAATAATGAGAAGACGTCGTTGGGATTGGTCGCCGTGGTCGGGACGGCGACGAAGCCGGTGCTGTAGCTGGCGCTCGACTGGATCGGGATGCCCTTGTTGGGTCCGACGAACATCACGGCCGCGCCCGCCAAAAGCTGCTGGGCCGGGATCGGGATCGAGACGGTGATCGGCAACGTATTCGTGGTGGAGGGGTTGGCGAGAGTGATCAGCGAAAGCGAGCCGGTGGTCGGTATGTCCTGGAACGCATATACGCCCGGCGATGGCTCGGCGAGGTATTCTTGCTCGGTCGTCGACTGGCCCTGCGCCTGGGGCGCATTGCCGAAGAGCCCAAGCTGCACCCCCATGTTCGCGACGCTGGCGGGGATCTGGAACTGAAACGTGGTGAGGGTCGACGGGGTGATTCTGCGCTCGAGTTCGTGGTCGAACGCTCTCGTCCGCCAGTGTGAGCCGCCCCTGTCTGGCGATCGGCGGGTACGGGTGGGGACGGGGAAACGCGGGAGCAGACTCATGGCCGCCTCGTTGTTCGTGGAACCGTGGTGGATGCCGACCCGAGCCAATTCGCGATCGCGGGCCATGTGAGTCTACGACAGCGGCGTGTCACAGGCAACTCATCGAGAAAAAGCTGGGAAAGGCAGCGTGTGTATGAAGACGAAACTCCGCAGCCTGGGTGTGAAACCGCGATCGGCCCCGGTCTTTTTATTCCGTGGCTCGATTCTTGCCGACGCTTTTCCAGGCGGCCGCGACGGCGGCGACCAGGTGGCCGGATTTGGGGTGGTCGGGCTCGATATCGACGGGCAGGCCGTGGGCGCGGAGGGCGGCGGAGGTGGTGGGTCCGATCGAGCCCGTGACGACCTGTTGGGCGAAGGCGGCGCGCACGGCGGGCTCGAGATCCATCTCGGCGGCGATCTGGAGCAGATGCTCGACTTGCTGGGCCGAGGTGAAGAGGGCCGCGCCAATCTGGCGCTCCGCGATCGCGGTCAGGGCGGCGCGGAGCGGGCCGAGATCCGTGGGCAACGCCCAGCGATAGATCGGGACGCGGGTCACGACGGCGCCTCGCTGCTCAAGACCGCCGGTAAGCTCGGGGATCGGTGCTCCATATTCCTGGACCGCCACGCGCAGGCTGGCGACCGGCAGGTGCTCGTCCAGGACTGCCAGAGTTTCGCGCCAGGTGTTGGGCTCGGGAACCCGGAGATCGATCGCGACCCCAAGCTCGCGCAGGGCCGCCGCCGGCTTGGGGCCGCGCGCGACGACCTTGGTCCTGGAAAGAGCCTGGACCCAGGCCGGCCCCGAAAGTCGCGAACGCTCGGAATCGACCAGGTAGCGCACGCCCACGCCGGTCTCGAAGATCACAACGTCAAACTGGCCGGCCAGCAGGTTGTCCACGAACGAACGGGCCTCGGGATTGTCTTCAAGCGGAACCTCCCGCAGCGCGGGCGCGGCGACCGGCACGCCCCCCTGCCGGGCCACCATCTCGGCGAGAGCGCCCGCCATCCGGGCCTCGAAGATCGCGACTCGCAAGCCATCGAACGGTGTGGAGATACTCATGCTTAAGATTCTCTTTCCGGACGCATCGCTCGGTCGGCCGCGGGCCGATGATCGCGCGGGCTTACGCCTCGGCCAGGTTCGCGAGCGGGGCGTTCGTGGCGGCGTGGCCCCTCTCGCCTATGATCGCTCCGCGCCAGCCGCGGCTGGCGTGGAGGATCGCGGCGGCCCCGCCCAGGCAGCCCAGCACGGCGAACGCCAGGAAGCCGCCGCCAAACCCGCCGGTCGCCTGCTTGAACGCGCCCAGAAGAGTCGGCAGCAAGAAGCCGCCGAATCCGCCGGCCGCGCCGACGATCCCGCTCGTCACGCCGATCTCGCGGGGAAACCGCTGGGGCACAAGCTGGAAGACCGCGCCGTTGCCCATCCCCAGGGCCGACATCGTCACGAACAAGAGCAGTGTGCCCGTCCAGAGCGACGGCAGGCTCGCCATCCCGAGCATCATCGCACCCGCGATCACATAAAGCCACGTCAGAATTCGCACGCCGCCGAAGCGGTCGGCGAGATGACCGCCCAAGGGCCGCAGGGCCGAGCCGGCGATCACGCAGAAGGTCGCGAACCCGCTGGCGCCGACCCTGGAGAGCCCATACTGGCTCAGGAAGAAGACGTTGAGAAAGCTCGCGAGCCCGATGAACCCTCCGAAGGTGATCGCATAAAGCCATGCGAACCACCATGCGTCGGCACTCTTGATGATATCGGCATACGCACGAAGCGGCCGCGGCGGCGGCTGGCTGGGGCTGTCCTTGGCGAAGACCATGAAGAAGCCGAGCGTGGCCAGAAGCGGGATCAAGGCCAGGCCGAAGACCGCGTGCCAGCCCCAGGCGGCGGCGAGTCGCGGGCCCAGGAAGGTGGCCAGGGCGGTGCCGCAATTGCCCGCGCCGACGATGCCCATCGCAAGCCCCTGGAACCGCGCCGGATACCAGCGGCTGGCCAGCGGCAGCGCGGCCGCGAAGCTCGCCCCCGCCACGCCCAAGAGCAGCCCCACCAAAAGCATCTCGTCGAAGCGATCGGCCCAGAGCCAGCCGAGCGCGAGCGGAATCGTCGTCAGCACCATCCCGAGGATGCTCGTTCGCCGCGCTCCCAGGCGGTCCGCCGCCAGCCCGAGCGCGATTCGCAGCAGCGTGCCCCCCAAAAGCGGCGTCGCCACCAGCAGGCCCTTCTGGGCGTCCGACAGGTTGAAATCCGGGGCGATCGAGTTCGCCAGCGAGCCGGGAATGAGCCAGATCATCGAGCTCATGCTAAAATACAAGAATGCGCTGATCAAACTCGGCTCGTGGCCGGCGGTACGGAATTCACGCGGGTTCATTCAATCGGGGCTCCCAGGAAACAGATCTTGCGGGATCGATCACACGCAGGCCGAGGCGCAGGGCCTGGCGGCACGGGCGCGGCGTTCCAGTTCGTTTTCCGACGGCAGCTCGACCTGAACTTGGTCGCCCACGACGCGAACCGGGAAGACGGCGACGTGATAGGCCTCGCCCCCCAGGCATTCGCCCGACTCGAGCGAGAACGCCTTCTTGTGCAGCGGGCAGGCGACCTTGGGCACGCCCTGCTGGTCGCCGATCAGCCCGCGGGCGAGCACCGCCTCGCGCTTGTGGGGGCAGGTGTTCTGGCAGGCGTACCACTCGCCGCGGGAGGCGAACCGGAAGACGGCGATCTCGGTTTCGCCGTGCTTGATCGCGCGGCCGCCGTCCGGAGGAAAATCGTCCACCGATCCGACGCGGACCCAGCGCCTGGCGGCCGGGGGTTGGTCGAGCTTCCGCGCGACCTTGGGCCCGCGCCCGAGCTGGTCGAGCGGCACGAAATCGGACGGCCAGTCGGCGGGCCGCTTCTGGCCGCGCTCGGACACCCACTCCACGCCCTCGACCGTCTCCGCGGTATTGGCGAACTGGGTGAAGAATCGGCGCTTTTCGGGGTCGTCGACCACGGATTTCCATTCGCACTGATAAGAATCAACCAGTGCCTGCATCTGGCGCTCGAGGTCGGCGGCGACGCCCAGGCGGTCGTGAACGACGACGTCGCGGAGGTATTCGATGCCGCCCTCGAGGCTTTCGAGCCAGACCGAGGTGCGTGTGAGTCGATCGGCTGTTTGAATGTAATACATCAGAAATCGATCGATATAGCGGATGGCTGTTTCGGGATCGAGGTCGGCGGCGAGCAGGTCGGCGTGACGGGGGCGCGCGCCTCCGTTGCCGCAGACGAAGAGGTTGTAGCCTTTCTCGGTGGCGATCAGGCCAAAATCCTTGCTCTGGGCCTCGGCGCATTCGCGCACGCAGCCCGACACCGCCCCCTTGAGCTTGTGTGGCGCTCGGAGGCCGCGATAGCGGAGCTCGACCTGGACGGCGAATCCGACCGAGTCTTGAACGCCGTAACGGCACCACGCCGATCCGACGCAGCTCTTGACGGTGCGCACGGCCTTGCCGTAAGCGTGGCCGCTCTCGAACCCGGCGGCCACGAGCTCGCTCCAGATGTCCGGGAGCAAATGCACGGGCGCTCCCAGCAAGTCGACGCGCTGGCCGCCGGTGATCTTGGCGTAGAGGCCGTACTTCTTGGCGACCTCGCCCAGCACGATCAGCTTTTCCGGCGTGATCTCGCCGCCGGGGACGCGGGGAACGACCGAGTACAAACCGCCGCGCTGAATGTTGGCGAGGAAGCGGTCGTTGGTGTCCTGGAGCGTGGCGTGGGCGGGGTCGAGGACGTTTTCGTTCCAGAGGCTCGCCAGGATCGAGGCCACGGCCGGCTTGCAGACCTCGCAGCCGTGGCCGCGGCCATGCGCGGTGATCAAGGCGTCAAAGGTTGTGATTCGCTTGATCATCGCGATCTGATAGAGCTCCTGGCGGCTGTGCGGAAAGTGCTCGCAGAGCCGGTTGTCGACGCGCGCGCCCATGGCCTTGAGCTCGGTCTTGAGCAATTCACCCAGCCGCGGCACGCAGCCGCCGCAGCCGGTGCCGGCGTTCGTGCAGGTCTTGACCTGGGCCACGGTCGCGAGCTTCTGATCGCGTACGGCCGAGCGAATCTGGCGCTCGCCGACGTTGTTGCACGAGCAGACCTGGGCGTCGAGCTCGCCGCCGCCGGCGCGGCTCGAACCCGACGACAAGAGTGCGCCCGGAGGGACCGTGAGCGGGTCCGCGCTTTTGAACAAGCCGAGCAACAGGCCGAAATCCGCGGCGTCGCCCACGAGCACTCCCCCCAGGAGCCGCGTCCCTTCGCGATCGAAGACCAGCTTTTTGTAGACGCCGCTGAATGGGTCTTCATATGTCAGCGCCCGCGCTCCGGCGTTATCGGCGAACGGATCGCCGAAGCTGGCGACGTCGACGCCCATGAGTTTGAGCTTGGTCGACATGTCAAAGCCCGCGAACGTCCGCGTTTCGCCGGTCAGGTTGGCCGCGGCGACGTCGGCCATCACGTAACCGGGCGCGACCAGCCCGTATGTCAGACCCCGGTGCGACGCGACCTCGCCGATGGCGAGGATCGCGGGGTCCGAGGTCACCAGCGCGTCGTCGACCTTGACCCCGCCCCGGGGCGCGACCTCGAGCCCGCACGCGCGGGCCAGCTCGTCGCGCGGGCGGATGCCCGCCGAGACGACCACCATGTCGACCGCCAGCCGGCCGCCGTCCTCGAACGCGAGGCCCTCGACCTTGCCGTTGCCCAGGAACTCTCGTGTGCTCTTGCCCAGGTGGACCCGGACGCTGAGCCTCTCGATCTTCTCGAGCAGCGTCCGCGAGCCGGTCTCGTCCACCTGCCGGGGCATCAGCCGGGGGGCGAACTCGACGACGTGGGTCTCGAGTCCCAGGTCGCGGACCGCCTTGGCCGCCTCGAGCCCGAGCAAGCCGCCCCCGATCACCGCCGCGGACCGCGCTTTGCCGGCATAGGCGAGAATCCGTTCGAGATCCTCGATCGTCCGATA
>DAIDHE010000491.1 GCA_027459775.1 Planctomycetales bacterium | reverse complement strand
GAAGGCCTTGATCATCGCGTCCTGAACCACGTCCAAGGCGTCGTGCTCGTTGCCCAATAACCGATAGGCTACCCGGAACGAATCATCTCGATGCCGTTCGTACAACGCGGCTCGGGCCGAATCGTCCCCAGAGCGAGCACTCTGAACCAGGGCCAGGTCGGCCGTCCGTGCGTCGTCGAGGGTCTCGAGCATGATTCACCCCTGTACTGAAGACGATTGATTGTCGCGTCTTATTCGCAACTCGTACAGCCAGACGTTTTTTCGACCACTTCCGCCCCCAATCCCTGGCAAAAAGCTCCCGTGCGCCGCCACGGTCGCGATCGTGGACCGCCCCTTTCGGCCCGCGGGCGGCATCGCCGCGAGCAGGTCGTCGTAAAAAAAGCGCGGATTCCGCCTTGACCCTTTCTCGAGGTCAAAGCAAGATGCCGCCCTCAAGTTTTGGAGTCGCCCAACCGAGAGCCCACTCCCACGCTTCGCCGTCTCCTGGGACTTGAGATCGGTTGTTCAGGGCGGGATCGTCCGCCGTTATTTCGAGAGGGGCGGATCATGATGATCCGGCTGATCCACGAGCCGCGAGCACAAAAGCGTCAGTCGCGGCTCGGAAAACGGAATCACCCAAGGGATCGCGAGATCGTGGCCGTGAGTTCAAGGAGGAAACCTGCCGTGTTACGTCGTTGTCCCGCCCCGATGATGCTGGTCGCCTTGCTCTGTTTGACTCTGGGCGCTCGTCCGGCGACGCTTCGGGCCGGCTCGATTACTCCCAGCTCGGGAACGGTGACGGCCGAGTACAGCCTGACCAGCGTGAACGGCCTGCCGACGCCCAGCCCCAAGATCAGCGGCCCGCAGATCGAGGCCCTGATCATCCCTCCGGGAGGCGTCGTCCCCCCAACCTCGAGCACCGGCGCTGAGCTCAGCCCGCTCACCGTGCTGCCCGGCTCGACCGGTTTCGACCCCACCCAGCTCGTGGTCGCCCTCAAGGACGCCACCAGCTCCACAGGCCAACCCGAGCAGATGTTCGGGCTCGTGTTTTTCGGCCAGGGATTCGCCGCGGGCGGCAAGCTCAATTTCTCGCTCTCGATCGACAAATCGCTGGCGAACAACCCCCCATTGCTCGAGGTCTTGACCCCGGGCATCAGTATCACCCCCGTGACCCAGGCCGGCTCGGCCTCGACCACGCCCCCGAGTCAAACCCCGCCGTCAACCCCGCCCGGCGGCCAGACGAATGCGATCCCCGAGCCGCTCTCTCTGGCGGTCTGGTCGACGGCCGCGCTGGCGATGCTGATCCGCGCCCGTGCCGCCCGGCGCCGGCGCTGATCGGTCCCGGGTCGGTCTACGTGCTTCCACGTGGACGAAACCGACCGCGGTAGCCCATCGAGCGAAAGCCGCGATACAATGAGCGTGGCGCCTGGGAGGCGACGCTCATGAACAAACATCGACTGGCGGCCCTCGCGGCCGCCTTGGCGTTTCTGCCCCTTTTCAGCGGCTCAGGCCCCGGCGAGGCCGCTGGCCGGGCCCGCTTGGCAATCCCCGCCCGCGCCGATTTCCGGGTCGTCGTCTGGTATCGCAAGACCGACCCCCTGGGCACCTTCCAGTACCAGATCTACGACATTCGGCGCGGCGAAGACTCGCCCGCCGTCGATTCCTGGGTCAAGAACCTCGTGCAAAACTTCCCGACCTACTACGTCGTCTCGCGACCCGTCGACCTGGCACGCGAACGCGGCGAGACCGACCGGCTCAAGGTCGGCTCGGTCGTCAAGCGCGAGCTCATGGTCGCCGCCGCCCAGGCTGGCGTGGTGATCGGCGGTTCGACAAGCCCACCCTTCAGCGCGCAGACCAGTCGAAGCCCGGAAACGAGGGCCGCGCGCCCGATCGTTCCCTTCCAGCCCGCTCCGACTAATCTGGGTCCCGCCCCGCCGTCCTTCCCGAACCCCTTCCCATACCCGCGACCGCACCCTTGACAGAGCGCCCACGAAACGCGGCCGAAACGACAACCTGAAACCGACTCGTCTTCTCGCAAGGGGCCTTGACGGATATGATCCGGGTCGGCCGCCATGGATTGATTAGCTCATGCTGTTCGCACGGAAGTGAAAGGCTGACAATGCATTACTTCATCTCGGCGGGAGAGCCCAGTGGCGATCTGCATGCCGCGAATCTGATCCGCTCGCTGCGCGGGCGCGATCCCCAGGCGCGGTTCACGGGGTTTGGCGGTGAGCGGATGAGAGAGGCCGGCGCGACGCTGATTTACCCGCTCGTCAACCTCGCCGTCATGTGGTTCCTGAGCGTCTTTGCCAACCTGGTCACGTTCATTCGCCTCATTTTCATGGCCGACCGCCATTTTCGCGACGAGCGCCCGGACGCGGTGATCCTGATCGACTATCCGGGCCTGCACTGGTGGATCGCGAGCCGGGCCAAGGCCCGGGGGGTGCCGGTTTTTTATTTCGTCCCGCCCCAGATCTGGGCCTGGGGCGGCTGGCGCGTCCGCAAGGTACGTGATTCTTTCGACCTGGTCCTTTGCAGCCTGCCTTTCGAACCCGCCTGGTATCACGCGCGAGGCGTCAGCCAGGCGGTCCATGTCGGCCACCCCTATTTCGACGAGCTCGCCGATCGCCCGCTTGACGCGGGGTTTCTGAGCCACGAAGAAAACAAGCCAGGGCCGATGGTCGTGATCTTGCCCGGTTCGCGAACCCAGGAATTGATTCGCAACCTGCCCGTGATGCTCAAGGCGGCGGCGGTGTTGCACGAGCGCAGGGGCGACGTTCGGTTCGCCGTCGCGTGCCTTCATGAGCAACATCAAATGCTCGCTCGGGAATTCGTGAAAGAAGCCCGAGATCGAGGCGCGCTCCCGGCCGGATTGACCCTCGACCTGCACGCGGGTCGGACTCCGGAGCTCATTCGTCTGGCCCAGGTCGCCTGGGCCGTCTCGGGCTCGGTCGGGCTCGAGCTGATGGTGGAGGCGCTGCCGTCGGTCGTGCTCTACAAGGTCAAGCG
>DAIDHE010000486.1 GCA_027459775.1 Planctomycetales bacterium | reverse complement strand
CGGGTAGCCAAGCTGGACGACGCGTTGGAAATGAGCAAAGTTGCCGGTCACAAGGTCCAGGTTGTGTTCCAGAGCGATCGCCGCGATGATTGGATCGGCCATTCCAATCGTCTGGCCGGTACGATCGAGGTCGCCGGTGATCCTGCCCGCCAGCTCGGCCGCACGGGCTTCCAACGATAAGACTTCCTCTCGGACCGCCGCATCCAAGAACCGCCGCATGCGGTCCACGGCCCGCGCCTGTTGGCAGCCTTTGACGATCTCCAGCACTGTAATGACCGAGAGTGTCAGAACGCCGTGCGCTTGTCGATAGATGGCGGCATTCTGGGCGACGGTCGGATCGACGGCTTTGAGAACTTCCGAATAGATGTCGGTATCAAGCATCGCCTTATTCACCGGCGGAGAGTTTCCACGGTTGCTCCCTGCGCGCCTTCATGGCGCTCGCGACGATCTCGTCCAGGAACTCGGCGTCTTCTCGCATTGCGCCAATGGAGCCCAAATCGCTTCCGGTGGGCTGTTGAATCCGCGCCGTGGCGAGTTTGCCATCCACTTCGCGGCGGAGCATGGCGAGTTGCTCCTCCGAAAGAGCGCTCAGGCTGGTGAGAAGTTGATTGAATTCAAGTTGCGACATATCGTCTCGATTCATGGCTTGTGGTCGTAGTGAATGAGATCCTCCCAATCATCCTGCTCGAACTGGGCGCGGGAGAGCGTGATCGTCATGGAATCATCCCGAGACTCTGCCTCCTTGGTTTCGTTGGCCCCCGTGATTTCGTGTCATCGTCAGGCAAAGAGGCTCGCGATGGGGTCGGCCTCGGCCAGGCGGAAGGGGCGGTTGAGGTTGTCGCGGATCTCGGCATGGGGGTCGAAGCCGAGGGCGTGATAGAGGCTGGCGGCGAACTGGGCGGGGTTGACCGGATCGCGGTCGGGATAGGCGCCGAAGCGGTCGGACGACCCGTGCACATAGCCGCCGCGGACGCCGCCGCCGGCCATCATCAGGCTGAACACGTTGCCGTAATGGTCGCGGCCGGCGTCGCCGTTCACGCGCGGACTGCGCCCGAACTCGCCCGTCCACACGACGAGCGTCTGGTCGAGCAGCCCGCGCTCGGTCAGGTCGTCGAGCAAGGCCGCCGAGGCGAGGTCGAGCGGTGGCAGGTTTTTATCCCGGAGCATGGGAAAATTGGCCGTCGCGCCGACGTGGTTTCCGTGCGTGTCCCAGGCGGCAACGGGCACCTTGTCGATCACGCCGTTGTTGTTGAAGGCTTCGACTTCGGTGCGCTCGGGCCAGTAGACCGTGACCGCCGACACGCCGGCCTCGATCAACCGCCGCGCCAGAAGCAGGCTCTGGCCAAAGGCGTTGCGGCCGTAGCGATCGCGGGCGAGCGGCGATTCGAGGTCGAGCTGAAACGCCCTCGCGACCTCGGGCGCGGCCATGAGGTCGAAAGCGCGTCCATAAAGTGTGTCAATATCGACATTTTTCACTGTGTCGAGCGACTCGCGGAGCCGGCGGCGGCGCGCGAGCCGATGGGGGGTGACCGCGGCGTCCGGCTGGAGCTCGGGAAGGGCAAAATCGTACGTCGAGGCGGGGGCTGAGATCCGGAACGGGTCCATCCCCTGGCCGAGGAATCCGCCGTCTTGCCCCGGGACCAGGTTGGTGCTCGTGCTGATGATCAAGGGGAGCGCCACGAACGGCGGCATGGCCCCGGACGCCGGCCGGAGATGCGAGATCACCGAGCCGTACGACGGGAAATCCTCGGGCGTGGGCCCGACCTCGCCCAGCGCCCGCGGCCTGCGGCCCGTCATCATCCAGTGCGACGCCGAACCGTGCGCGGAATCGCCGTGCGACATCGAACGGATGATCGCATATTGATGAGCCCGCGCGGCCAGCCGGGGCAGATGCTCCGTGATCTCGAGGCCGGGAACGCTGGTGGGGATCGGCCGGAACTCGCCGCGGATCTGTTCCGGGGCATCGGGCTTCATATCCCAGATGTCGATATGGCTGGGGCCGCCGAAAAGGTCGATCATGATCAACCCTTTCGCCTTCCCGAACCCGGGCGTCGTCCTGGTCCCCCCTGCCCTCGCCCGCGAAGTAAGAGCGGGGAGAGCGAGTGCGCCGCTGAGCCCGACCTTGAGCCACTGGCGACGGGTGATCCCGACCTCAAGGTTCGCCGGTATGGGCCTGAGATACAGCATGACGTTGCCCCTGACTGGACCGTGGCGGGATCATCAGCGCTCTGGACCGCATCGTCCGCGCTCTCCCTGGCAGCATACCACGAAGGCGACGATCGGTCACACCACGTTTCACGGGCCGATCGGCGGTGATGGCTTCGGGGAGCTTGGCTTCAGCAGCTTCTGGCTGCGCAGCCAGTTGACGCAGAGCCGCGTCCAGGTCGAGGGGAGTTTTTCGTTTTGCCGCACGCCGAAATCATGGTCGCCCGTCGCGTAGACGTGCAGTTCCGTCGGAACACCCGCGTGTTTCAAGGCCAGGTACATGAACACGCTGTTCTCGGAGATCGAGCCTCCGTGGCTTTCGCGGTCGTCGGAGGCATGGGCCAGGAAGATCGGCGGCGTGTCGTTGGGGATCTTGATATCGGGACGGATCTGGTCTTTTTCCTTGTCCTTGAGGTAGCCCGAATAGCATAGGACGGCGAAATCGGGCCGGCAAGGAAGCTTGTCGTAGGCGTCGATCGGCTCGTAGAGCCGGCTGGCGAATCCGGTGGCGGTCGCCAGCGCGAGATGGCCGCCAGCGGAGAAGCCGACGATGCCGATCTTGTTGGGGGCGACGCCCCATTCCTGGGCGTGGCCGCGGACCAGGCGGACGGCCCGCTGGGCGTCGAGCTGCGGGCCAAGCGGCGGCTCGCCCTTGAGATCGCCGGGACGCCTGGGGCAGCGGTACTTGAGAATGACGCCGGTCATGCCCTGCGCGTTCAGCCACGCGGCGACCTCTTCGCCCTCGAGCTCCCAGTACAGATCCCAGTATCCGCCGCCCGGGCAGATTACCATGGCCGTCCCCGTGTTTTTGTCGCGGTCGGGCCGGTAGACCGTCAGCGTCGGATGGGTGACGTTCGTGATCAGCATGGTCGGACCCACCAGTGGCGACTGGTGAATCCGGCTGCTCTCCTTGCCCTTGAGACCCACGTCGCCCGGCGTCTTGCCCGGCCAGAGATCGATGACCAAGGGCTCGCCGGCGACGGCCGGCCGGGCGGCGAGCATGGCGACGAAAAGCGACACAGCCAAACCAAGACGATGCGCGTGCATGCGGGAAGACTCCTGGGACAAGTGATGTACGATCCCTGGAGCGGGCGCGTCAAGGCAAATCAAAGGGATCCGGACTCATTGATGCTGGGCATATCAACTTGCCATCTTTCTTGACACTTTCCGGCATCAATGAGTCCTGACCCCTTTGATTCGGCTATTGCTTCACTGCTCCGGACTGACCGTGCTTTTCCCGGATCGCCTTCGCCCTTGCCGCAAACTTCTCCGCCTCGGCGACGCGGTTCGCGTCGCGGAGGACGTTGGCGTACTCGTCCAATGCCTTTGCGAACCCCAGGGGGTCGGCATCCGGAGCTTTCTCGTAAGCCGCGAGGGCTTGCTTGCAGCACGACTCGGCTTCGGCGTTCTTGCCTTGCGCGCGGCAGACATGGGCCAGCTTTGCGCAACACCGCGCCACGTGGGGGTGGTCCGGCCCCAATGCGTTCTCGAAGGTCGAGAGGGCCCGTTTCAAGAGCGGCTCCGCTTCGGCGACCTTCCCCTGTTTCGAGTAACACCAACCGAGCGCCTCGAGACTCGTCGCCACGTCCGGGTGTTGCGCGCCAAGCACCTTCTCACGGATGGAAAGCGCCCGTTTGAGAAGAGGCTCAGCCTCGGGGTATTTGCCTTGGTCAAGATAGAGAACCCCGAGATTGTAGAGGGTAGGCGCGAGATCGATCGGGTTTGCGTTTGGCGTCTTCTCGCGAATCGCGAGCGCGCGTTTGTAGGCGATCTCGGCTCCGGCGGTGTGGCCGAGGACATGGTCGACCGTGGCCAGATTGTCGAGCACGGCTGCGACGCTCGGATCTCCCGGTCCCTTGGCTTTCTCGGTGATGGCGAGATCCCGTACGTAGAGGGGCTTCGCCTGCTCGGGCCTGCCCGTCATGTCGTAGAGACAGGCGAGCGTGTTCAGGCTCTTCCCGACATCCGGGTGATCGGCGCCCAGCGCTTTTTCGCGAATGGCGAGCGCCCGCTTCGCGAGCGGTTCGGCGTCTCCGGTCTTCCCCTTGCCACAGAGGACCCACGAGAGATGATCGAGCGTAATTGCAAGCCTTGGGTCGTTGGCGCCGAAGGCTTTTGACTCCTTTTCCGCCGCTCTGAGTAGCTTCTCGGCCTCGTCGAGCCGCCCTTCCTTATAGGCATTCCAGCCAGCGTCGTGACTCGCCTGCCATTTCGACTCCTGGGCGAGCGCGAATCCCGAGGGGCACGCGAAACACGCCAAAATCACCGTCGTTGCCATCCTCCAACCAGTCTTTCGAATCATGCGATATCCCTGAGTCCTGAGAGTGTGCCTGTCACGATGTACCTGATTGTACCTGATCGTGATCAATGATCAGTCCCTCGCCCTCAGCCACGGCTTTGCGAGCGGACTATCGCGCCCAGTCGTCCAGTCGCGGTGGCCGGGTCCGACCGTCATCCCGCCAGGTCCGTACATGCCGGGAATGGAAGACATGTAACTTTGACGTACCGATGAGCGGGCTTCCGTCGCCGGGCTCGTGTATGGGTAGTAACCGTAGCCCTGATCGCCGAGGCCGTAGACGTACCGTGGGACGATCGGGACTTCACCCTGGGGCGCCGTCGGCTGCGTGACGAATTCAAGGGGCAGGGTGAACGTGGTCCTGGACTTGGCGGCGCCTGAGAGGCCGGTGATCTCGAAGGCAACCTTCGCGCCGCTCCGCGGGGCGTCACTCAGGCCGATGGCGAGGTCGAGGGACGCCGGGGTGCCACGCAACGGGCGGCCAAACCAGGGTTTCGGCGAGTTGGGGTGGTAGAAGGTCGCCGTCCCCGCGAGCCGCGAGGCGTCGACGGCCGCCCCCGCGCCGTCCCACGGGAAGATCCTGACGCCGGTGGTGTAGAAGAACACTTCGAATTGATATGTATCTGCTTTGGCGATCAGCCCGCCCCGAGCGGATCTGGTCGGTTTGATTTCTACCTGGGCGGAGCCCCGGCCGACGCCTCCAGGGCCCAAAACGGTGGACAGGACGACGCCTGCCATGACCACAGCTTTCAATTCCAGACGCATTGTGCTCACCTCATTCATTCGGGATAGACATAACCGTCCATTCCCGGTGCGAAGGCGAGTCCAAACCTCACGCCCCACGGTCAACGTCGTTTCGTCTTGCCCGCCGACCAATACCTTCGCAGGCCGAGGACACAGGCCGATTGCTTCCAAGGTTCATGGTTGGAACCATTTCTCCGGGGCTTATCGCCGTCGTTCATCGGACAGATGGGTCGGGAGGTCGTCGCCAAGCGGCGAGCGCGGGAAAATCCTCGTCTGTGCGATGGTCCCCAGCACACCTGGGGGCGACGCTCGCCAACCTGCTCTTGCCCGACTTGAACAGGGGAGATCCTTGAAGCATAAGGTGCCAGTTCAAACAAATCAAGCGCGCTCTACGACTTGACGCCGGACCCCCATGGTCACAACCGTCGTCGAGGGGGCCGGGGCCTGGGTGTCTTGGCCGGCTGGTCGCGGATCGTCCGGAGAGCGGCCAATTCCTTGGGGTCGAGCCAGCGCCACGAGCCGGGCTCGAGCGAGCCCAGGGTCACCGGGCCGATGGCGATGCGGACCAGTCTTAAGGTGGGATATCCGACCGCCGCGGTCATGCGGCGGACCTGGCGGTTTCGGCCCTCGCGGAGCACCAGCTCGAGCCAGGCCGTCGGGACCGCCTTGCGGAAGCGAATCGGCGGCGCTCGGTCCGGAAGAGCGGGGTCGTGGTCCAGGAGCGCGACCTCAACGGGGCGGGTGGGGCCGTCGGACAAGGCGACGCCCGAGCGCAAGCGCTCGAGCGCTGGGGCGTCGGGGATGCGCTCGACCTGCGCCAGGTAGGTCCGCGGATGGGCGTAACGAGGGTCGGTGAGACGATGTGCGAGCGGGCCGTCGTCGGTGAGCAACAGCAGCCCCTCGCTGTCGCGATCAAGCCGGCCGACGGGATAGACGTCGGGGATTGGCACGAGCGCCTTGAGCGTCGGCCGGCCCCCCTCGTCGCGGAACTGGCACAGCACGCCGTAGGGCTTATGGAGCGCCAGGTATCGCCGGCCGGGGCCGGGGCCGGGGTCTCCCGGACGGGGATCACATTCCATCGGGTGTCTTCAGGCGGAATTCGCGGGCGCTAAAGACCCACGCGCCGAGCAGCGAGAAGACCAGCCCGACCGATCCCAGGACGATCAACGAGGTCGAGACCGCCGGGGCGGTCGCGGGATCGATCGCGTAATAGGCCGCCGGGATCTCAAGCCAGCGCACCGAGAGAACCCGGATGTGATACATCACGGTCGCGTTGCGAAAGGCAAAGTCGATGTAGGCGAGCGCGCCCTCGAAAAGACCGATGTAGATCGCGCCAATGACGAGTGTGCGGCGGGCGACCAGGCTGAGCAAGCCGAAAATCCCCACATAGACCGCGAGCGCGAGCGCCGCCAGCCCCAGGATGATTGGCGCGCGCCTGAGCGCGAGATCCGTGATGTTCGTCGAGGTTCCCACGTGGACGACGGCCAGGGTCAGGATTGTGAAAAACGCCACACGTGCGTACGAGGTCAGGAACGTGGCGACGACCTTGGCGAGATAGATCGCCCAGCGGGGTATCGGACGGATGAGCAAATAAGTGAGCGTTTGTTCCTCGACGTCGTCCTGGACCATGCCGCTGGCGAAGAGCAGCGCCGAGATTGGCACGAGGGCCTGGAAGATCAAGACGAAGACCAGGACGTTTTCGCCCAGGCTGGGCTCGAACGAGTCGCTATGGCGGCGGATGAGCGCGCCCAAGAGGATGGGCAGGCAGAAGAGGATTGTCATGACGAGCAGGCGGCGGCCGCGGCTTTGGCGGGCGGCGGTGATCCGGATCAGGGTGAGAAACGCGCCCTGGCCGAGGACGCGAGATCTCGGCGCATCGTGGGCGAGGGCGGACTTTTGGGGTGCTGGGGTGGACTCGATCGGCAGGGTTGTCATGAGCTCACCAGGTATTTGAACACGGCTTCCATGCTGTCGTCGTCGGAATAAACTTCCTCGATTGGCGCGATCGCGTGCAAGGCTGGATCGGCGAGCCGGGCGTAGAAGGCGTCGGGTTTTTGGGTCTCGACCACGATCGTGCCCGGTTGCTTGAACTCGATGCCGACGACGTCTTCGTGGTGGACGAGCTCGGCGGCGAGCGCCCGCGCGGCCGGCGATTTGATCACGATCCGGTGGGGGTGGGAGTCGATCAGGTCGCGGATCTGGCGGACGTTTCCCTGGGCGACCAGGCGGCCGCGGTTGAGCAAGACCATGTTCTGAGTGACCGCCTGCACCTCGTGAAAGACATGGCTCGCCAGAAGGACCGCCCGGCCCTTGCGGCCGTAATCGATGACGACGTCCATCAAGTCGCGGCGAGCGACGGGGTCGGTGCCGGTGAAGGGCTCGTCCAGGAAGAGCAATTGGGGCTCATGCACAAGCGCCTGCGCGAGCTTGATCCGTTGCCGCATCCCCTTGGAATAGCCCCGGACCGCGCGGTCGGCGGGCTCGGTCATGCTCACAAGATCGAGCGTCCGCTCGGCCGCCCCCCGCGCGGCCGCGCGGCCCAGCCCCGACAAAAGCGCGCAGTTGGTCAGAAACTCACGCCCCGTCATCCATTCAAAAAACGCATCCTGTTCGGGGCATAATCCGATGTATCGGTTCAGCCCCGGATTGCTCCACGGGCGCTCGCCCAGCACGCGAACCCACCCCTGGCTGGGCCGGAGCTGACCAGTCGCGAGCTGGAGCAGCGTGCTCTTGCCCGACCCGTTCGGACCCAAAAGCCCCGTCACGCCCGCCGGCAGACTCAGTGAAAGATTGTTGAGACCAATCACATTGCCATACCATTTCGACGCGCCGATGAATTCGACGACAGATTCACTCATAGTTTTACACTTTATATGTTCAATTATAATGGTAAGATGAGCGATGAGCGGCGGATTTCAGTCCAGCCGATCGAGCGACCGGACGCGCGACGTCAGGATCAGGATTGACGCCCCGGCGATTCCGCCGAGCACGCCGGCCGACCACCACCATGGGTACTGGGCGGGGGCGAGATAGTTTTGCACCCAACTGGAGCGTTGCTGGCGGCGCGATCGCGAGGGGGGCTCGGGGCCCCGCCCGCGCCGGCCCCGGTTGAACGGACCGCGCGCGATCGAGTCAAACTGCTCGCGGCCCGCCTGGAAGAGTCGCTGGACCCGATCCCAGGCCTCGTCCGCGCCGATCAGCGAATCGCGCACCCGCACCAGGTTTTGCGTGTACGAGGTGAGCTGGCACCAGTCCTGGTTGACGGTGTCGCCCAGGATCGTCGCCGTGATATTGCCGACCAGCCAGAAGACGAGCCAGGTCGCGCCCACGTAGCGCGAGTTGCGCGACAGCGACGAGAACGCCAGCATCAGAAGTCCCGCCGAACCGACCACGACCAGGCCAAAGGCGATCGAGCCCAGGAACAGCCGGCCGGTGTCGCGAACGACGGTGGGGTCGAGGCTGAATCCAAAGCCGAGCAGGAACGCAAGCAGCACGGGCAGGATCGTGGTTGCGCCCAGGAAGACCGCGATCACACCCAGCTTGCCCAGGAAATACTCGAAGCGCCGCACGGGCCGCGACAGGTAGAGCGGCAAGGCGTTGAAGCGCAGATCCTGGCTGATCAGGTCGGGGCCGACCAGGAGCACGAGAACCATCGAAAAGAAGAGCTGGGCCTCGAAAAACTGGCGCACCGCCAGGGTCCAGATCGCCCCGCGATAGCCCTTGGGACCGGCCTTGAGCTCTTCGGGAAGGTTTTGAAAGAGCACGAAGAATGGCGTGAGCAGGGTCGACTTGGTCTCGAAGAGGCCCCAGATGATGAGGAAGATCGAGAGCAGGAAGGCCGGCCCGAGCGACGCCACCAAGATCCAGCGCACCCATCGATTCCGCAGTTGAACGCGGATGCCGCGGGCGGTGATGACGCCGATGCGCGAGGCCTGGCCGCGGAGTCGGCCGTCCCAATGCTGGTATCCCTGGTCGAAGATGGGCACTAGCGCTGCTCCTTGATCGCGCTCAAGAAAACTTCCTCGAGTGTGCTGCGCCTGGGTTTCAGCGAGCGAATCTGCTCGCCGGAATCGCGGGCCGCCTGCCAGAGCGAGGGGGTTCCGGCCTCGAGCGGAAGCAGGGCGAGCACGTAGTCGTCGACGGGATCGGCCTCGATTCCGCGCTCGCGGAGCAGCCTCGCGAAGGCCGCCTGGTCGCTCTTGACCCGAACCTCGACCTGGCGGTCGTGGGGCTGTTTGAGATCCTCGATCTTGCCCTGGGCCAGGAGCTTCCCCTTGCCCAGGACCATCACATGCTCGCAGACGGCCTCGACATCGGGAAGCAGATGGCTGGAAAAAAGCATGCTCATGCCCTTGTTCCGCGCCAGGTCGATCGAGAGCTCGAGCACGTCGTCGCGGCCGGCGGGGTCCATGCCGTTGGTCGGCTCGTCGAGGATCAGAAGTCGGGGATCGTGGACGATGGCCGAGGCGATCTTGAGCCGTTGTTTCATGCCGGTGGAATAGGATTCGACGCGGCGATAGCGAGCCTCGCCCAGGCCGACGTAATCGAGCACCTCGTGGGCCCTCCGCAGGGCGTCGCGGCCGTCCATGCCCACGAGCTCGCCAGCGTAGGCGGCGAACTCGATGCCGACCATCCCCGGAAACAGGCACTCGTCCTCGGGCACGAACCCCACCAGCCGCCGGATCGCAAGCTGATCGCGAGCCAGATCATGACCCAGCACCCGCCCTCCGCCCGAATCGATCCGGATCAGACCCAGCAAGGTCCGGATCATCGTGGTCTTGCCCGCGCCATTCGGCCCCAAAAGCCCGATCGCTCCCTCGGGTAGCACGACCGAAAGACCCGCAAGCGCGGTCACCTTGCCATAGGTCTTGGTCACCTCCCGGAGCTCGATCAGCATCACACCCCCCTCTGGATCGCGCCTTCGCGCCCGAAGAAACGTTCGCTCCCGCTCCAACAACATTCGCCGAAGCCTGGGAAATTATGGCGACCACCGGCCCTCGGGAGCAAGGACGCGATCCGACAACCGTCCCAGACATCGCGTTCGATGGGAATCTTATGTATAGTATCGCTCGAGGGGAGTGGATCGCGGTTTCCGACCAGGGGGCGAGTCATGACCGGTGAAGGGCCGAGGCCGCGTGGGCGTGGGGCGGGGATCAACCCGATGAATCGTTTTGAGACCAAGCATCACGAGGTCGATTGGGGTCTGGTCGAGGACGACGCCGAGTTTCTGGAGTCGGCAGCGCGGGTTCCGACCGAATGGATCGCCGACCATTCGCGGACGATCATTGCTGAGAACGACAGCCCCGACATTGGCTTTGACGCGAGCATCAATCCGTATCGCGGCTGCGAGCACGGTTGTATTTATTGTTACGCCCGGCCGACGCATGAGTATCTGGGCTACTCGGCGGGGCTGGATTTCGAGACCAAGATCCTGGTCAAGTACGACGCCCCCGAGCTGGTGCGATCCGCGCTGAGCTCGCTGCGATGGCGGCCGCGGGTGCTGGCGATGAGCGGGGTCACCGATCCCTATCAGCCGATCGAGCGGAAGCTCGAGCTCACGAGGCGATGTCTCGAGGTGTTGGCCGAATACCGCCAGGCGGTGTCGATCATCACCAAGAACCGGCTGGTGGTTCGGGATCTTGATTTGCTGTCGCGGTTGGCGGCCGTGGGTGCCGCCGGAGTCTTTGTGTCGATCACGTCGCTGGATGACGAGCTGATCGGCAAGCTCGAGCCGCGGACGTCGCGGCCACTGGGGCGATTGGCGGCGGTGCGGGCGCTTTCCGAGGCGGGGGTGCCGGTGGGGGTGATGGTCGCGCCGGTGATTCCGGGGCTGAACGACGCCGAGATCCCCGCCATTCTGAACGCGGCGGCCCAGGCGGGCGCTCGGTTCGCGGGTTACACGTTCGTACGATTGCCGCTGGGCGTGGCCGAGCTGTTCACCGACTGGCTTGAGACCCACTACCCCGGTCGCAAGGCAAAGGTGCTCGATCGCATCAGGGCCGCGCGCGGGGGCCGGCTCAACGACTCGCGGTTTGGCGCGCGGATGCGTGGCGAGGGCGCGGCGGCGGAGGCGATCGCGCGCCTGTTTCGCTCGGCCGCCCGCCGAGCGGGCCTGAACCAGACCCCCTGGCCCGTCTCGCCGGCCGCATTTCGCCGGCCCGGTCAGGGACCGACGCAAGGGAGGCTATTTGAATGATCGACCCTGCACGAGCCGCTCTTGTGTGGTTAGAACGCCCCCTTCCCTGGGTCCGAAACTGATGTTGGCTGGAATTGCGATTTTGATTAAAGTTCGCCGGCCTGGAATGCGACAACGGTCGCGCTGGGCGTCCGCGCCGCGGTTGCACTTCCTGGACGAGACCTCCATTTCTCGACGATCGGCGCGGATGGGCGTTCGCCGTCTTCTCTGGTTCAGCCAAGTTTCGAGGCCGGATTCGCACGCGGCGACCGCGTGCGAATCGAGGCCCAGGCGCGAGGGATCGCCATGCGAGAGTCTTGCTCACGACGGACGCGACGCCGCCGCCTGCCCGGCGTCGTGCTGGGCGGTTTGATGCTCTGCTTGGGCCAGGGCTGCCACCAGCACTATCATTACTACAACTCAAACCCGGCCTGCCCGCCGGGCGCGAGCATGGCCCCGAGCTCGATCCAGTACGGCTCGGTCTGCGACGTGCCGTCCGAGGAGGTCGAGGGCGGAAACGTGATTTCCTCGAACTCGACCCGGTCGACGACCATCGGCGGCACGCGAAAGAGCGAGCGGGTGGTGGTGAGCCAGCCCCAGTGCGCCGCCCCTTTTTCCTGGCGCAAGAGCGACCCCGACTCGGGGCTGGCGACGACCAGCGTCGAGGGGGGTATCGACGACCCGACCATCAAGCAATAGCCGGCCCGATCGCGGGCTCAGCAAAAGGGCTTGAGCGCTTCGCGCATGGCGGCGGCGTTGGGATAACGCGCCTCGGGATCGCGGGCCAGGCAGCGCTCGATGACGGCGGCCAAGGCCGGCGTGATGTCCTTGCGGCGGTCGCGGATCGGGATCGGGGGCTCCTCGAGCAGCATCCGGATCAGGTCGCCGCCGGCCGGTTCGTCGTAAATATAGCTGCACGTGAGCAAATAATAGATCGTCGCGGCCGTGGCGTAGAGGTCGGCGAGCGGGGTGACGGTTTTGAAGTCGAGCATTTGCTCGGGGGGCATGAAGGGGACGGTGCCGCGCATCTCGCCCGAGAAGGTGAGGCCGGAGAGGCCGACGCCGCGGAAGCTTTTGGCGAGGCCGAAGTCGGAGATCTTGACGGCGAGCCCTTGCGGGGTCTGGGTGATCAGGATGTTTTCGGGCTTGATGTCGCGGTGGACGAAGCCGCTTTGGTGGGCCTGTTCGAGTCCTCTGAGGATCTGGCAGGCGAGGCGGCAGGCCTGGTTGGCGGGGTAGCGCCCGGACTCGGATTTGGCGAGCGTTTCGAGATTGGTGCCGGCGACGTATTCCATGGCGAACCAGAACTGGCCGCGGGTCATGCCCTGCTCGTACCACTCGACGATGTTGGGGTGGCGGAGCTGGCTGATGACCGACATTTCGCGAAGGAAGCGGTCGATGGCCGCGCGGGTGGTGGCGGTTTCGGGCATGATGAGCTTGAGGGCGACCATCTGGCCGGTCTGGTTGTGGCGGGCCTGATAGACGACGCCCATGGCGCCCCGGCCGAGCTCGCGGAGGGTCGTGTAATGGGGGACGGGCTGGGGGAGCGACTGGGCCTCGGACCGGCACAGGGCGCACCACCACTCGACGGCCTCGCCCGGCTTGCCGGCGACCGGGCCGACGACCGTGAGATTCGCCGGCGCGACCGTGCCGCAGCCCGCGCAGCGTATCCCGCCCGAGCCGGCCTCGCGACTGCTCGACGAATCGTCCTTTCCCTTGAGCGTCTCGGTCGATTCCACCGAGACTCGAAACACGCTCTGACCCGCCGCGATCAAGTCCCCCGATTCAAGCCGCACCTTGGCGACGCGGTTGTTGTTCACGTAAGTGCCGTTGGTGCTCCCCAAGTCGCGGAGCTCGCACCGCGGGGGGTTGACCTCGATCAGGAAATGGTCGCGCGAAAGCGCCATGTCCTCGGGCATCGGACAGTGCACGAACCGCGACCGCCCCACGATGAACGTGTCATGGCGGTCAAAGACAAAGGATCGTCCTTTCCTCGGTCCCTCTAGGACGTCCAGGATGACTCGCATCGATTCTTGAGACCTCGAATTCGCGATGGGCGGACGGTAGGACGCGGGGTTGACGAACGCGCGCCCCATACCTGGATCGCATTCGGCGCTTGCCGCCGAACACTAATACGCGGCAACGCGCAGAATTGTGCCTGGACCCGGAAAAAACCCTAAAAAAAGCGACGACGTTGCTTGCATCGACACAATCGTACGGTCGATTCGGAGTTAGGTCTCGCGCTGGATTCGAAGTCGTTATTTCGCCCGGGCGTTCGCCGGTCGCGAGGGACCGAACTCGAACGATTTGATCACCGATTCGGCCTGATCCCGGAAGGGGACGTGGGGGTCTTGCATGGTCATCGCCGTGACGAAGATGCTTTGGTTCGACGGAAGCAAGACGAGATAATAGTCGCTGTAGACGCGTTTTGAGCCGGGATCTTTGCCCTGTGGCTGGAGGGCGGCCTCAATGCGGTAGACCTTGCGCTTGTAGGGGGTCCAGACCGCTTCCGGAAGCCAACCGAATGGCCCTTTGACGACCTCAAGCGATTTCTTTTCCCAAGCCGCGAGCAGGAGACGGTGATGATATTCGGGATCGCGGAAGAGGCGGTCGCGTTCTGGGCTCGGTTCGTTGGGCTGAAGCTGCACGCCGAGTACGTCGGCATGACCGCCTTGGGAGTCGAAGAACTCGACGACTCCGGGATCGGCGTTCCTGGGATTGAGTTTCAGATTCTGAGGGTGCCGAAGATGGAACCGGCCGGCGGGGTCGTCGTAGAGGATCCAGGAGTTGGCTTCGTCGGGCTCGGGCTGTGGCTCGGGAAGTGGGATGAGGGCCGTCGCGGGGTCCGCGCCGGCGGCGACGGGGGTCGGTCTGCGCCCGAGCAGTAACTCGTGGAAGACCCGTTGCTGGAGCCTGCCGTCACCCTCGGGTACGGGGGCGGTGACGACGCGGGCCATCCGGACCTCGGTGATCTGGCCGCGGGCCTCGACGATGCCGGAATGGGTTCGCCCGCGGGGCGTGGGCGGCTCCGCGGCGTCCCCTGCCGGCTTCACGGGCGGGGATGCGAACGAGAAGGTAATCCGCGTGTTGATCGCGCTGGGGCCGTCGACGGTCTTGAATTGACCTTGAACGCCGATGACAGCCTCCTGGTTCGTTCCCTCTTTGGCTTTATGAACCTCGATCAAGCTTCCCTCGATCGAATAACCCTCGGCCTCGGGGGGTTGGCCCAGCAGGACGACCGAGGACTGGATTGGAATGCTCCAGGTGTCGCCGATCCGCGAGGGGGCCGGGGGGAGCAGCCCCTTGAGCCGCGGAAGCGAGGGTTGCTCGATCATCGCGGCGTATTCGAATTCGCGGATCGGTCGCTCGGGTGTGAGGTTCAGAAGCTCGAGCGACTGGGCGGGCTGTTCGTGCAACCAGACCGTGAGCCCCTGAAACCCGCCCTGGTGGGAAGGGGGCAAGACCTCATTCTTGGCCGTGTAGTCCTTGAAAAAGAACCTGTCGTAGCGGCGGATGGCATCGGTGAGGTCGCCGAGCCTGCTGGTTTTGGCGACTCGTTCGGTATACATCATGTGGCGGACCATTTCGCCGCGCGTGGGGGCGCCCGTGGGATTCTCACGCTCGGTCTTGGTGGTTTCGCGAACGCCGACCTGATACTGGGTGATGTCTTCGGGATGGTTGGGGTCGGGGGTGGGGGAGTAGTGCTCAGTGAAGCGGTAGTGGAGGCTCAAGGCTTCGATCGCACCGTCGCCCGGGGCGGGTGGGGCGGCCTTGGCGTCAGGCTCTTGAGCGGGCGCGGGCGCCGCCATCAGGGCGCCGAGCACGGCCGTCGCCAATCCCAGGACGATGCGCGCGACGAGCTTGCGCCCGAGGCGACTTCTTTCAGCGAGAGCGTCGATCGACATCGGGGCTACCTCTCACGCGACGTTGCCGGGGCCTTCGGACAGTCCGAGGAGTTGCTCATTTCCAGTATAATACGTCGACCGGCGACAGACGAGCGCGATCGATCACTGCCTGCGCGGGACCGGGGCCGCCGCGCCCGAGCCGAGCTTGTCCCCGCGCGCCGCCGTCTCCCATCGCAACGACGCCATGATCGCCTCGTCCCGATTGCCGAACTGGGCTGCCGCGGCCGCGGCCAGAGTGAACGTGGCCAGAAGCTGATCGCCGCCGGGGCTGGTCGCCAGATAATAGTACCAGACGATCGGCAAGTTGCCTTCCCGGCCCTCGATGCCGACCTTGTACCTGCGCCCGCCCGCCGGGTCGCCGGCGACGTCCCCCTCGCCGATCACCCGCACGAAGCGATCCTTGAGCGCCTTCCGCACGTCCTCGCGAAACACGGCGGGATCTTGCCGCCGCGCCTGTCCGGCGGCCGGGGCTGGCGACAGATTGAGCTGGGCGACGACCCGGCCGCGGTCGAGCCGCTTGAGCACGACCACCTTGGAGTCTTCCCAGAAGACGTGCCAGTCGCGGTCGTGAAAGAGCACGGACGCGCCCCCGGGCCCCGATTGCCGCAGCAGCAGCCGTTCTGGGGTGATCGCCAGCGAAGTCCCCGCGAGCCCCTGGTCGCTCAGGGTCGCCGGCGGGCTCTCGGCCTGGCGCGACGCCGTGAGCGTGCTCTTCACCTCAAGGCCGGCCTCGATCGGCCCAGGCTGGCGGACCTCCATGCGGTTCATCTCGAGCCGGTCCAGCCAGCCGCGCTTGCGGTCGTAGGTCAGGAACCCGTCGCAGGTCATGACTCCCGACCCGCCCAGCACCTGGCCCTCGATCCGCCCCGAGATCTTGAGCCGGCACGAGCGCTCGTCGAGGGCTTCCACGACCCCCTCGAGCGTGCTCACAGTGACCGTGTCATAGCCCGAGATCGCCAGTGCGCCCCCCAGGCTGGGCTTGTAGCGCGAGCCCTGGGCGACGGCCTGTTCGGGCAAGAGGTCGGCGAGTGCGAGCGGGTCGCCCAGACCTTGCACGAGCTCGAGCTCGGATCGGGTTAGCGGCCCGCCGGGGCTGGCGACGACGACGGGTCCACCGGGCTCGGGCCGCTGGGCCACCAGCAGCGCCACCGTCGGGCGAATCGCGGCGGCCTGGGGCCGCACTTCGCCATTGATGGCCGACGCCGCCTGAATCACCTGCCGCACCACCTGAACGGTCCGGCCCCCCTCGCCCGGTTTGAGTCCCAGAGTGCTCGCCTCGCGAGCGTCCACCAGCCGCCCCTCCCGACCAACCAGGACGGCCCGCTCCGAGAAAATCAGCCGGGTCTCGACCTCGAGCGCCAGCGGCTTGGGCATTTTCACCGCCCGAGATCCAAACCCCGGCGGAATCCCCGGCCGAAACAACCCCCGTGCCTTGAGCTCCACTCGGACCCGCGACCCCGCCCCCAGACGCGGACCACGACCCAGGATGACCCCGGCCCCCAACCCCTGGCCAAACACAACCCCCGCCAAAACCAGCGGTAACGCCACCACCCCCACTACAAGCCGGGCCGCCCGGCTCAACCCGCCGCGCCCTTCCCTTGAGGTCATCGAATCCTCCCTGATCGAGAACGAAGCCGACCCGACGGCATTATCAGTCTCCCGCCATTCCTGTCAATTTGTCACCAGAGCCAGGAACGTCCCACACGCGGATTTGTCACATTCGCGAGACTACCCCATAGTACCATCAAGGCGATAGTGATAGCATGGCTGCTTGCAACTGAGTCGTGGTCTTCCAGGTGCGATTTGGTAAGCCTGGGGTCTCCGTCCTAGAGTGATGAAAGAGTTGCTGTAACCTCTTGTGATCTTGTCTGTTGAATGCGGATCGAGGGGGGGGTGATCCGTTTTTTTTTCCGCGGTTGGGACGAGATTTCGGCGAAGATTTGCCGGGAGCGAGCGAACAAAACAAGTGATTGAAACGTCTGTTTGAAACGAGCGTTTCGACGGTGGAGTGAGAGGTCGCAGCGAAGAAGTCGGGGTGCCTGCTTGGGAGCGGGAGGGTGTTTGGATGCGTTTGGCTCGGGGATTGCAAGGGGATTTGCGCGAACGAATGACCATCGACGAGCGTCAAAGAGAAGATCGAGAAGGGGAATGTTGGTCACGATTTCGCGTGGTCCGTCGTTACGGCTCTGGCGTAGAAGAATCAAGGGAGGGATTGAGGAGACGAGGAGTTCGACCCCTGGAGGCCCGATGAGTAACGGTACGGGCGGTTTTGCGGGTTGTATGGAACGGGAAAACTGTGGGGTTTGATTGTGTGGTGAGGGTTGGTCGGCCGATATTGTCGTCGCTGGATGGCTCAGGACGATGGTGGACGTGGGGTAAGCCGTGGGAGAGCGGATGGGCCTCTGGATGTTGGTGGGGGGGGGTTGTAGGGGTCGGAATGAGGGTTCGGCGGTTGGTGAAGGAGGGTTGGGGGGATGAGCAAGGCGTACCGTCATCCAGCGATCAAGCAGCTCAAGGATCAGCAGACGCGGTATGCGCCCAAGGAACGGCGTCTGGAGCAGGTCGAGCGGGCCGAGCAGCTTCTGGGCGAGGTGGAGGCGGCGAAACGGTATCCCTATGAGTATCTGTGTTTTCGCATCACGGGTTATCGGCCCGAGGGGTCGCCGGCCTTGGTGCTCGAGGGGGACGACGTCCGGCATGATCTGCGCCTTTTCGTCGAGGATCTATCGGCCACGGTTCAGCAGCCCGTCGATCAGGCGAGCGAGCCGGTACTGACGGTCGACGAGGTCAGCCGGCGATACAAGGTCTCGCCCCGCACGGTGACGCGCTGGAGAGGGAGGGGGCTGGTGGCCCGTCGGTTTGTCATCGACGGCCGAGCCAAGGTGGGTTTCCTGGAGTCGAGCCTACAGCGTTTTGTCTCGTCCCACACGAGTCAAGTGGAGCGGGGCGCTCGATTTCGACAGTTGACCGAGGCCGAGCGCGAGGAGATCATCCGCCGCGCTCGCCGCATGGCGCAATTTCGACCAGGTCACGTCGGCCTGACCGAGACGGCGCGGAGGATTGCCAGTACCATGTCACGCTCAACCGAGACGATTCGACTGACCTTGAAAGCCTACGACCGCGAGCACCCCGAGCAGGCCATTTTCCCCAGCTCGTCCGCTCCCCTGGACGACGAGGCCAAGTCGCAGATCTATCTGCGCTATCGCATGGGGGCGTCGGCCGAGGTTCTGGCCAAGCAGTACGGGCGGACGCGGTCGAGCATCTACCGCCTGATCAACGAAATGCGCGCCCGCCGGCTCTTGAGCACCAAGCTCGAATTCATCGACAACGAGAGCTTTTCCCAGCCCGACGCGGCGAGCCAGATCCTGGGTCCGTTGCCCGAGCCGGCGAACGGCAAGACCCCGCGCAAGTCCAAGCCCCCCAAGGGACTGCCCCCGTACCTCGCCAGCCTCTACGAGGTGCCCCTGCTCGATCGCGAACAAGAGTCGCATCTCTTCCGCGAGATGAACTTTCTCAAGCACCAGGCGCACCAGATTCGCGAGCGGCTCGACCCGACCAGGGCCAAGACGGCCGACCTCGAGGAGATCGAGCGGCTCCAGGAAGAGGCCCTCGCCCGCAAGAACCAGATCATCCGCGCCAATTTGCGGCTGGTCGTCTCGATCGCCAAGCGGCATGTGGGGCCGTCCAATAACTTTTTCGAGCTCGTCTCCGACGGCAATATGTCGCTCATTCGCGCGGTCGAGAAATTCGACTACTCGCGGGGGAACAAATTCAGCACCTATGCGTCGTGGGCGATCATGAAGAATTTCGCCCGGACGATCCCCGAGGAAAACCACCGCCGCGACCGCTTCGTGACCGGTCATGAAGAGATGTTCGAATCGGCCGCCGACACCCGGGCCGACGAGCACGAATATGAAAGCGCTCTCAAGCGCATGCAAGAAGCCGTCAAGGGCATGCTGGGACGGCTCGACGACCGCGAGCGCAGAATCATCATCAGTCGATTCGGGCTTGGCGGCGCGACCGAGCAGACGCTCGAGCAGCTCGGCCGCGAGCTGGGGATCACCAAGGAGCGGGTCCGCCAGATCGAATCCCGCGCCCAGGACAAGCTCCGCCGGATCGCGAGCGAGGAAAAGCTCGAGCTCCCGATGCTCTGAGT
>DAIDHE010000478.1 GCA_027459775.1 Planctomycetales bacterium | reverse complement strand
GCGGCGAAACGCGAAGGCTGCGTCCCCCGCCCGTTTGCCATACGAACACGCGGCCACTCCTCCCCCCGAATCGCTCGTGATGGGGATCGTGCGACGAGGGCGCGGCGATCGGATTTCCGTCGCGATCCTCGATCTGGCCTTCTTTAGTTTCGAGAGGCGTGCCGTCATCGGCGTGCAAAGTCATGCAAATATCCTGAGTTGCGCACCGTACACGAAATCCGCGAAAATGTCACTTCTCACGCGGAGGCTTGGCTCAGGATGGACGGACAGCTTTCCCATGAAATCCGATAGTTCCAGTGGCCTTCGACACGCGACGCGTGCGCGACAAAGGCGCGAACGCTCATCGTAGCGCCATTTGTCGGATCGAGGAGCTGCAGTCGCACGGGCATGTCCTTCATAAAAACAGGCGTCGACGATTCGGATTCCGATACGAACTCGCAACCGCTGTCGCCGGCCTTTCTGAGCGCCCCCGACAGGATGCTTAGCGGATCGTAGCAGACCACATGAAATCTCGCGACGACGCCGTCCGGAAGGTGGAAGAGCTTCGCGTTTTCGTGCGTGGTCGGGGCCGATTCTTGTGCTTTCGCTGGACGCCGGGCGACGTCGAATCGGCCCGGTTCGTCGACGAGGTCGATCTGCCAGCCGAGGCGGTCGGGTTGGCCGCGCGGGGCGACCGCCTGGTCGTCGTCTTCGCCGATCACCTCGAGCTGCGTGCGACCAGCGACCTTGCTCCGACCGCGAGGATTCCCCTGATTGGCGCTCTTGACGCCGCGATTTCGCCCAAGGGCGATTTGTGGGTGCTGGCCGCCGGCTCGGTTCACAGGGTCGCTCGGCGAGAGAAAAAGGAGGAGCAAGCGATCCCGGGTCTCGAAAAACCCACGGCCATCGCGTTTGACAACGAGGGTCGATTGCTCGTCTGCGACGACGGCCGACGGCAGCAGGTTCTCACGTTCGACGTGGCCGCGGCCCCGAGGCTCGTGACGGCCTTTGGCGCGGAAGGGGGGTTGCTCGCGGGCATTCCAGGCGTCGTCCGCCCGACCAAGCTGTTCGCCCTCCGCGGGGCGGGAACGGACGCGGCCGGCAATCTCTACGTCGCGATGGGCTATGCCGGCACCCCATCGGGCAACTGCGTGATTCGCTCGTTCGACGTGCGGGGCGCGTTGCGCTGGCAGGTTTTTTCAACCGCTTTTGTCGACACGTTCGGCTTCGATCCGAGCGCGGACGGCGCGGTCGTTTATGGTCGGACGACGGTTTTTGACCTTGACCTGAGCCAGACCAAGCCCAGCGCCACGACGGCGCTTCGCGCCTTGACGCTCGATCACCTTCGCCATCCCGACGACGATCGCATCAAATATGGCTGCTCGGTCGTGGTCCGTCGGCTCGAGGGCAAGCGGCTGTTGTACATGATCGGCCAGTACGGCGGCGGCTATCGTTTCTACTCGTTTGACGAGCCGGCCGGGATGATCGCTCGGCAGGTCGGCCAGATTCATCCCGAGGGAGAGACCTGGGCCTGGGACGTCGACGACGAGGGCGCGGTCTGGCACGGCGACGCACCCAATCGAACGATCCGTCGCCATCGCTTCAGGGGTTGGTCGCCGAGTGGGGCGCCCCAATTCGGGGTCGATAAACTCGAGATTTGGCCCTGGCCCACTGATTTTGAGCTCGTCCGCCGGGTGATCTACGAGAAGTCGACCGACTCGCTCTATTTGTTCGGCTATTTGAAAGGGCAAGCGATCGATTCATGGGGCGTGGTGGGGCGCACGGTGAGGCGGATCGACGGCTGGCTGAACGGCCGTAAGACCGTGCGGTACTCGGCCGTTCTTCCGACCAACCCCCACAGCGGCGATAAGGGAGGCCCGCTTTCTCCCCAAGGCGTCGACGTCGCGGGCGATTATCTCTTTGTCGGCATGGTCAAGGCCGACGAAGGCGTCCAGTACACACACGTCCTCAGTCTCGCCGACGGCCGCTACGTGGGTTCGCTCGGCCCCGGCCCGGAGGTCGGCGGCAACGCCGGCTGGCAGGACATGCCGTACCCGATCCAGGCCCTCAAACGCAAGAACGGCGAGTATCTGGTACTGGTCGAGGAAGATTGGCGGGGCAAGAATCTGCTCTACCGTTGGCGGCCCGAGCCCGCGTGGTAGAATCGCTTGGCGACTTGCACTTGCTCGAGCCGGCGCGATCCAACACCCGGGAACGACTCTCCATGCGACGATTCACGATCATTCTCGCGATCACCAGCCTCGCCGCGACCCACGCCCGCGCGGAAAAGATCAGCCGGCTCGACAACGGCGTGATCCAGATCGGCGTCGACCTCGATCATGGCGGCACGATCACGCTGCTCGCGCGATCGAAAGGGGGCGAAAACCTGATCAACGCGCACGATCTCGGCCGCCAGATCCAGCAGTCGTACTACTCGGGGCCGACCCCTTACGGGCAGGCGCACCCCGCGTGGAAAAACTGGCCCTGGAACCCGATCGGCACCGGCGACGTTTACGGCCACGCGAGCCGCGTGCTCAAGCACACGAACGACGGCCGCTCGCTCGAGGTGAAATCGATCCCCATGCAATGGGCGCTCGACAACGTGCCCGGCAAGTGCGAATTCGAGACCCTGATCACGCTCGACGGACCCACCGCCCGCGTCCGCTGCCGGCTGGTCAACCACCGCGCCGACCACACCCAATACCCGGCCCACGATCAAGAGCTGCCGGCGGTCTACACGATCGGCAAGCTCCATCGTCTGTTCACATACGAAGGCGACGAACCGTTTACGAATCGCCCCTTGAAACTGATCAAGAACGCCGGACCGCCCTGGTCGAGCTGGCGGGCGAGCGAGAACTGGGCCGCCCTGGTCGACGACCAGGGATTCGGCGTGGGAGTGATCCATCCGGGCGTCTATTCATTCATCGGGGGCTTTCATGACAAGCCGGGGCAGGGGGGGCCCAAGGATAACCCAACCGGCTACATCTCGCCCCTCCGCCGCGAGATTCTCGATCACAATATCGTATACGAATATGCATATTTTCTCACGCTTGGGACTCTTGACGAGATCCGCGCGGCCGCGACCGCGCTTCGGATCAAGGATCCGCGTCCCGACGACTCGTTCGTCCATGACCGGCGGCACTGGACGCTGAACGGGGCGACCGACGGCGGGATGCCGTTTGACGGAAGCTGGAAGATCGCCCTGGGCGCGGGGGCGTGTCGGTTGATCGGACCCGAGACCTGGTGGACGGCCGCGAGCGCGCCCCGGCTTCATGTACGGGCCTCGCTCACCGGCCGGCCCCGGACCGTCTGGGTCTCGTGGAAGGGAGTGCACGAGGAATCCGCGGCGAACGGGCGAATGAAGCTCGATCTTCCCGCCGATGGAATGTTCCACACGCTCGAGCTCGATCTGGCGTCTCAGCCGACGTACCGGGGAACGCTCGCCGGGCTGCGACTCGAGATCGACGCCGCCGACCACGCGGGGGACGTCCTTCGGGTCGAATCGGTTTCGCTGAAATCGCATGGTCGAGAAGCGAAGACCGCCGTCCAATTGGGCGAATGAGGGTGGCCGTTCATGGCCCCGGTGCGATTGGCGGCGGGGCGGGACTCACTCGCCTGGCGCTTCGGGGCGTCTCCCGAGCCAGGCCGATCGCGGTGCTTCGGCCGTGTGAGACACATTACTCTGCCTTCATTCAACCAGCCTCGGCCCGTGAACCGTCGCTCCGCGGCGGGTCCCCCTGGTCCACCCTCGCCCGCCGTTCCGCTCCGTCGGCCGAGGCCGCCACGAGCGTCGCGCCGATCCAACACCTCGGAATCGACCGGAAGATCGCGCGCCTCCAGACGATTCGGGGGCCGAGAGAATGGCGAACAATGTCAAGGATCTTCCGCGCGGCCGCAGGCAAACAAGGATCGGGAGAGAAGACGAATAGTGGGTCGCTGGGGTCGTCCGGGCTCGATCGAATGACTCTCGAGGACCGGTCGGATCCTTGGGTCGATTGGCAAATCGGGCCATGAGGCGGTAAGATGCGTCATGGCGTGGGGAGTCTCCGCGTCTGTTTTCCTGCGCCCGGGCCGGCCGCGTCCAGGCGTGCTTTCACGGAATCTGTCCATGCCCCCTCGTCCTCCACGCGATTCGCGGCACGCGCCGCGGCGCGGTCCCACACCGAATCGCCCCCGACCGGGCGGAGCGCCTGGCGCTCGACCACCCAGGCCCGTCGCGAGCGCCCCCGAGGACCGTCCCGAGCGGCCTTCGCACAAAAGCCGGCAGGCAGGGTCCGCGGCGTTTACCGCCGGTCATGCCGAGCGCCTGCAAAAAGTGCTGGCCCGGGCCGGGCTGGGCTCGCGCAGAGCCTGTGAAGAGCTCATCCTCAAGGGACGCGTCGCCATCGACGGCGAGGTCGCGAAGGTGCTCGGCACCCGCGTCGACCCCACCGCGGCCCGGATCACGGTCGACGGCGAGGCGATCGCGCTCGAGACCGCCGTGTATTACGCCGTCCATAAGCCCAAGGGCTACGTCTCGACCAATTCCGACCCCGCGGGCCGACCGCGCGTCATCGACCTGCTCCCTGACGCCTCCGAGCGGATCTATTGCGTCGGGCGGCTCGACGAGGACAGCACCGGCCTCATCCTGATGACCAACGACGGCGAGCTCGCCAATCGCCTCGCCCATCCGCGTTTCGGCGTCGAGAAGGTGTACCGGGCTCTGGTGGCGGGTTTGCCGGGCGCGGAGCTGGCGACCAAGCTCACCGAGGGCGTCTGGCTGTCCGACGGCAAGGTCCGCGCCAAGCGCGCCCGGATCCTCGGCCGCCAGGGACAGGCGACGGTGGTGGAGATGGTGCTCGCGGAGGGCAAGAAACGCGAGATCCGCCGGATGCTCTCGAAGCTCGGCCACAAGGTGATGTCGCTCTGCCGGATCGCGGTCGGGCCGATCGCGCTCAAGGGACTTCCCGTCGGCGAGAGCCGCACCCTCACGCGAACCGAGATCGAGCTGTTGCGCCAGGCCGCGGCCGGCGAGGACTTGAGAGCGCCTGAAGCCGCCGGTGATGGGCTTACCGGCCGAGCGCGGATCCGGGCGCGCAAGCCTCAGGTCGAGCACCACGAGCCCGAACCCGAGCCGCGCCGCGAGGAAGGGCCGCCGCGCCCCCGCGGCGGCTCGCATGCCCGCCCGGGCAACGACCGCCGGCCCGATCGACGGCCCGCGCCTGGCCGCCCGCCTCACGGCGCGGGGCCGCCACGAGGGCGTGATGCCGAGCAAGAGCGCCGGCCGCCGCGAGCGGGATATCGGCGACCCGATGGCGACCAAGGGCCGCCGCCCAGACGCCACGATGGCGAGCAAGAACGTCGGCCGCCCCGAGCAGGATACCGACGGCCCGAAACAGAACAAGGGCCGCGACCCTCGGGGCCGCCCAGGCGACACGACGGCGATCAAGACCGTCGGCCACCTCGAGCAGGATACCGACGACCCGAAGCAGAACAAGGGCCGCGACCCTCGGGGCCGCCCAGGCGCCACGACGGCGATCAAGACCGACGGCCCCCTCGAGCAGGGCACCGACGGCCCGAAGGCGTCCCAGCGCCTGCTCCTCGCCGCCACGACGGCGATCAAGACCGTCGGCCGCCCCGCGCTCACCGGTCCGATCACGACCAAGGGCCGCCCCCGCGGCGTCACGACGGCGACCAGGATCGTCGGCCGCCCCGCGCTCACCGGTCCGATCACGACCAAGGGCCGCCCCCGCGTCGCCATGACGGCGATCAAGACCGACGGCCGCCCCGCGCTCACCGGTCCGATCACGACCAAGGGCCGCCCCCGCGGCGTTATTCCAAGCCGCCGGGAGTGCCACAATCTGGTCCCAGGCCGCCGCATCCCCCCTCGGATCGACCCGGACGGAAAATCCTGGGGCTCGAACCACCCTCACGCGGACCTGGACCGAGCGATCACGCGGGACCGCCGGGCCGCAAACGCCCGATCCCGATCAAGCGCAAGCCGCCTCGAAGCGCTCCCTCGTCCAAACCCAAGCGACCGCCTTCCTTGGATGGGCCCGCGCCTGAAGGCAGCGAGGAATAACCCGACCACCGGCCCGATCGGCCGGTGAACCGCCGTGATTCGAGGCTTCTCCGCCCATGGAATCCGTCGCTCCGGACTCGGCCGCCCAGAGCGTGGCGATCGTGATCGAAAACACGCGGATCGCGCGCGACACGTATCGCCTGCGCCTGGGCGACAGGTCCATGGCTCGGGCCATCAGGCCGGGCCAATTCCTGATGGTCCGGCCCGGCCCGCTTGGTTCGACCGACCCGCTTCTGGGCCGGCCGTTGGCGCTCTATGACGTCGTTCGCGATCAGGCCGGCGAGGCGGTCGCGATCGATGTCGTCTACCTGGTGATCGGGCGGGGCACGGCCGCGCTCGCGCAGCGCAGGCCGGGCGATCAACTGAGCAGCTGGGGGCCGCTCGGCAATGGGTTCGGACCGCCCCCCGCCGGACCCGTGCTCTTCGTCGCCGGCGGGATCGGTCAGACGCCGTTCCTCGCGCTCGCCCGCGCCTGGCTCGGGAATGCTCGCTACGGCGACGACGCGCCTTCGCCGACCATCGCGACATCGGCGACCCTGTTTTATGGAGCGCGGACGGCCGATCTTTTCGCGGGTCTGGACGATTTTCGCGCGGCCGGCGTCGCCGTCGAGCTGGCCACCGACGACGGATCGCTGGGTCACCACGGGTACGTCACCGAGCTCGTTGAACGCAGGCTCGAGCGGGGTGATCGGCCCGCGCTCTTGGTCGGCTGCGGACCCGTTCCGATGATCGCGGCCCTGGCACGGATCGCGCGGGCGGCCGGCGTGCCGTGCGACGTCTCGCTCGAAAACCACATGGCCTGCGGCATCGGCGCGTGTTTCAGTTGTGTCGCGCCGATCATCGGCCCTGACGGCTCGACCGATCTCCGCCGGGTCTGCGTCGACGGCCCCGTCGTCTCCGCTCAAGATGTCGATTGGGACCACATGGCGTGAGCCAGCGTCTTGGCTAACGATGGGCCTTGGCCTGGGCGCGAATCCGGTCGCGCAGTCGCGCGGCCGCTTCGTAATCCTCGCTGGCGACGGCCTCGTCGAGCTGTTCGCGAAGCGTCTTCTCAACCGAGAAATTCTTGCGGATCTCGTTCTCGAGCCCGCGAAGCTGCTCGACCAGGGTGGGGTTCGGCGACTCATCGGCGTCGTGGTCGTCCCACCAGGCGCGCTGGTGGTCGGCCAGATTCTCGACGCCTTCGCGGAGGATGTCGATCGCCTCTTCGGGTTTCCTGCGTTCGAGCGCCATCGCGGTGGCGGCCTGGGTGCGGTGAAACAGAACCAGCCCCCGGAACTGCTCGTGCGAGGCGATATAGTCGGCGTCGCCGCCGTGCCTGCGCACGAAATCCATGAGCGCCAGCGTATGGTCGGCGTCCTGGATCGCCTTGTCGTAGCGCCTGAGCGAGAGCCACGCGACGCGCCGATGGTAGAACTGGATGAATTCGCGGTCGGTCTCGTTGCGCTGTTGTTCCGACATGGCCCAGGCCGAGCTGGGCTTGCCTCCCTGCACCGGCCCGCGGCTGGCAGCGCTGTGGCGCAGATAATCGAGATAGCTGACAAACCCATGCGGGCGCAGCCCGTCCGGCCGCCCGCCGACCTCGAGCTGAAGCACGCCGAGCTCGATGCGAACCTGGAGCACTGTCCGGCCGTCTCGCGCGCGGACCTCGCGCGCCAGGACTTCCCCCGGCTCGGGGTCGTAGGGCCAGCCTTGAATCACGTCATCCAGATCCCGACGCATGGGACGGTCGTTTCCCTTGGTGACACGCCGCGGTCGTGGCGCCAGCAGCCCGCCGATTCACGACAGTCGCTCGCTTTCTGATCAACCCAGGCCCCGCGCTTCCCGAAGGGTTTGCTTAGCCTGCTCTCCGAATTATACCAATCGACCCATGTCGGGTCTCAGGGAAACTCGAGCGAAACCGTCAAAGAGGCGCGCCGTGTTTGGTTGGAGCAACATCGCGGGCCTTGGGTGTTGATTATTGAGGTCTCGCGAGTCCGGTTTGAGCGAGAAAGCGCAGGCGAGCGAACCCGCCGCGCCTCGGCGCACTTGAGGAGATCGGCTTGCATCAAGGCGCGACCTTTGCCATGATTGAAGCCGGCCCGCGAGGCCCTCCTAGCTCAATTGGCAGAGCAGCTGACTCTTAATCAGCGGGTTGAAGGTTCGAGTCCTTCGGGGGGCACTCATGTCAGAGCGTGACTCATAGAGACCGGATGCGCGATTCCGGGCCTCATTTCCGAAGGGCAATCGGGGCTTTGACTCATGTCCACGGTTACCGAGACCCATTCCTCGAGCGCTCAAGAATCGTTTCCTTCCCAGCTCTATCGACTGAGCGTCGAGCAGTACGAGACCCTGGTCGCTTCCGGGGCGTTTGGACGGAACGATCGGCTCCATTTGATCGATGGGTTGTTGGTCGCCAAGATGACACAGAACAACCCCCACTGCACGGCCGACGACTTGTGTGGCGAGGCGCTCGTTCGCGTGCTTCCGTCAGGCTGGTACGTGCGCGCGTCAAAGCCCATCCGACTTCCCGACCAGATGAGCAAGCCCGAGCCCGATCGATGCGTCGTGCAAGGCGCGATCCGGGACTATCGCGAGCGGTCGCCAGGCGCGGCCGATGTCGCCATGGTCGTCGATGTCGCCGACTCGAGCCTCGCCGACGACCGCGGAATGGCCCGCCTTTATGGAGCAAGCGGAATCCCGATCTACTGGATCATCAATCTCGTCGACCGCCAGATCGAGGTCTACACGACACCCGATTCAAACGGCTACCATTCCCGGCAGGATTTCGTCCCGGGCCAACTCGTCCCCGTCGTCGTCGATCAGGTCGAGGTTGGCCGAATCGCGGTCGAGGACATGCTTCCCTGATTCCTCCGATCACGATTGGCCCCTTCCCACGACCACAGTCGCGCGACGATCCGCGGGATCGACGTGAAGATCCCCGCTCGCTCTTGACCACGATTCATCGCACCGAGCGGGTGCAGTGGAGGCGGGGCTTCGTGGGCCTCTCGCCTTCACCGGCCCTCGGCGCGACCGTTTCGGCGACGACTGGTCGCTCCCCGCGGTCTTCGATCCAACCACGGCGACGAACCCCATCGGCTGGCTCGCCGCGATTTTTCGAACACCTTGGCCCCACGGAAGGTCTTACTTGGAGCGGTCGATGATCGGCGGCGGAAGAGAGGTCAGCCAGTCGAGGGATCGCGACGACCTTGGACGCGAAACGAAAACTCTTCCTGGAGCTGGTCGACCGCCATGGAGCGACGGTCATGGCGATGCTCCGCCGGCTCTGCGGCAACACCCACGACGCCGACGACGTCTTCCAGGACGTCGCCGCGCGGGTCTGGCGCAACATCGGCTCGCGGCCACGTTTGAAAAGCCCGCGAGCCTGGCTGATGACGGTCGCTTACCGGCAGTTCCTCGACCATCGAGCCCGGCGGCCGATTCACGCTTCGCTCTCGGATCACGATTCCCACGCGCGGGACTGGTCGGTCGTTGACCCGCTGACGCTCGCCGAGCGGTCGGACGAGGTCGGGCGGCTCGACCAGGCCGTGAAGGAGCTACCGGAGATTCTCCGATCCGTCATCGTCTTGCATTACTCCGGCGGGTTGAGCATTCGAGAGACGGCCAAGGCGATCGGGATCTCGGCCGGTACGGTCAAGAGCCGGCTGAACTCCGGCCTGGAACATTTGAGAAGGCGCCTATCATGAAATGCGATCGAGCGGTCAAGCTGTTCGCGACGAGCGGCGTCCTGGGCCGGTGGCGTGCAGGCCGCCACGGAGTCCGCTGCCCCGCATGTAGAGCGGAATTCGCCCGCATTGGCAGGATCGCACGCGAATTGTCCGCGGTCAAACCGCTGTCAGCCGCCGAGCGCGCCTTGTGGTCGTCCTGGAGCACCGAGCCGCGGACACACCAACGGGCGCGATCCATGCTCACTCGACTCATCGTGCTCGCGGCGGCGGGCGCGATCTTGATCGGCGTGACGCTCGTCGTACGCCGACGACTACAGGTAACCGACCCAACCGCGAATCTCGCCAGCACGCCGATCGTCACGGTTCCCGATCACCTCGGGTGGCCTGCGGGGGCGACGACGGCACTCGACGGCTTTGGCGCGGATCTCCAGGCTCTTTCGCTAGACCTGGCCCAGCTTCGCCGCCAGGCCGAGCTGCTCGACGAACGCCGGGACGCCGAGATCCTCGCGCGGCGCTTTGACCATCCCCTCGCTATGAACACGCCCTGATTGATTCGCGTACCAAAGAGACCCTCCACGCCACCATGACCGGGAGAAATCACATGCGGACTCTGCTCGCTCCAGGATCCAGCCCAGCTCGTGCGGCGACCGTGGCCGCGCTCGCGACAACCCTGCTCGCCGCGACCCACGCTCGAGCCGACGACGCTCAGACGGCCCCCAAGAAGGCGCCGGCGAATTACGAGCTGCTCGAGATGGACAAGGCCGGGGCTTATTTCGTCCCCAATGCGATCAAAGGCAAATATGATGGATTGCTCAAGCGTTTCGCGGATCTCAAGTCGCGCATCGAGGAAACCCGGATCGACGAGCCGACGGCCAGGCGCGAGATCGACCAGCTTCAGGCCGAGATCGACGACGTCCTCCGCCGGATCAACGAGGCCCGGCTGTTCGTCCCGGCCGCGATGGCGCACACGCGCACCGAGACGTCGACTATCCCGCTCGCCGCGGGAGATTTGCTCCTGGTGGGCGATTGGGTGACGCGAACCCAGATTGGCGACGTCGAGATCCGTGGCGGCGACGGCCCCGAGGTTCGCTGCGTCGTCGAGAAGACGGTCCTCGTGGGCGAGTCGCTCGATCGCGACGACGGCAAGGGGCAAGACGCGGCCGCCGATCTCGACGCCATCAAGCTCGTCGCCCGCCGCTGCTCGGGCAAGGAGGCGTTCGCCTTCTTTAAGGAGGCCGCCACCCGTCCCGACCTGAAACCGCAATACGACGCGTTCCCCTTGAAGCCGTTCATCGATCAAGAGTTCTCGACCGTCACGCTCACGGGTTTGACGCATGAGCAAGGCAACCGAGAGATCAAGATCGACGTCCGGAACGAAATCGGCCACGGGGTCGTGGGCGGAAGGTGGCGTCGCCAGGCGAAACTGACTCTGTTCGTGCCCAAGTGCCAGGGCGTCGGAGTGTGGGGCGCCGAGGATGGGCTCGTCGTCCAATCCTTGAATTGTCCCCTGATGGTCCTCGGGGCGGGCAACGTGGGTTTCGGCAAGCGCAATGAGATCGTGGGCCTGGGCGGCTCGCTTTTCGCGTCGAATGTCCCGATCCGTAAGATCCAGGGGGTCCAGGGAGACGTCGCGATCCTCGACACCGCGATTCACGACAGGGGCATCGGCGGAATGGCCGAGGGCTTTACCTATGAAGACATTCAAGGCGGCCTGACGGCGCGGTTTTGCCGGGTCGATCTGTCGCTTCGCGCGATCGGCGGGCAGGTCGACATCGAGAATGATTTCGGCCGGACCGTCTGGCGCGCCGACCGGCCGATCGCGGCGACCGATCACCGGATCGTGTCGCAGAGCGGTGCCATCGACGTGCGATTCGCGCCCGATGCGCTCGACGAGCTCAGGCTCACGCTCGCCACCGAATGCGGCGCCGTCCGCGACCGGCCGGAAGGCTCCGACCGCTTTGTGACCCACATGGTCACGGGTCGACCGAGCATCGGCGATTCGGTGGATCGCTCCTGGCTGGGTCTGGTCTCCGGCGATCGCAAACGTCTCCTGCCGATCGATGGATTCACGATGCTCGATCGTCTCGCCGCCGCCCTTCCCGGCCGGCCCCGACCGCCGGGCGTTGACATCATCAGCCGGGCGGGTGTGATCACCTTCGAGTCGCCGGTCAACGAGATCCGTTGACGCACTTTTCACTCGGGTATGTCGTCGTGCTTCACGGCGTTATCCTACGGCGGACAGGGTCGTGTCCCGATAAGCCCTAGCATCCCGACGATCTCGTGTCAGCGATCAAAGATTCCCGATGGGTCGCCAATTACAACCGCGCGAGCATCGTCCGCCAAGCCGTCTCGCCGACCCCCGGCGTTTCCCTGGCGCGAGCATTCGAGGAAAGCGTAACGAGCCGGCTTTGACTCTGAAGATGCTCTTCGGGTCTATCGCGCCGAGCGTACGGGGCCGGGCGACAGCACCTGCGACCGAACCACCGGCGGCAGGTCGATCGCGACCACCCGACCCATCGACGGCTTCGCGAGCGGGCGATGCCGCGCGAGATAATGGCGGACGGCCTCATGGGCGTCGATCTTGAGAACCTTGGGGTTCTGGACGTGAGGAATCCGACAGAGCTTGTCGGGCGGGTCGCCCTCGCGCTGGCATGAGACAACTGTGTAAAAATGATCCTCTTTGATGGGCTTTCCGCCGACCAAGACCTCGCGGACCCGATTCCCGCGGGGCGCTCGGGCCTCGAACCGCATCGACATGCCCGAAGTCCGCGGCAGCCACCCTCCAAACAGTTTTCGAGGATCGGTCGCGAACACGTTTTCGGTCTCGCGCTCCCAGAACTCGCGAAGCTGCTTGCCGCTCGC
>DAIDHE010000460.1 GCA_027459775.1 Planctomycetales bacterium | reverse complement strand
GCGGCTGCGCGAGAGCGACATCGAAATCGGCTCGACCGAATGTGGCGCATGCCGCATTCAAATGGAGCAGGGGATTCCCAAGCGCACGCTGCACCCGGTCAAGCTGCTCGCCATGGGCTACGGCCTGAATCCGGCCCTCCGCCAGAAATTCAAGGATCCCAAGCCGCGGCATGTGATGGCGTAGCGGGCTCTCGAGTCCGAGCAAAAGGACCGCGAGACCTGTTCGGTCTGGCGGTGATGGCCAGTGACGGGACGAACCGGATGATCGTGCTCCCAGGCGATAGCATGAGCCCAATCCTCAGTGCGATTCTGGGATCTTGGGTCGTGGGGAGTCTGCTTCGCCCTTGACGTGGTTCGCGGTTCGGGCTACTTTTCCGGCCGATTGTCCCGTCTTTTTCATGTCTGTTGACGACGGGAACGAAATCGAACCGACGGCGCGTGATGGGCGGGCGCCGGGTAAGGCGGCGATACGCGGCCGTCGTGGGCGGGAGCAGCCGGCTCGGGCGGTGATGTCGAGACAGGTGTTCGAGGGGCGTCGCCGGACTCCACTCGGGGCGTCGGGTTCGCGGTGTGGGAGGAATCGTGCCTGGGGACGCGAAAGCGAGTCGCCGCGGGTCGCGCGGACTTTGGCCAGGCGTCTGGCTGGCCGTGCTCTGTTCCGGGGGCCTGAGGGCGTCCGACGAACCGTCTTCGTCCGCGCTCCGCGCGCAGGACCAGGACGTCGTCCTCTCCGCGCGCCGCGTCCTTCCATGGGATGGACCCGACGGCCGCTGGGTCTGGCTCGCGGGCGACGTCGTGCTCTCCCAGAACGGCCAGAGCCTCCGCGCCAACGAAGCCGTCGCACGCATCCGGGAGCTCACGAACGCAGGCTCGGCCAAGAGCCGCCGCGTCGACATTTATGCCGAATGGACCACGAAAACCGCCCCCGGGAAGACCTCGCCCGCGTCGCGCAGGCTCGTCCTGCAAACCGCGGGCGACGTACGGCTCGAACCCCGCGTGGCCGGCGGTTTGCTCAAACCGAGCGGCTCGCCCTGGCAGCTTGCGATCGTGCGGAGGTCGGGACTGCTCGACCAAAACCGGGCCGCGACCGCCACGCGCACGGCGGCTCGGCCCGCGCCCCTCGATCCCGAGGTCGTGGCCGCCAGCCAGCAAGCCGCTCGGTCGCCCAAACGCGACCCCGCGGTCGACCCGGCCCTCGCGCCCGCGCCCGCGCCGGCAGCCGCGGCTGTCGATCCCGCGGTCCAGCGAGCCCGGGCCCAGGTTCCCGACGACCCCAGGCCGTCCGTCGACCTGCCGCCGATCGAGGGCGCGCCCGAGGTCCAGGTGCCCAATCTCGACGAACAACCCCGCGGCCGACCCGCCCCCACGCCCACGCCCGGTCCGGAGGGGATCACGGTGCCCGCCCTGCCCGAAACGCCCCCCGACGAAAAGCCCAAGGGACCTCCACCCTCCATCGTGCCCATCATCGCCGGCAGCCAGCGGATCACCACGATCAATCCCCGCACCGGGCGGCCGATCTCGATCCGCGAGCTGCCCACAACGTCCGACGGAGTCCGCACGTTCATCATCCGGGGCGGCATTAACATGCTGACCCGAACCGAAAAGTCGGGCGTGATCGACATCGAGGCCGACGAGGCGGTCGTGTGGCGCGGGCCGGGCCGCGAAAAGGGCGCTCCCGTGGTCGGACCCAACGGCGAGCTCTGGGTCGACGACGCCAGCCAGCCCATGGAGGTCTATCTCGAGGGGAACGTCGTCCTCCGCCAGGATGAGAACAAGTTCGCCGGCAAGGGGGACCAGAAAACGATCCGCGCGCCGCGGCTCTATTACGATTTTCTCACCGACCGCTTCCTGGCCCCCGACGCCGACATGGACCTGTTCGCCCCGGGTTTTCTGCAGCCCATCAGCGTCAAATCGCCGCGCATCGAGCAGTTTCGCGCACCCATCCCGTTGCCCAACGGCTCGTACGTCCTGGCCGAACATCCCGAAATCCGTGCCAACAACGCCGTCATGACCGGAAGCCGGTTCCCGATCCCCGGCTATCGGTTCACCATGCAATCGATCGACCTGACCCAATACAACAGGCCGCTCACCGACCCCAACACCGGCAAGGAAGTGAGCGCAGCCGCCAAGGGCAAGCCCAAGACGGCCGAGGAAGAGGAAACGGTCTGGCATTTCGACGCGCGGCAAAACATCTATTTCATGGGCCCCATTCCCGCCTTCTACTGGCCCCACATCGTCGGCGACATCGACGATCTCGAGCCGCCGCTGCGGCAGATTTTCTTCGTGACCAACAACTATTTCGGCCAGCAGCTCCGCACCGACTGGAACGGCTTCCGGTTCTTGGGCCAGAAGAAGCCCAAATGGATCGACCAGTGGAACATCGACGTCGACTACCTGAGCGCCCGAACCAAGAATTTCCCGGCCCTGGGGAGCGAGATGGGGTGGTTCGGGAACGACCTCTGGCGCGACCTGACCGATCCCTATCACAAGGGTCCGCCTCAGGAGAATTACACCCAAAACTATTTCGGGTATTTCGACATTTACGGGCTCCAGGATCTGGGGACCGACGTCCTGGGCTCTGGCCCGGCGATCGTCACCAACGGCCCGCCGGGAGCGGGCAAGGCCGGGTTCCAGCGGTTCGCCGATCCCCAGTTCCAGACCATGCGCGGGCGCCTCACCTTCCGCCACAACCAGCGGTTCCTGCCCGAGGACGACGATCACCAGTTCGAGGAGCTCCGCGCCCAGCTCGAGGTCGGCTACGCCTCGGACCGGAACTTCATCGAGGAATACTACAAGATGCTCTTCGACACGGGCATCGACCAGGAGACGATGGCCTACGGGGTCTATCAAAAGAACAACCAGGCCATGGAGCTCTGGACCTCGGCCGTCCTGCAAGATTGGTACACCGACACTCAGTGGCTGCCGCGGGCCGATTATTACCGGCTGGGCGATTCACTGCTGGATAATCGATTCCTCTATTACCAGCACTCGGGAATCGATTACGCCGCGGTGCACACCGACATCATGGTGAACAACCCCAATCTGTTCGCGTTTCTACCCTACGACCCGATCTCGAACACGACCGGGATCTGGTCGTCGGGCCGGGCGTATACCAGCCACGAGATCGACATGCCGCTCAATTTCGGCAACGTCTTTCGCCTGGTTCCCTACGCCCAGGGCCAGCTCGTGGGCTGGTCGAATCAACTGGGCGGGGGGCCGCTAGGGCATCAGTCGACCGGCGCGCTGGGCCGGGCCTGGGGCGCCGCCGGCGCGCGGGCCGAATTCACCGCCTGGAAAAAATACGGCAAGGTCGAAAGCGAAATCATGAACGTCCACGGGCTCAACAACAAGATCAGCCTGTTCCTCGACGCCCGGGCGGCTTACTCGAACGTGAATCTCAATTCTATCGGGATCCAAGACACACTTGATGCAAATACATACGAATATGTAAGGCGTTATTTTGCCCTTACCAGCTTCACCGGCGGCATTCTGCCCACTCCTTACGATCCCCGCCACTTGCTCTTGCGGCAAACGCTCTCGCCGATCACGGCGACGACCGATCTGCAGGCGTCGATCCAGACGGTTCAACTCGGGATTCACCAGCGGCTGCAGACCAAGCGGGGGCCGTATGGCAAGCGGCGGATCGTCGACTACATGACCCTGGACGCGACGACGACCTATTTCCCGGACTCGCAGCGCGACAATTTCGGGGTTCCCTGGGGCCAGGCGATGTACAACTGGCAGTGGTTCCTGGGCGATCGCACGAGCATCATTTCGACCGGCTGGTTTGACTTTTTCAAGCTCGTCGGCAGCCAGCCGCTGTCGAACAATCTGGTGCAGGGCTACAACCCCAACGGGCTCAACATCATCACCACGGGGGTCTCGATCAGCCGGCCGCCGCGCACCAATTATTACGTGGGCTATTCGATCATCGACACCGGGCCGATCAAGACCTCGGCCTTGAACGCCTCGATCGCCTACTGGCTCTCGCCCAAGTGGTATGGTACCTATTCGACGTCGTACGACTTTGGCGACGCCATCCTGTTGGCGTCGATGTTTTCCTTCACCCGGATCGGGGCCGATTATTTGACCTCGTTTGGACTGGCGGTCGACCCCCAGCGGGGTAGTTTCAACTTCTCGGTCCAGCTCACGCCCCGGCTTTCCACCGGGACTCGGCTGGGCTCGGGGATGAGCCAGTTCGACACCCGATACGCCCCGACCCAGTAACCGGGTCGGGTTTCATGGACGGCGGGAACACATGAGCCACCCAGGACGATCGGTCGACGCGGCATCGCCCGTGAGCGCTCTCGGGGGCGCGAGCGAGCTCGACCTGCTCGAGCTCGAACACCCGCCGGCCCCCACGGTCTGCGCGGACAGCCGCAACACCAGGCGCAAGCTCGCCGCCGGCTGGCGCGGGCTCAAGTCCGCCGTCCGCGGCGA
>DAIDHE010000404.1 GCA_027459775.1 Planctomycetales bacterium | reverse complement strand
CTGGGCCCCCCCCGTGAGGCCCAGCAAGGCCTCGACCTGGCACCGGACCGTGGTGTTGTTCGCACTCTCGGTGGTTCCAGTCTCAACCACCGAAAGCGCGATGTCGCCCTGATCGATGGCAACGTATCGCAGCACGGTCTTGGACTTGCTGAAGAGGTTCCTGGGAAGCAGATCATATTTCCAGGCCAGCCCGCCCCCGCCGCAGATCACAAGCGCGAGCGCGATCTTGAGAATCCCCAGCCAATTCGCCCGTTTCGTGGGCGGAACGACCAGCACCACTGTCTCGTCTTGCCGCGTCCCGGAAGTCATCGCGAGCTATACCTCGAGAAAGGAAGGCGATCCCGGTCAAAACGCGCCGGGACGGGAAAACAGGGGGAAGACAAGAGACCCGTCCAGATCAAGATACGAACTGCTTCCATTATCGGCATGGAACCGGGCGGGTCAATGATCGGGACTCGCGGATGCCAGCCCGCGCGACCGCGCCTACGAACAATCAGCGTCAATCGCACCCGCGCCGGCCGTCCCATCCCAGCCCGACCCCCAATTCAAAGGGGTCGAGACTCTTTGATTTGCCGTCCTTTTGCTTGAAAGCCGAGCATCAAAGAGTCCTGACCCCTTTGATTTGAAGGCTCGGGTGAATTGTGGTAGTTTGCTGCTTTGGCGCAGACTCTTCACGAGAAACAGCAGGAGAACCACCCGATGGCCGAATACACCTTGCCGCCGCTCGCCTACGATTATGCCGCACTCGAGCCTCATATCGACGCCAAAACGATGGAGATCCATCACACCAAACATCATCAGACGTACATCACGAACCTGAACAATGCCCTCAAGGATCACCCCGGTCTTCAGGGCAAGTCGATCGAGGAGTTGATTTCGCGCCTGGACGCGGTTCCCGAGTCGATTCGCGGGGCGGTGCGGAACAATGGGGGCGGACACGCCAATCATTCGATGTTCTGGCGGTTGATGAAGCCAGGGGGCGGCGGCGAGCCCACGGGTGCTCTCGCGGCGGCAATCGACGCCGACCTGGGCGGGTTCGCCGCGTTCAAGGATGCCTTCGCCAAGGCCTGCCTGACCCGCTTCGGCTCGGGCTGGGGCTGGCTCGTGCTCGGCAAGGACGGCAAGCTCGCCATCACCTCGAGCCCGAATCAAGACAATCCCATCATGGATGGCATCGCCCCGATTCTTGGGCTCGACGTCTGGGAGCACGCCTACTACCTGAAGTACCAGAACCGGCGGGCCGACTATATCACCGCCTGGTGGAACACCGTCGACTGGAGCGAGGTAGGGCGCCTCTTCGCCGCGGCCAAATCCTGAGCAGGGTTTTGTTTCGACCTCCGATCGTCACCCGGTTGAGGTTGACCACGCGGGCGCGGCGGGTATGATCCCGCTGTCGCCCGACGGAGCGGCCGCGCGCCGAGATTCCGTTTCATCTTCCGGACTCGCCTCCTTCGCTTCGAATGGATTCTCAAGCGTGGGCGTTTTCCGGAACAGGGATCGAGCACGGGCTTCCAGCCGCGCGGGAACAGGCCCGGCGGTGGATTTCGCGGAGACGAATCGAGGAGGGCAGGTCGATGGATCGACGACGCCGTGGAATGGCCGGCAGGTGTGTGCTGGCGGGCTTGGGGTGGGTCGCCTTGACCGCGGGCTGCCGCAGCATGCGGAGCGAGGTGCCGCCAGGCAAGCCTTATACGACGACGCCGGGGACCACTCCCCCCGTGGGCTTCGGCGCGGATCCGCGGCCCGACGCGGGCATGGGCGCTGGCCTTTATGGCGCGAACGGTCTGAATCCTGGCACGGCCACGCCGGGCATGAACGGCATGGGCGGAGCGCCTCAGCTCGGTATGCCTGGGCCGAACCCTGGTCCCTCGATGGGCCCGATCACCCCCAGGTGAGCCGGTCGCGGTCACTTTTGTGAACCATCGCCTGGAGATCCTGTTCGAGGACGAGCATTGCCTGGCGCTCGCCAAGCCGGCGGGGCAGTTCCCGCTGGGAACCTGGGCGCCGCCGGGCGAGACCACGCTCGAGGCCGACGTCCGCGCGTACCTGAACCCGGGCGACCCGGCGGCCGCCTATGTGGGGATCGTGCATCGGCTGGACCGGCCGACCTCGGGGGTGGTGCTCTGGGCCAAGCACGTGAAGGCCGCGCGTCGGCTGTCAGCGCAGTTTGAAAAACGGCGGATCGCCAAGGAATACTGGGCGATCGTCGAGCCCGGCCCGGCCGCGCGCGGTCGGGTGGTCGAGCCGGTCTGGATCGATTGGCTGACCCGAGCCCACGACGAAGGAGTCGCCCGCGTCGCGCAGCCG
>DAIDHE010000449.1 GCA_027459775.1 Planctomycetales bacterium | reverse complement strand
TCGAGCGTCGAGCCGCTCGACCTCGCCCTTGGCCTGCTCGGGGCTCATATATGCCGGAGTGCCGATCGGTGCGCCGACCATCGTCGCCTGCACGCTCGAGCTCGACGCCGGCCGCAGCGTCTCGCCCGACGGCGGCGTCTGATCGGGCCGCCCCATCGCCTTCGCCAGCCCCCAATCCACGACCAGCGTCTCGCCAAACGGTCCCAACAGAACGTTCCGCGGCTTCAGGTCGCGATGTAGAACGCTCCGACTGTGAGCGTACGAGACCGTTTCGCAAATGGTGAGAAACCGCCGCAAAAAGCCGTGGAACTCGCGCTCGCGCTCGCCGTGATCGACCGCGCCCGGGCGGGGTTTGTGAAACCGATCGAGCGCTTCCTTGAGGTTTTCACCCTTCACGAACCGCATCGCGTAATAGGGCAACCCGTCGCGCCCCAGGCCGCGCGCGTGCACCGGCACGATGCCGGGATGCTCGAGATTGCCCGTGATCTCGGCCTCGAGCAAGAACCGCGCGCGTGACTGGCCGTCGCCGGAAATCTCGTCCTTGAGCATCTTGAGCGCGACGTTGCGATTGAGCTCGACATCGCGCGCCAGGAAGACGCTCCCGAGCCCCCCCTGGTCGTGCAGCCGCAAGATCTCGAACCGCTGGCCCGTCCCCAGCGCCCCGGGCGGATCGTGAATCGTGGCTTCCGAGTCAAAAGGCACCGTCGAATAGGACGGGGCGCCCGGCTCTTGGACGATCGGTCCGGATTGAGCCGTCTCGAGCGCGGCCAGAACCGATCGGGTCGCCTCGCTGGTCGCCAGCGCCGTCAGGCTCGCCGCCGCGTCACCCCGATGACGGGCCAGGTGTTGCTCAACGAGCGCCTCGATCGCCCGCCGCTCGAGCGATCCGAGAAACCCCGAGCGCTCGAGGATGTCGCCGAGCGGTAAACTCTTAGCCGTGAGCCACTCTTGCATGGCCGCGATCAGACCGTCGCGGGTGACGAAATCCATCTGAAGGGCGACGATCCCGACCAGCAGGTTGCGATCCGCCGAAAGTCGACACATCCCTGGGTTCGCCTCACGATCCGCGGCTCGTCGGTTTTGACGCAGTCTCGAAACCGGACACGAATGATACGACGAATTCGGCGTCAATTCACCAATATTTTCGTGCGACCGCGCGGCCGTCGCTCGCGGGGGGGCTCGGTGCTATAATCCTGGGGCGTTCGGGGGGCGACCCAGGGTGTTAGCGGCGAAGAACCGGGGGAAAGTGATGGCGAGCGACGCGAACAAGGCCGATATCGGCCTGATCGGCCTGGCGGTGATGGGCGAGAACCTGGTGCTCAATATCGAGAGCCGGGGGTACACCGCGGCGGTCTTCAATCGGACCACGTCCAAGGTCGATGCGTTCGTGGCGGGTCGGGCCCAGGGCAAGAAGATCATCGGAACCCACTCGCCCCAAGAGCTGGTGGCCGCGCTCAAGAGGCCACGGCGGATCATGATCATGGTCCAGGCCGGCGCGGCGGTCGACGCGGTGCTGAACGAGCTGGTCCCCTTGCTCGAGCCTGGCGACATTCTGATCGACGGGGGCAATTCGCAACACGACGACAGCACCCGGCGGACCCGAGACCTGGCGGCGAAGGGGCTGCTCTTCATCGGGACGGGGGTCTCGGGGGGCGAGGAAGGGGCGCTCAAGGGGCCGTCGATCATGCCGGGGGGCAATCCGGCGGCCTGGCCCGCGGTCAAGCCCATCTTCCAGGCCATCGCGGCCAAGGTCGAGGACGGCACGCCTTGCTGCGACTGGGTGGGTCCGGAGGGGGCGGGCCATTATGTGAAGATGGTCCACAACGGCATCGAATACGGCGACATGCAGCTCATCTGCGAGGCCTATCACCTGATGAGCGCGGCCCTGGGCATGGACGCTCAGGCGATCGGCCAGGTCTTCGCCCGCTGGAACAAAGGCGCCCTCGACAGCTACCTGATCGAGATCACCAGCCACATCCTGGCCTACGTCGACCCCGACACCAAAAAACCCCTGGTCGACGTGATCCTCGACAAGGCCGGGCAAAAGGGGACAGGCAAATGGACCGTCCAATCGGCCGCCGAGCTCAGCGTCCCCCTCACCCTGATCGCCGAGGCCCTGTTCGCGCGGTGTATCTCGGCCCAGAAAGACGAGCGCGTGCACGCGGCGACCTTGATCTCGGGCCCGACCCAGCCGGCAGCGCCCGCCGCGGGCCCCCTGATCGACGCCCTCGAACAGGCCCTCTACGCCAGCAAGCTCGTCTCCTACGCCCAGGGCTTCGCCCTGCTCGACGCCATGGCCCGCGAGTCCAAGTGGACGATCAACCGCGGCGGCGTCGCACTCATGTGGCGCGGCGGCTGTATCATCCGGAGCGCCTTCCTGGGCAAGATCAAGGACGCCTTCGATCGCGACCCCAGCCTCGCCAATCTGCTCCTCGACCCCTACTTCAAGAACGAGGTCGAACGCTGCCAGGCCGGCTGGCGCTCGGCCGTCGTCGCCGCCGTCCAGCACGGCGTCCCGCTCCCCGCCATGTCGTCCGCCCTCGCCTACTTCGACGGCTACCGCTCGGCACGCCTGCCAGCCAACCTGCTCCAGGCCCAACGCGACTACTTTGGAGCGCATAACTACGAGCGAACCGACCACCCCCGCGGCCAGTTCTTCCACACCAACTGGACCGGCCGAGGCGGCACGACCGCATCGTCCGCCTATAACGTCTAAAGACCCCCGATCCGACCGGCCCTGTCTGGCATCCCAGATCCGCGCGGTTCGCGCAGTTTGGGATGTCTGCGTGGGTCGTTTGCTCGCATCCATGCACGGGAACTGCTCAAGGTCCGATTTGGCGAACGAGTCGTAACATCCCGCATCCACGGGATGTTGCGACGATTTTTGGGATTCGCGGTCGATTTTTGACTGTTCGTCCCGAATACTATGTAAGAACGCAATCGGGATTGCGCCTCGGATTGAGGGGTGCGCGATCCCTGGCGCCCGCGGCGGTGTCGAGGTCATGGCGACCTGGGCGGTCGACGGGAAAAGCGAGCCGGCGGGTTCCGGCGGTTGAGCGAAAGATGACGCAGCGAGGTCGTGAGAGCGAGTCGAAGATGTTCGGGCGTGAGGTTGGGGGCAAGGACGCGGGGGGTGGTGGAGTGGCGGTCGTGCTGGAGCAAGCGCCTGGCGGCGGATCGAGGCGGCCGCGCGGGGCGCGGCGGCCGGCCATGGAGGAGACGATCCTGCAAGGGGCGGGCTCGCGCGCCGACGCGGCGGGCGCCGTCGCGACCCAGGGGCTTTTGGGGCGGCGACTGGGGCAGTACCAGATCGAGTCGTTCCTGGGCCAGGGTTCGATGGCGTGTGTCTACCGGGCGCGGCATCTGGGACTGGGCCGGCCCTGCGCGCTCAAGATCATGGACGCTGGGCTCGAGGAAGAACAGCCGGGCCTGCGGGCCCAGTTCTGGGCCGAGGCGCGGGCGGCGGCCAACCTGGTGCATCCCCACGTGGTGACGATCCACAACCTGGGGAGCGCGAGCGGCCGGCATTTCATCGAGATGGAATACGTCCCCGGCGGCCAGACGCTCCGTGAGACGCTGGTGCGCTCGGGGCCGCTCGAGCCGCTGCGGGCGGCCGAGCTGGCGCGGCAGATCGCGCTTGCGCTCGGGGCCGCCCATGATTCGGGGATGGTCCACCGCGACGTCAAGCCGGCCAATGTGCTCCTCACCCTGGAAGGAAAGGCCAAGCTCGCCGACTTCGGTCTGGTGCGGCGGCTCGACGACCTGGCGCGCGGGGGCGCTCCCCTGGCGGGAACGCCGTCGTTCATGGCGCCCGAGCTCTTCCAGGGCACGCCCGCCAGCGCCCGGACCGACATCTACGCCTTGGGCGTCCTGCTGTTCCACTGCCTGTCGGGGCGGCTGCCGTTCACGGCCGACCGGGTGAGCGAGCTCATTCAGCTCCACCTCAAACAGCCCGCTCCCGACATCCGCGAGCACGCCCCGGTCCCCGACCCGCTCGCCGAGATCCTGGCTCGGACTCTGGCCAAGGCCCCCGACGATCGTTTCGCCTCGGCCGCCGAGCTCGCTCGGGCGCTCCAGATCGTTCTGCATCGACCCCTTGATACCGAAACCCTGGTCCGCGAAGCGGCGAGCGGACTCGACGGCTTCATCCAGGGCGCGCGTGATACCTTCCGCGTGATCCTGTCGCTCCCCGGCGACCGGCTCCAGGAAGTCGTCATCGAGGGCACCGAAGACGGCGACGAGCGCCATCTCACCGTCTTTTCGGTCTGTGGGCCCGCCGATCCGTCCTATTATTCCTACGCCCTCGAGCTCAACGGCCAGCTCACCTACGGCAGCATCTCGATCCACCACGTCCTGGGCGCTCCCATGTTCGTGATGTCGCGAACGTTTCCGCGAGACTCGGTCCGGGCCGAGGACGTCCGCGACGCCCTGATCTAGATCGCCAGGCGCTCCGATCACAGCGAGAAAAAGCTGACGCGGCTCGATCAATACTGACCGCGGACGCGCATCACCCGTTTCCCCGCGAGAGGCTCGCAACCCCGGCGGCTGGTCCGGTACGATGATGGGCTCACGGGGCCACTCTGGGGGGTGCTCATGCCGCG
>DAIDHE010000391.1 GCA_027459775.1 Planctomycetales bacterium | reverse complement strand
TGCTTGGCCTTGGGCGCGAAATGGAGGTGCGAGGGGGCGGCGTGGGCGGGGTTGGATCGGTCGGCGGTCCCCTCCCCCCTGCCCTCGCGCGCCAGGATCGAGGCCAGGGCGGCCCAGCTCACGGCGTTCGAGCCGTGGGCGAGGAACTGCCTGCGCGTTTCGTTTCGCACGTATTCCTTGAAAGGGTCCATGGAAACCTCCCCGAGCGGCGGGTCACTTGTTGAGGAATTCGTCGAGGTTCATAAGCTCATTCGTGAGCATGGTCCAGGCGGCGAGCGTCGCCGGTTCGAGGTTAGGGTCGGATCGGAGCTCGCCCAGGGAGAGCAGCTTGGCCGCCTCGGCGGGTCGCGAGTGATACCACTGCGAAAGCCGCGCGAGCGAGGCCGCGACGACCAGCTGCTCCTCGGGTCGAAGCGATCGCGCCACCAGGCGCTGGGCGATCCAGTCGATGCGGGCGTCGGTGGATTCGCACCCCTGTTTGAGGGCGCGCTGGGCGAGCGCTCGGGCCGCCTCGACGAACTGGGGATCGTTCAGCGTGACGAGGGCCTGGAGCGGGGTGTCGGTTCGCTCGCGGCGGACGGTGCAGGTCTCGCGGGTGGGTGCGTTGAAGACCTCGAGCGCCGCCGGCGGGGCGCTCCGCTTCCAGAACGTGTAGAGGCTGCGCCTGTAGAGTTTCTCGCCGTGGTCCGGGGTGTAATAGTGGGTATTGCTCTCGGGCATGGCGACGGCTTCCCAGACCCCCTCGGGCTGGTAGGGCTTGACGCTGGGTCCGCCGATCCTGTCGACCAGGAGCCCGCTCGCATCAAGGGCGGCGTCGCGGAGGGTTTCGCCGTCCATGCGGAATCGGGGCCCGCGCGACAGGAAGCGGTTCTGCTGGTCCTTCTCGCGTTTTTCGGGCGTGACCAGGGCCGACTGGCGGTAGGTCGCCGAGGTCGTGATGAGCCGGTACAACCGTTTCAAGTCCCAGCCCGACTCGCGGAACTCGACGGCCAGCCAGTCGAGCAGTTCGGGATGCGAGGGGAGGTCGCCGGTGACGCCGAAGTCGCCGGTGGTGCTCACGAGGCCAACGCCGAAGAGTTCCTGCCAGACGCGGTTGACGGCCACACGCGCGGTGAGAGGGTGCTCGGGTCGGACGAGCCACTGCGCCAGCCCCAGCCGATTCCTGGGCAGATCGCTGGGCATGGCGGGAAGGGCGGCCGGGGTGTGCGGCTGGACCGGGTCCCTGCGCTTGTCGTATTCGCCGCGGAAGAGCACGAAGGCCATGGCCGGATCGGATCGCTCGTGCATCACATGGGCATATGTTCCGCGCTGTTTGATCTGAAGCTCTTCGTCGTCGAGCGCCTGCCGGAGGGCGCGCAGTTTGCTCGAGATCGGGTCGACGGCCTCGCGCCACCAGGCGTAGACCGAGTCGCGGTCGCTGTCCGCGCGTTTTTCGGGCGGTTGCGCGGCGAGCGCGGCGGCGCGGGGCGCGCCGGCGAGCATCGCGACCTCGGGGCTGGCGAGCGCCCGGTCGTAGAGCCGGACGCCGTGCACGATCACGGTGGCGAGCCGCGAGCCGGTGTTGCGCTGGCCGGCCTTGAACGGGGCGCCGGTATGGATCGTGGCGCTCAGCCTGTTTTCGCGGATGTCGACGGGGCTCTTGCGGCCGTTCAGGTAAATCGAGACGCCCTGTCCCTTTCCCGAGCCGTCGTAGGTTGCCATCACGTGGGTCCAGGCGCCCTTGGGTATGGGATCGCGGGCGACGACCTTGAGCGCATTGTCGGGCCAGTGGTTGACCAGGTGGGTTCCCACGCGGTCGCCCTCGAGCCAGAGATCCCACCCCCGGTAGTCGTCGCGGTCGTCCATCCGTGCGATCACCGATCCGGTCTCGTTCGCGGCGGGGATTTTGATCCATGCGCCGAAGGAAAAGGGGTGATCCTTGTCAAAATCGCCCGCGTCGGCGGCGGAGAAGTCCTTGCGGGCGGGGGTCTCGTTCGGGGCGGGATCGAGGGCGGCCAGTTTCAGGCCGGCGGAGGGCGCCTGGGCGGCGAGCCGTTTGGGGTCGACGCTGGCCAGCCAGCGGTCGAAATCGGGGCGGGCGGCTGATGCGCGGTTCTGGAGCTGGGTTTTCACGGATTCTTGCTCGCGGATGAGCGGCTGCCAGCGCTCGCGGTCGGCGGGGGCGGGGACGAAGATGGTCGGGGGCGTGTCCTTGACGTTGCCGTCCATCGTCGGCTGGGTCGTGTTGTTGAAGAAGGCCGCCAGCTCGTAAAACTCGCGCTGGGAGAGCGGGTCGAATTTGTGGTCGTGGCAGACCGCGCAGCCCGCCGAGATCCCCATGAAGACCTGCGAGACGGTCTCGGTCCGGTCGCGGGTGTAGAGCACCTGGTATTCCTCGGGAATGACGCCCCCTTCGTTGGTCGTCGCGTTGCAGCGGTTGAAGCCGGAGGCTGTTTGCTGGTCGAGGGTCGCGTTCGGGAGCAGGTCGCCGGCAAGCTGCTCGATGGTGAACTGGTCGAACGGCAGATTGCGGTTGAACGCGCTGATCGTCCAGTCGCGATAGGCCCAGGCTTCGCGGAAGTTGTCGAAATGGTAGCCGTTGGTATCGGCGTAGCGCGCGAGATCCATCCAGTATCGCGCCCGGTGTTCGCCCCAGTGCGGCGAGGCCAGCAGGCGATCGACCAGCTCTTCGTAGGCGGCGGGCGAGTGGTTGTTCACGAACCAGGCGACCAGGCCGGGGTCGGGGGGCAAGCCGGTGAGGTCGAAGGCGAGCCGCCGGGCGAGGGTGGTGCGTGTGGCCTCGGGAGCGGGCCGCAGGCCGAGGGTCTCGAGCCTGGCGAGCACGAATTCATCGATCGGGTTGCGCGCCCAGGTTAGGTCGCGCGTCTGGGGGAGCGGTGGCTTGTGGGGTGGGATGAGCGACCAGTGCGCCTGGTATTCCGCGCCTGTCGCGATCCAGCGGGTGAGGATTTCCCTCTGAGCGGCGGTCAGGGTTTTGGTCGTCTTCCTGGGGGGCATGACTTGCTTGGGGTCGGTCGAGGCGATGCGCGCGAGGATTTCGCTTCCCTCGGGGTCGCCGGGGGTGATCGCGCCGGCTTCGATGGCCGCCTCGCGGCGGTCGAGCCGCAGGTCGCCCTTGCGGGCCGCGCTGTCGGGCCCGTGGCAGGCGAAGCAGTTTTCCGCCAGGATCGGCCGGACGTCGCGGTTGTATTCGAGCTTCGGTCGGTCGCCGGCAAGCGCGGAGTTCGCGAGCAAAAGCCACCCGGCAAGGGCGAGACCGATGGCGTGGACACCGCGCGACGGGGCTCGCATGGGCAGAGTGACGGTTCCGGTCTGGGGTGAATTCGACCTGTGATCGAGGTCGCGCATGGCGAGGCTCTCCACTTCGAGTACCACGGCCGGATTCTGGTGGGGTAGGTCGCTCGCGAGAGACCGGGAGGCCGCTCAAGACCCATGTCCGACCGTAGCCTCATTTTACCAGAATCCCCGCCCCGCGGCCACCGTTTCTCAGCGTTGACACCGTTTCTCAGCCTGACACCGTTTCTCAGCCCCATCGGGATCACGGTAGCACTTCGACCGTGATGTCCGTGAAATCGGCCAATTGGTCGTCGTTGGTCAGAAACACGTCGCAGCCGAACTCAACCGCGGCCGCGAGATGAAGCGCGTCGGCCAGCCCATACCGCCTGGGCGGGACTGGCGGAGCCGCCGGGAATGTGTGACCACTTCGGATCGCGCTCGCCCGGGTGTCCATCGCGGCTGTCGGTTGCAGAGTCCGCAAGTTTGGCCCGCGGAAGAACCGAAAAAAGTCGGACAGTCGCTGGCCGCCGCCTGGGCCGAGAACTGGGACCAAGCATTCCGTGCGAGTGAGATCGCTGATCGCGAAACGATGGCCGGCCTGTTCGAGCGCGGAGAGGTGGGCCAAGGCGCGTTGCTGGCTGGCGGCGTTGCCCTCGACCGCGTAGATCACGATCATGGTGTCAAGGTAATAGAGCACTCACGGCTCCCGGGTCGAAGCCTCGCGGCGCGCGGCGTCCAGTTCCCGATCCCGATCGGCATCCTCGGCCAGGCGTTCGTCCTCCTCGGCGCGCAGGTCTTCCGCTGACCGACCGAGGCAGCCCCGCGAGTGCTGCTCCGCCGCGAGCTCCCGGATCACGTCCGCCAAGCCGCGTCGCGGCTCGGCCGTCGCGGCGACTCGGATCGTAACTCGCACGGGGCCGGGCGGCAGCCGCGGCTGATGCGTGAGTCGCAGCCGACCGTCTGAGTCCAGCGTGGCGTCGATCGTCTCTTCAGCGACGTTCATGGCGAGTTCTCCTTTCGTCCATCGTAACCAGCGTGGCGGCCGCCAGGAATGTCCTTCGCCGGGAAATCAATCGTGCCAGGCGAAACGACCTCATCCGCCCGGCGCTGACACCGTTTCTCAGCGCCCGGCGGGTCAGGCCTCGGTAGGCCGCCGCCGTAGCAGATCGACCCGATGCTTCTCCATGACCTCCAAGAGCCGGGCGTCCTCGACGTCCCAGAGGGATTGATCGGTCAGGTCTTCAACCAAGAATCCAAGGTTCGCCAGCAGTTGGCCGAACCGGATGTCGGGGGAGAGTTGTTGGAGATCAACGAGCTTCTCGATCAATTCATGATGGGTCGTCGTGATCATGGGGTTTGGTCTCCGATCTTGGGCTCGCGGGCAAGCGAAACCGGTGATTCCGACGCCTGGCGGCTCAGAGGCCGGCGAGGCGTGTGTCGGCGTCGCCGAAGTGGTCGAGGGCGACGCCCATCCGTTCCATGATGCCAAGATAGAGGCTGCAGAGCTTGCGATGGTCGTCGCCGGCGGCCTGGTAATCGAGCACTCGCCCGGTCTTGAGCGAGCCGCCCAGGCCGCCAGCCAAAAGGACGGGCAGCTTGGTGGCGTCGTGCCTGGTGCCCGAGAACAGGCTGTTGAGGAACAGCAGGCAGGTGTTGTCGAGCACCGAGCCCGCCCCCTCGGGCATGGCGTCGAGCCTTGCCGCGAGATAGGCAAACTGGCCGACGTAGAAGCGGGTCACCCGCTCGTACGCTTCGGAACGGTCGTCGTGCGATGCGCCATGGTGCGCGGTCTTGACGTCGAGGAACGGATAAAAGAGCCCCGAGATGTCGCGGCAGAGCAAAAGCGTGGCGATCCGCGTCTTGTCGGCCTGGAAGCCGAGCGCGACCAGGTCGCACATGAGCCGCATGTGCTCGCGGATGTCTTCCGGCAGGCCGTTTTCGGGCCGGGGCATGGTGAGCGGCCGACGCCCTTCCTTGCCGGCCCGCGCCTGGCCGGCGTCCTTGTCCTTCCGCATCGGGACGACCCTGCGCTCGACCTCGCGCACGCTCGTGAGGTATTCGTCGAGCTTCGCCCGATCGCCCGCGCCGACCCGTTTTCGCAGGCGCGACGCCTCTTCACGGACCCGGTCGAGGATGCTCTGGTTTCGCTTGCTCCCCCGGTTGTCGAACAGGGAGTCGAAGGCGAGGGACGGGTAGACCTCCATCGGCATCGGCGAGGTGGCGCTCTGCCAGGAAATGTGCGAGCTGTAGGCCATCGAGAAGTTCGTCTCGTGGTAGCCGGTGATCGGCTGCTCGCAGCCCAGCACCATGCTCGGTTGATCGGTCTCGTCGCCGAGGCGCTGGGCGAGCGTCTGATCGATGCTGACACCGCCCTTGAGCTCAGCGCCCCGTTGCAAGGCCGCGCCCGACAGGATGTTTCCGGTCTGGCCGGGGTGGATGCCGACGCCCAGGGCATGCTGATTGAACAGGCCGGTGACGACGTTGATCTTGGCCTTGAGGGGGGCGAGCGGCTCGAGACAGGGGCCGAGCTCGATGGCCGCGCCCGAGCCCTTGGCCCACCAGCCGTCGGGGTTCACGCCGCAGCCCATGAAGAGCGCCGCGAACCGTTTGGGCGGGGCCGCGGGCGCCCCCGAAGCCGCGCTTGCCAGCGACTCAAGCCATGGCAACCCGATCGTCACCCCCGCGCCGCGGAGGAAGGCGCGGCGCGTGGCTTGCTCGGACGGCCCATCTCGTTCGCTCGTGCGTGCCTCTGACATCGCGATCACTCCACCTGGTCGCTCTGGAATCGCTTGTTCCGGAACTGGGGGCTGGCGACGATCACTTCGACCAGCGTACGGAAACTCCCGCCGTCGGCCGAAAGCCGCGTCTTCATGGCCTCGATCGTCAGGTCGTCGGACGGGATGAGCGTCCGCCCGAGTGCGTAGGCCAGCAATTTGCGGCAGAGATTCTCCTCGAACGCCGCGCGTCGCGCCTTGTGCAAATAGGCGCGGAGCCCCTCGAGCCCGACTCCCTCGCCGCCATCCGGGAACGGGACGCGTGCGTCGACGGGGCGGCCGCCGAGGTCGACCGAGCGCGTTTCGCCGATCGGGCCGTAGCCCTCGAAGGCCAGGCCGAACGCGTCGAATCGCTCGTGGCAGCTTGCGCAGGCCTTGTCGGCGCGATGGCGGGCGAGGGTTTCGCGGAGCGTGAGGTCGCCGAGCTTGGCCTCGTCGTCGGGCAGGGTCGGGACGTTCGGCGGGGGCGCTGGGATGACCTCGCCCAGCAGCCGCTTGACGACCCAGTAGCCGCGCTTCACCGGGCTGGTTCGCAGGCCCGGCGAGTTCTTCGTCAGAAAAACCGCCATCGGCAAGAGGCCGCCGCGTCCGTAGCGGGTCGCGTCGTCGACCCGCGCCCAGCCCTGGCCCTTTCGGGGTTCCGGCATGCCGTAGTGGCGGGCGAGCGCGGCGTCGACGAAGGTGTGCCTGGCGTCGAGGAATTCGGTGACGGGGCGGTCGTTCTGGACGATGTCCACGAAGAACCGGATCGGCTCCTCGAACATCGATCGCCGCAGGGCGTCGTTGAACGCGGGGAACCGGCCGCGGTCGACGCTGTTGTGCTCCTCGAACCGGCGGAAGTCGAGCCAGTTGCCGGCGAACTCGGCGGCGAGGCCGCGGACGCGGTCGTCGCGAAGCATCCTGCGGGCCTGCGCTCCGAGCACGTCCGGTTCATGGAGGTCGCCGGCGCCGGCGTGCGCGAGCAGCTCGTGGTCGGGCATGCTCGCCCAGAGGAAGTAGCTCAGCCGGCTGGCCAGGTCGTGGTCCGAGAGCGGCCGGACCGCGCCCCCCTTGCTGGGCAGGTCGACCCTGTAGAGGAAGTGTGGAGACATGAGAATTCCGGCGATGGCGTCGCGGACGGCGTCGTCGTGGGTCAGCCCGTCTTCCTTGCGGAGCGTTTGATAGAACTCGGCCAGGCCGCGCAGTTCCTCGGGGGAGAGCGGCCGCCGGTAGGCCCGCGCGGCGAACGCCTGGATCGCCTCGACGTGGCGTGGCTCGGCCTCGAGCCGCTCGCGCTCGACGCGGCGAATCGTCGCGCCGATGATCTGGAACTGGTCCTCGATGGCGGCGATCGCCTGGTCGCTGGCGCCGACCTCGCGCGCCTTGGTGAGGTAGACCTTCGCGAACCGTGCCATCTTGGCCTCGGAGCCGGCGTCCTTGTCCTCGGCGCGGACGAAATCGAACCGGGCGTCGCCGCGCAGAAAGCCGGTCTCGGCGCGCTCGTACCAGAGGTAGCTGGAGTACTGGCGCATGGGAGCGCCGGTGATGAAGTCAAATTCGCGCCAGAGCCGATCGAGCTCGCGCTGGCCGTCGTCGTCGAGCAGGAGCTTTGAGAGCGGGCCGTCGTCGCGGAAGTATCCGGTCATGCTATGAAAGCCCGCGCTCAGCAGGCGGCCGGTGTTGTGTTTGTCTTCCTTGGCGAGGTAGATGCGCGCGCGCTCGGAGACGAAGAAGGCGTCGGGGAAGGTCTGGCAGAAGCGCTCGAAGGTTTGCTCGAAGCGTTTGAGCTCGGCGGGCGATTTGGGGACGGCGAGGGCCTTCGCGGCCGTATTCGTGAGCCCCAGTCCATCGACCCGGATCTTCTCGGCGCCGCCCGCGTATCGCATGCGATTGGCGGCGATCCGCCGATTCTTCCAGAGCACGAACGGCTGCGTGCCCTCGCTGATCCGCCTGGCTCGCAGGTTGGGAACTTCCGGCACGAGCTGCTGGCGAAGCGCGACGACGAAGTCTCGCATCCGATTGCAGCCGGCCCGAGCGGCTTCCTCCTGATCGGGGCCTGGCGGGAGCGCGTTCCACATCACCTGGAGAGCGGCGATCGGGCCGACCGGATCGGGCGGCCCGTCGAGCGTCTTCCAGATCGTGGCGAGGTATTCGCGGCTGAGGCCGCCATCGCTGGCAAAGGCGTCAAGCGGTCGGCTGGGTGCGCCCGCGGCGTTCTGGCGGCGGAATCGCCAGGCGGCCAGGAAGTAGTCGGCGTAGTCGGTCTTTTGTCGGCCGTAGAATTCGATGATGCGGCGGACGCAGTACTTGTCGCGATCGGTGTCGGCGAGCATCGGGTCGGGGGCGAAGGCGAGGCCGTCGGGTTTCAAGACGAGGTGCTCGGCGACCCGCCGGGCGGTTTCGAGGTATTTCTTGAGCAGGGCCGTCGACATGGTGAGCGATTCGGCCGAGTTGTCGAAGCCGGCCTCGTTGGCGGGGTCGACGGGGAACTCCCTGGTCGGGCGGATGTCGACGCCGGTGAGGTCGCGGATCGTGTTGTCGTATTCGGCGTTGCTCAACCGTCGTGCGAGGACCGAACCGGGATCGCCGGCGTGGCGGGCGGCCTCACGCTTCCGCATGGTCCCGATCCAGGCGATGACGGCGTCGCGGGCCTGGGCGCTGGGCCGCCTGGGGGCCTTGGCCGGGGGCATCGAATCAGCCTCGAGCTGCTCGAGCACGAGCTGCCAGCGCTCGAGGCTTTTCGCCGCCGGCTCGGCGGTCGCAAGCCTGCTCAGGTCCATGTCGCCCTTGGGCTTGTGCTTGCCGTGGCAACGGACGCAGTAGGTCTCGAGGAACGGGCGGACCCGATCGCGGAGCTGTGTGTCGACCGTGGGCGCCTCCGGCTTGGGTGGATCCGCGTAGTTCGTCCGAACGCCGATCGCGCCCAGGACGAGGCAGCCCGCGATCACCAGTGGGAGGGTCATCCGCATGGTCGGTCGAGCCTTCTTCGCAATGGTCGCGGTCCTTGCCGCGGCGATTCTCTCTCGGGGGGCGCTGGGTTCGGGGGGCTTTCGCGGGGGGCGAGCAAGTCGGGGTGGTCATCGCGGTCGGGGTCGCTTGGACAGAGCGCTTCAACTGGCGATCTATCTTACAAGACACGGCCGCCCCGCGCGAAGACGCGGCGTCGAACTGTGAAACAAAGCTGGGGATTCCGAGCGCAATCCCTTCAGGCGCGATTCGATTCCGTTGGGTGAACGAGCCATGCAGGCTGGCGCGTTGGACGACGGAATGCGGTTATAGGGGATCATTGACATCGGGCGCGTTCGTTCTGTCCCACGCTTTCCACCTGCTGTCGCTGCTCCCAGATTCGCTGGATTTCCTGGCTTCTTCGCATCGCTGAGAGTCGGTCTGGCCAAGGGAAAGGCGGCGCGACTTCGGCGGCGCGACCGACCACGAAGCCAGTCCGAGGGGTGTCCTGCTCATAGGCCCACGCGATGTACGAGATGTCGCCGTACTCGAGGCCGTGCTGGTGGAGAGCGTTCGTGGCTGGTCCAGTGAACGGCGCGGTCGTGGCCTCGTGGAGGAAGACGTCCAGGAATCGAGTCTCTTCCGGCGTGAGCAGCCTCATATCACGGTCTCCCAAGTTTCGCTCGTTGGTTCGCGTCGGCTTGACCGACCTCTTGCGGAGCCCAGTATGAAGCATACTGGATCCCCGCCCCGGCCGCGGTCGTATAACCTTGAAGCGATCCGCCCGCCGAGATGGCCTGGGATGAGGCCCACTGAGCGGCCTGCTCGGCGTTTTGCCTCATCAGGGGCGTGCCGGCCGGCGCTGGGCCGATCCGTCCACCCTGGAACCCGACAGGTCGGCGACACAACGGGCAATCCATCGCCGCTCGCCCCTGATAGAGCGTAAGCCCCTCGGTCTTGTACCACTCGACGTGCCAATCCGCTACCAACGCATGACAGTTCGGGCATCGTTCATTGGGAGGCATCGAAGGTCGCCTGTGTCCACCACGCCTCTGGTTGTTTGATTCTACCCAACGGACCGAATCACAGAAAGCGGGGCAGGAATCGCATGTCGTCGCTCCCTGAACTTGAGGTTCTGTCAACAACAGAGTGGAGTTCCCCCCGCATCGGTCGGCCGTGCCGACTGACCCAAATGCCAATCCGCGTCGAAGACCGCGGCGACCGCGACGGAAAAGTCCGGCATCGCCGCCGATGCCGCCAACGCGCCGCGCCGGTGGACGCCGGCTTCTTCATAAGCGCCGTCTCGCAAACGAAGAACGGTGATGGTTTCGGACTGGGGGTTGACGATCCAGTATTCCGGGACATGGCCCTCGGCATAGTCGCCCCGCTTGTCGACGAGATCCCGCTCGGGTTTCTCTTCGCTGACGACCTCCAGAGCGAGGTCCGCGCCGAGCCAGAACCGGTTTTGCCGCCGCGGATCGGCGGCCGACATCAGCAGCAAAAGATCGGGCTCGCGGTATTTGCGCGGCCGGATTCGCAGCCGTAATGGGGCGAACTGGACCTTGCCGCCGCGGGGCTGTACGAATTGGTGGAATGCAACATACAAGTATTGCAGGATGCTCTGATGCTTGTCGGTCGGCCAGGGGAGGACTTCCAGCAAGCCGTCGGTGTACTCGACCAGCCGGCTCCGATGATCGGTCAGAACGAGGTACTCTTCCTCGGTCCATTCGCCCTGGGCTGGAAGGATGTCCTCGAGCAGATCCTTCCAGTTTTGGATGAGCGGATCTTCGGTCGTGGGTTCGGTTGCCCTGGCCATGGCCGCTCCCCCTGAAAACGGCGTACGCCTCGACGATTCAAGCATCGCCGACGCATTCGAGGTCTATCTTGGCGACGCACGGCCGCGCCCCGCAAGTGGCGTCGTGGAGTGCGCGGTAAACTCTCCGACAGCCGATCGGCGTTCAACCGGCCGCGGTGGTGGCGGGGCATGGCGTCGTCAGGTAGGCTCAGGTCGGGAGCGACGGGTCGATGGGTTGGTCTTGGAGGCTCGAAATGACGCGGCGTCGGCTGTTGGTCGCGGGGCTGCTATTGGCGGCGATCGGGCCGGCGGCGAGCGCGCGGGCTTTGTCGCGCGGCAAGCCGAACATCCTGATCATCCTGGCGGACGACGTGGGTTACAGCGACCTCGGTTGCCAGGGGGGGGAAATCCGCACGCCGAATCTCGACGCGCTGGCGGCGCGGGGCGCGCGGTGGCCGAACTTCTACAACTCGGCCCGCTGCTGCCCGACGCGGGCTTCGCTCCTCACGGGCGTGCACCCCGCGCAGGCCGGTTTCCCGGACATGACGGGGCGGCTGCCAACCCAAGTCGTCACCATCCCCGAGGTGCTCAAAACGGCCGGGTACAACACCTACATGGTCGGCAAATGGCACCTGAGCGAGGCGACGAAGCCGACCGATCGGGGCTTTGACGAGTTCTACGGAATGCTGGGTGGTTTCAATAGTTGCTGGCATGAAGATCCGTTCTATACGCGATGGCCGCGGGAAAGGGAGAAACGGCGCTACGCGCCCGGGGCGTTTTACTCGACCGACGTCTTCGGCGACTACGCGCTTGATTTTCTCGAGCAGGGTCGGAAGGCGGGCAAGCCCTGGTTCCTGTATCTGGCCTTCAACGCGGCCCATTTTCCCCTGCACGCGCCCGAGGCCGACATCAAGCGCTATGAGCCCGTGTACGCGGGCGGTTGGGACAGGATCCGCGAGCGCAGACTGGCGCGCATGAAGGAGCTCGGGCTCGCGCCCCGGGATCTCGCGCTCTCGCCGCGGACGGTGGTCCCGAAGAACTGGGCGAACGCGGGCAAGGATTCCGCGGACAAACAGATCCCGGCGTGGGAAACGCTTCCGGAGGACCGGCGAAAAGACCTGGCGCGGCGGATGGCGACCTTTGCGGCCATGGTCGACCGGATGGACCAGGCCGTCGGGCGCGTCGTCGGTTACCTGAAGCGGACGGGGCAGCTCGAGAACACGCTCATCCTCTTCTTGTCGGACAACGGCGCTTGTGGGGAATGGGATCCGTTCGGCTTCGATGGGGAATCGGGTCCGAACAATGTCTTGCACGCCGGCGCGGGTGTGAAGTCGATCGGTGGGCCGGCGAGCTACGTCAGTTACGGCAGCGGGTGGGCAAATGCTTGCTCGACGCCGTATCGTTATTACAAGCAATTTACGCACGAGGGGGGCATCCGCACGCCGCTGATCGTGCACTACCCCGCCGGGTCGACGCTCGAACCGGGGACCATGATCCGGCAAGCGGGCTACATCACCGACCTGCTGCCGACGTGCGTCGAGGCGGCTGGGGCGTCGTATCCGGCCGAGTACCTGGGCCGAAGGATCTTGTCGATGGAGGGAGCGAGCTTGCTGCCGCTTCTCACGGGCGGAGTTCGCCCCGCGCGTCCGATCACCATCGAGCATGAAGGGAGCAAGGCCGTCATCGACGGCGACTGGAAGCTCGTTCAGGAGCGCGGCGGGCATTCCTGGGAGCTGTACAACCTCTCGATCGACCCCACCGAGATGCACGACCTGAGTCGCGAGCAACCCCGACGCGTCCATTCGATGGCGCTCGCCTGGGACGACTGGGCGAGGCGCTGCGGCCTCAAACCCGACGCCTCGAGCAACCGTACACAGGACCATTGAACCGCGGAGCGAATCGCGAAAAGTGTGACGATCACTTCCCGAAGAGTTCCAGATCGATCGCGGCGGCCATGAGCTTGTACCCTTCGGGCCCTGGGTGCAGGTGGTCGCCGCTGTCGGCCGCGGTGGAGAGACGCGAAGGGTTCTGAGGGTCGCGGATGGCGGCGTCGAAATCGACGACCGCGTCGAAGCGGCCCGAGCCGCGGATCCAGGCGTTGACCTCCTGGCGGGCGGCCTCGAGCTCGGGGCTCGAGTAAAACGAGCCTCCGCAGGGAAGGATCGTCGCGCCGAACGTCTTGATGCCGCGGTCGTGGGCGCGCTCGATGATCTGCTCGTAGGCGCCGATCAGGTCGCGGGCCTTGGCCGAGCGCGTCCCGAGGTCGTTGATCCCCTCCAGGACGATCAGCCAGCGCACGGCGGGCTGCGCCAGCACGTCACGATCGAGGCGAGCCAGGGCGTTTGGCCCCAGACCGTCGTGGAGGAGCCGGTTGCCGCCGAGAGCCTGGTTCAAGACGCCGACGAGGGTGGTTGCCTTGCCCTCGTGCAGGCGGCGGGCGAGGTGGTCGGTCCAGCGGCCGTTGCCGTCGGTGGGCGAGCCGCGGCCGTCGGTGATCGAGTCGCCCAGCACCGCGACGGCGGCGGCGCTCGGGGCGTCGACGTCGACCCCACAGAGGTAGTACCAGTGCGGGGTGCGGACCGCGCGCGGCAGGTCGGGATCCGCGCTTGCGTCGCCGGCTTGTAGATACGAAGTGCACCGCGCTCCCGGGTGACCGGTGACCGCGTTGGTGGGATCCTTGACGCGAACGGTGACCGCCAGGTCGGAGAGCGGGTCGAGGTCGAAATCGACCGGGTCCGAGACCATGGGCGCGCCCTGGGGGATCGTCACCGAGGATCGCCCGCCGAACGAGAGGGTTTTGCGGCTGTCGGCGCGGATCGCGGCCGCGCCGGCGTGTGTGGCCACGTGGGCGGACAGGATCGTCAGGGGCTTTGACCCAAAGGCGTTCGAGAATCGGACTCTGAGGCGCCCGCCCCCCAGCGAGACGTGGACGACCTGTCGAAGCGTCGCGTCGGCCAGGCCGGGCGCGGGGGGCATGTTGGCCGGCTCGGTCCGCTGGGGCGCGGCCGACCAGGTTCCCACCCAGCGACCTTCGTCGCCCCGGGTTCTTGCCCCGTTGAGTGCGACGAGGGCAATCGCCACGAGACCCGCCGCTCGAAGGCGCGTGATGCGGTTCGTCATCGGTGGACCCTCGCGATCATTGACTGCCGGATCCACTCGTCGCCGGAGCGTTCTGGAGCTTGATATAGCGGTCGGCGAAGGCGAGGAACGTCGGCCAGTTGGGGCCGGTCGTGTGGCCTCCCTTATGTTGCCGGAAGGCGAGCTCGCCCTCGGTGAGCGGGCTCTCGATCTCGGGGTATTCCGCCGTGCCCAGGTCGTTCTTGCCCAGCAGCCGGAAAACCGGGCCGGCCGCCACGGCCGCCATGAAGCTGCCCCGCTGGTCCAACCACTGGCCCTCGGCCCCCGGGCCGGTCGATGCGCCATAGCTGATGAACGTGGGGCGCGGAGCGCATAGCGCAATCAGCTCGTGGGCGTCGACCGGCAGGTCGGCCGGCGTCAAGGGGCCGCCGTATTTGAGGAAGTTTCCAGCCATCCAATGATATTCACATGAACCTGTGAGGTTCTCGACCAACTCGCCAAAGTTGCGCCGATGCAGCTTTGCCCCGCCCTCGCCCGAGGAACCGATGAAGCCGATCGCGAAGCGCGAGTCGTACGCCATCGCGACGAGTGCGGCCTTGCCGTAGCGCGACAGCCCCTCGATGCCCACCTGTTTGGCGTCGACCGCCTTGTCGGTCTCGAAGTAATCGAGGGCACGGCTCGCACCCCAGGCCCAGGCGCGCAGCGAGCCCCAATCGTCGGGCTTGCGCGGCTGCCCCTTGTTGCAGAGGCCAATGATCCCCTTGGTGAGCCCCGCCCCGCTGTCGGCCTGGATGCTGTTCGGCACGATGATGGCGCAGCCCCAGCCCTTGGCGAGCACCTGCTGCTGCCACGACGGCCCGCCGCCGAATCCCCCGGGGAAGGCGGCCTTCGGCGCTGCCTTTTTCCCGGGCGCGTCCGCCGTCTTGGGCGTGACCCCTTTCGTCCGCGGGCCGCCCGGCCGGGGGCCGAATCCGCCGAAGCCGAACTCCATCATCACGGGCACCGGGCCCTTGGCGCCCGCGGGCGTCGTGAGCGTGAGCTGGATGTCGACCTTGATCAGCGGGCAGCGCGCATTGTCGACGTGGCCCACGAGCCGCTTCGTGACCGCCGGGATGTCGCCGACCTTCTCCTCTTTCGTTTCGACGACCTCCCACTTCACGTCGGGTGCATCCTTGGGGACGCGGCCGTAGACTTCGCGGTCGAATTCTTCCACGAGCTCTGGTCGGCGTTTGTTCCACCACTGTTCGGGTGTGGTGACCTTCGTGCCGTCGGCGCACACGAGCGGGTCGGGGAGGGTGAACGGCTTGACCTTGGACTCGTCGTAGTTGGCGGCGTTTGGCGCGCTTCGGTTCATGCCGTTCGCGCCCTCGCGGAGCGATTTGATCCCCAGCGCCTCCATCATCAGCTTGTGGTCTTGCGGGGCCGTCAACTGGAGGGGTGCTGGGTCGGCCGGTTTCGCGTCTTGCGCGTGTGCCGACACGACGAGCATGAGCGGAAGACTCGCGAGGATGGCTCTATTCATGGTTCGAGTCCCGGGACTGAGAGGAGGAACGTGAAGGACGCTGGAGCATACACGAGCCGTGGGCGAAATGCCCGGCCCCGTCGCGCGTTCGCGGGCGTCATGCCAGGATCGCCTTGTGGACGACGCCCTTGACGTCGGTGAGCCGCATGTCTCGCCCGGCGTAGCGGTAGGTCAAGTGCTCGTGATCGAGACCAAGCAGGTAGAGGATTGTGGCGTGCAGGTCGTGGATGTGCATGGGGTTTTCGACGGCCTCGTATCCGAGCTCGTCGGTCTGTCCATGGGCGATTCCGCGCTTGACGCCGCCGCCGGCCAGCCAGACGCAGAAGCCTTTGTTGTTATGGTCGCGGCCGTCGGCGTTTTGGCCGTGGGGCGTGCGCCCGAATTCGCCGCCCCAGATCACGAGCGTCTGGTCGAGCAGGCCGCGGGCGCGAAGGTCGGTGAGGAGTCCGGCGATGGGCCGATCGACGGCCCGCGCGTTGCGGGAGTGGCCGGCCTTGAGGCCGCGGTGCTGGTCCCAGTCGCCGTGCGTGAGCTCGACGAAACGCACGCCCGCCTCGACGAAGCGCCGCGCGAGCAAGCACTGGCGGCCGAAATCCGCCGTCGCCGGGTCGTTCAGGCCGTAGAGATCCTTCGTCGCCGCCGACTCGCCCGCGATGTCCATGACGCCCGGGAGCTTGCCCTGCATGCGGAACGCGAGCTCGTACGACTGGATGATCCCCTCGACGCCAGGGTGGACGCGCTCGCGCTCGATCAGGTCGCCGTTCATCGCCTGGATCAGGTCGAGTTGCAACCGCTGGGCGTTGGCGTCCAGCCGGGGGTTCTTGATATTGCCGATCCGTGCCTGGGCGACGGGCTGGCCCTCGTTGCCGATGCGGGTGGCCTGGCAGGCCGCCGGCAGGAAGGCACTGCCGTAGTTTTGCGCGCCGCCATTGCGCCCGGTCGGCTTGAGCGCGATGAAGCCGGGGAGGTCGTCGCTCTCGGTCCCCAGGCCATAGAGGGTCCACGCGCCGAGCGACGGCCGGATGAACTGCGAGCTGCCCGTGTGCAGCATCAGATAGGCTTCCGGGTGGGCTGGCAGGTCGGTCTGCATGCCGCGGATCACACACAGCTCGTCGGCGTGCCTGGCGACTTCGGGAAAGAGATCCGAGACCCACAGTCCGCTTTGGCCGCGCTGCTGGAATTTCCAGAGCGAGCCCATCAGCTTCGCGCCCGGGATGCGGCCCGGCCGGGCCGACGCCTTGCCGTCGGCCGAGGCGAGCTCGGGCTTGTAGTCAAACGTATCCACATGCGATGGCGCGCCGTTCATGCAGAGAAAGATCACACGATTGGCCCGAGCCGGGAAGTGCGGGGCTTTGGGCGCGAGCGGCGGGTCCGCGGGGCCCGCCCCGGCGGCCATCGACGACAGACCCGCGAACGCCAGGTAGCCGAACCCGGAAGAGACGCTCTTCAACATATCGCGACGTGAAAGCCAATTGTCATACATTGGATCGACTCTCCAGATTGCGTTCGTAGGATCACGGTCGCTCAATCTCGATAGCGGAACTCGGCGCTGGCGAGGAGCGCCTGGCAGAAGGCCGACCAGGCGCCGTTTGCGGGATCGGCGCCGCCCGCGCGGGCCGCGAATGCGCGCAAGAAGGCCTGGGCGCGGTCGCGCTCGACTGGCGTCGGCCCGCGCGCCAGTGCGATCCGATACGCCCGATCGATCCGCTCGAGCTCGTCCCCCACGGCGGCCCTGGCGCGATCGGCGAGGGCCTCGGCCTGGCGGATCACGAGCGGACCGTTCAGGAAATAAAGCGCCTGGGCTGGGCCGGTCGTCGTGGCTCGTTCGCCGGTCACGAGGCTGGGGTCGGCGAAGTCAAAGAGTGTGAGCGACTCGAGCACCCGATCGCGCACGACGGGCAGGTAGACCGATCGATGCGTATCGGAGACGTCCAGGCCGTCGACGCGGATGAAGAACGCCAGCCCCTCGCCGGTTCGCGCTACCGCCGACCCGACCGGCGGCTCGGTCGCGAGCCGTCCGCCGACGAACAGCAGGGCGTCGCGGAGGGCCTCGGCGTCGAGGCGGAGCTTGCTCATCCGCCAGACGAACGCGTTGTCGGGGTCGGCCTCGAAGTTCCGGGGATCGTGGGCCGAGTCGAGCCCGTAGCCCCGGCTGAGCACGATCCGCCGGATGAGCCGTTTGATCGACCAGCCGTCCTTCATGAACTCGACGGCCAGCGTATCGAGCAGCTCGGGGTGGCTTGGCCGCGCGCCGGCGGCGCCGAAGTTGTCCGGAGTGGATACCAGCCCGCGTCCGAAGAGGTGCAGCCAGACCCGGTTCACGATCACGCGGGCGGTGAGCGGGTTTGAGGGCGAGGCGAGCCAGTCCGCCAGCTCGCGACGGCCGCTGCCCGTGGTGATCGATCCGTTTGGCTCGTCGCAAAGCACGCGGACGAGGCCGCGGGGGACGACCTCGCCGGGCTGGTCGAGCTCGCCGCGGACGTAGAGCGGGCTGTCGACGGCAAGGTCGCGTTCTTGGACACCCATCGCGAACGCGCGGGGCGAACCGCCGGGTCGGTCGATGAGCAGGCGATAGCGGAGCGTCGCCAGCATCGAGATGGTCCGCCGGAGCCGGTCGCGATTCGCCTCGCCCGGGGGAATCGCGTCGCGCTCACGGACCAGGGCGGCGAGGCGATCCTGCATCGCGGCCCGCTGCTCGGGCGTGAGCGCGGGGACCGCCGTGGGAAGTTTCGCGCCCGGTGAAAGCTCGATCAAGGGCGAGGCGTTGAAGTTCGGAAACACGCCCGCGAGAGTCCCCGAGCACGTCCGCGTGCCGCGGAAGATTCCGGAGAGCGCGTAATAATCGCGCTGGGGGATCGGGTCCATCTTGTGGTCGTGGCAACGGGCGCAGGCGACCGTCAGGCCGAGGAAGGCGCGCGAGGTCGCCTCGATCTGTTCATCCACCAGATCCAGGATGAACTGCCCGCGGATCTCCGAGTCATGGGCCTTGGCGCCCAGGGCGAGGAAGCCGGTCGCGATGATCTGCTCGGCCCGCTGGCGATCGTTCTCGGCGGGGAGAAGGTCGCCCGCGATCTGCTCGCGGACAAACCGGTCGTAAGGCTTGTCGGCATTGAACGACGCGATCACCCAGTCGCGATAGCG
>DAIDHE010000389.1 GCA_027459775.1 Planctomycetales bacterium | reverse complement strand
GTTGGCATCCACCCTCGCTTGCGCTTCGGGCTTGTATTTCGCGCCGTCGCGGTCGTCAGAATACAAGCCCGAAGCGCCAGCGAGGGGAGAGTACGAGCCCGAAGCGCCAGCGAGGGTGGTTCCAGAATCAGCATCCAGCGGTACCCAACAATCACAAGCCCAAAACCCAAGCGAGGCTGGTTGCGAGACGCGCGAGCAATCCTTTTCCGTGGTTCGGGCGCGGCCAGGATGGCTGGATGAAGGCTTTGCGATCAGAACCGATTCACCCGATAGGGCTCGAGGTCGACGTGGGTCGAGCCGCCGCCGGCGAGCTCGGCGACGAGTTTCCCCGTGGCCGGGGCCATCGACAGGCCGAGCATGTTGTGACCGGCGGCGAGGATCACGTTCGTAAAGCGCGGGCAGCGGTCGATGATGGGCAGGCTGTCGTAGGTCATGGGCCGCCAGCCGAACCATTCCTCGAGCACCGGCTCGCAGGTGGGCTCGCGCAGATAGGGGGCTGCTCCGTCCCTGAGCAATTGGAGCCGCTCGGGGCGGATCGTGGCGTCGTAGCCGGCGAATTCCATGGTCGAGCCCAGGCGGTAGCCCGACGGAAACGGCGTGGCGACCACGCGGGTCTCGGGAAAGATGAGCGGGATCGCCGGGCACGAGGCGGGCCGGGGCATCGTCAGGCTGTAACCCTTGCCAGGCTGGATCGGGACCGAACAGCCGAGGTGTCGATTGAGTAGCGGCGTCCATGCGCCGGCGGCGACGACGAAGAGGTCGCCCGCCACGTCGCCGGCCGAGGTCTGGGCCGCCCGAACCTGGCCATTCCTGGAATCAAAGCCGCGAAAGTCGTGATGCTCGCGGATCGACCCGCCGTCGGCCTCGACGCGAGCGCGCCAGGCGCGCATGAGCTTGTCCGGGCGCAGGTGGGCGTCGTCGTGGTAATACCAGCCGCCCGCGAGCCCTTCGCGCAGGGCCGGCTCGAGGGCCTGAAGCGCACCCGAGTCGAGCCGCTCGGCGGGGCAGTCGAACGATTCGGTCATCAGTCGATTGATCGGCGCGTACGCCTCCAGGGCGTGAGGGTCGCGGTAGGCGAAGAGCAGGCCCTTCCGCTCGAACTCGCAGTCGAGCCCCTCGCGCTCGACGAGCTCGTGATAAAGCGCGAGCGACGAGGTCAAGAGGGGCTGGATTCCCCGCCCGGCCGCGAGCATGTCGGCCTCGTTGCAACGGGCGGCGAAGTGGAGCAGCCACGACCAGAGGGCGGGGTCGAGCCGGGGCTTGATCTTGAACGGCGAGTTGGGTTGGAACAGGCTCTTGAGTGCCTGTCCGACCATTCCTGGCTCGGCGAGCGGCAGGACGTGGCTGGGGCAGACGAGCCCGCAGTTGCCGTGCGAGCTGCCACTCCCCACGGTCGCGCGCTCGACGACCTCGACCTTCCAGCCGGCCCGGCCGAGGTAGTGGGCGCAGGCGATCCCGATCACGCCGCCGCCGATCACGACCGCCCTGCGACCGGGGCTCGCCGCCGTCATGAGCGGATTCCCCAGGCGAAGGGATCGGCCGGGTCGACGATCAGGGTCGACTCGCCGCAGACATAGGCCGTCCCGCGAATCCGAGGGACGATGCGATCGCCGTCGAGGCGGCGATAGGTTCCCTCGAAAAGGCTGCCGATGATGCTCTCTTGCCGCCAGACGGCCCCTTCGTTGAGCGCTCCGTCGGCCGCGAGGCAGGCGAGCTTCGCGCTTGTGCCCGTGCCGCAGGGCGAGCGGTCGTAGGCTCGCCCGGGGCAGAGGACGAAATTCTTGCCGTCGTGACCATGAGTGGACGGGCCGAACAGTTCGATGTGGTCGATCTCAGCGCCCGCCTCGCCGGTGACTCGGTTCGTCTCGAGCGCCTGGCGGATTCGCCAGGTCACTTCCGTGAGCCGCTCGATATTGTCGGCGGCCAGCGTTTCGTCGTGGTCGTGAACCAGGAAAAACCAGTTGCCGCCCCAGGTCACGTCGCCATGGTAAGTTCGCAGGCCGGGAACGACGACGGGGACATTACTGGCGATCCGATAGCTCACGACGTTTTCGATCGTGACGGCGTTCTTGGCCTCGAGCTCGATCGTCACCGCGCCGACGGGCGTTTCGAGCCGGTGTGCGCCCGGGCCGATCTTGCCCAGGTGGTCGAGCGCGACCGCGACGCCGATCGTGCCGTGTCCGCACATGCCCAGGTAGCCCACGTTGTTGAAAAAGATGACGCCGGCCGCGCTCGCGGGATCGGCTGGCTCGAGCAGGATCGCGCCGACCATCACGTCCGACCCTCGGGGCTCGTTCACGACGGCCGAGCGATAGCGGTCAAAGCGCTCGCGGAAGCGCCCGAGCCGGTCGGCCATCGAGCCCGCGCCCAGGTCGGGGCCGCCGGAGACGATGACGCGGGTCGGCTCGCCGCCGGTGTGGGTGTCGATCACGCCGATGCGCTCGAACATTGCTTGCCCTTCTCGTTTTAGACGGCCGTGAAGTAGGCCTGGCGCGCGGGCCGCGTGGCGATGCCCAAGCGAATGATCGCCAGGACATGTTCGCGCTCGGTCCCCTCGAGCGTCAGCCGGGGGGCGCGGACGCGTTCGGACCCCAGCCCGCATTCTTGCTGGGCGAGCTTGATGTACTGGACGAGCTTGGCGTGGGTGTCGAGGTGCAGCAGCGGCGTGTACCAGCGATAGACCTCGAGCGCTTCGTCCCAGCGGCCGGCGGCGGCCAGATCCCAGAGCAGCCGATTCTCGGCCGGGAACGCATTCACCAGGCCCGACACCCAGCCGGTCGCACCCAGGAGCAGGCTCTCGAGCACCAGGTCGTCGACCCCGCAAAACAGCGTATACCGGCCGCCACAGGTGTTTTTGAGGTCGGTGATCCGCCTGACGTTCTCGGAGGATTCCTTGATCGCGACCAGCGTCGGCTCGTCGGCCAGATTGTCGAACATCGCTGGCGTGATGTCGACCTGATACGAGACCGGGTTGTTGTAGACCATGATGGGCGCGTCGGACGACCGGGCGACCGCGCGGAAGTGGGCGATGGTCTCGCGGGGGTCGGACTTGTAGACCATGGCGGGGAGGACCATCAGCCCGTCGACGCCGAGCTCGCGGGCGGCCTTCGCGAACCTGCAGGCCCCGGCCGTGGTGTACTCGGCGACTCCTGACAGCACCGGCAAGCGGGCGCTGAATCGATCGACGACGGCCCGGAGGATCTCGAGCTTTTCGCCGGGCTCGAGCGAGCAATTCTCGCCCACGGTTCCCAGCATGATCAGCCCATGCACGCCGGCGGCGACCATGGCGTCGAGATGCGCGAGCGTCGCCGGTAGATCAAGCGACCCGTCGGTCTTGAACTGGGTCGTCGCCGCTGGAAACACGCCCTGCCACGTGGAGCTCATCGTTCTCTTGTCCTTCTCGCGCTCGGGATCATTCCGCGATACGTGGTGGAACGTTTCTTGGAGCCCAGGCGTTTCGCCCGACGTCCCCCGAACGGCGTTCGAAACGCTCGCGTTACACGAGACCAGGGTATTTCCAGCCACGCCCCGCGGCAAGATCATTGTCGATGGACGGCGTCCGCGCCTCGGCCCCGCTCACCGCCGCGCCTGGCCAGTGAGTACGTTCCACGCCAGCTCGATGACGACCATGTAAGCGTTCGTGAAGCTTCCCTCGCGAAAAAACTGGACCGGCTGCTGGGGGTCGCCCAGGAATGGGCGCAGGATCCAGCCCATCTGGATCCCCACGAACACGTAGACCACCAGCCAGACCTTGAGCAGCGTCCGATGCCGGGGATTGGCGCGAATGAGCGGCTCATATTCGCGTGCGAGCAGGATCTGGGCACTCGCGCTCGAGACGGCGAACATCACGCCGTTCGCGACCAGAGCCTGTTGATAACCGATTCCCTGGACGTAGAGGAACAGCGTGAACGGCCCCAGCGAGGCGAGGATCACGGTGAGTCCGGCCTGGGTGACCAGGAGGGCGCGAATCACCCGCGTGAAATCGTCGCGGAGTCCGAAGAGGGTGTTCAAGACGAAGAAGCTGGGCAGGCTGATCGCGAAGGTCGCGAGCAGCATGAAGGGGAGCTTGACCGCCGAGTAGACGACCTGCCAGATCCGCTCGCCGGTGAACCCGCCGAAGGTCCCCATCGCCGCGCCATAGCAGAGGCCGTGGATGAGAACCAGAAGCGCGAGCGCGGCCAGCGTCGCCCGCGGCCTGGACGCGCGGCCCGCGGGCTCGCCCCGCAGCACCCGGTCGGCAAGCCGCGGCAGGTCGACGAGGGTAGTCATGCGCGGGGCTCTCGAAGGTTGCTCACGAGAAGAGACTTCTCAGAGTCTGGAAAACCGCTTGAAAGAAGTTCGATTCGCGGACCCGGAACCAGGCGAAGGGCGTCTTGGGGTTGCCCACGAACGGGCGCAGCACCCAGCCCATCTGCGCCCCCACGAGCGCGAACACGACCACCCAGATTCGAAAGACGAGCCGCACGTGGGGGCTTGGACCCCGCTCGCCCACCGGTTCAAGCGCCCCCTGATCCACGAATTCGCTCTCCGCCGCGAGCGGCGCGGGCTCGTCCGTCGGACCCGCGCTCAGGCTCAGGCGATGCAGGGTCTGGAGCAGGAACGACAGGCCCAGAATCCCCGCGACGGCGAAGATCGCCACGTTGAACAAAAGCATGAACGGGTACGAGGTGGTGCTCACCGAAAAGAAGGCCGTGATCGGTCCCAGCGAGGCCAGCACGGCCGTCATCACCGCGAGGGCGGCCACCAACAACCGCACGAGCGCCCCGGCGGCGAGCCGCGAACCCACCAGGGCGTTGAACACATAAAGCGACGGCAACGTCACGATCAAGGTCAAGAAAAAGAGCAGGGGAACCTTGACCATGCTGGCCACGATCTGGATCAGGTTGGGACCATCCGCGCGGAACGCCGCGAAAGCGCCCATGCAGAGCCCGTACGACGCCGCCAGCGCGACGATCACGAGCGCCAGTCGCAGTGGATCAAGCGCGAGCCCGCCCGCGCGAAGCGACTGCGTCCGCGTGAGCTCCCCGCGCAGCAAGCGGTCGAGATCGCTGAACCAGCCGCTTCCCTTGCCCCCCCGCGCTTTGTCCGTGGCCATCGTCACCCCCCGCGTCTGTTCCCGATGATTCCCGCGAGCACTCACTTTGCACAGTAAAGCGTCCGGCGTCAAGGGACGGGATTGGCTTCGGCGGCCGCGCGGATCCATTCGACCAGTGCCCGGTAAGCGGGGTGGTCGTCGCTCTTCCAGCGCGGGCCGCCGACGTGGGTGAGGCCGGTCGGGCTGTCGGGGTCGGGATCGCCCTGGCCGTGGGGACTGCGGGGTTTGAGCAGGATCAGGCTTCCGCGGGGGTCGTCGAGGTTGACCGTCTTCATCAGGCCTCGAAGGTTTTCGCGGATCTGGTCGTCCGTGAGCTCGCCAGCGCTGCCGGCCGCCGCGCTCCGCAGCAGGGCGTGGCTGGCATGGCAATCCGCGCACGAGTAGCCGTCGTCGCCGGGTTCGTAGAAGAAGGGATTGATCTCTTGCTTGAAGCGTTCGAGGCTCGATCGGACGGGCTGGTCGGGTTTGGCTTTCTCGGAAGCTGGTGGGCGCTGGGCGATTGCTGGAGGCGTGCGCGGGGGTGCGGGCTGTGCCGGCCCCTGGTCTTCAACGGCAACCTCGAAAAAGCGGGCGAGCTTGACGGCTCGGGCGTGGTCGAGGGGGTTGGTGCTGGCCGCGATGATCGGCAGGAGGGCGGCCTCGGCGGCGGCGGGCTCGGGCTCGTAGAGCAGGCCAAACTCGCGATCGTTGCCGATGTCGATCATGCCCGCCGGTCGGCGGGCGTAGGATCGCCCCTTGAGAAACGAGCCGTCGAAGGCCGCGAGGACGCCCGAGCGCTTGGGCGCATCGCCCTGTTTCAGGGCGTCGAGGAGGGGGTTCACCAGGATGTCGCGCTCGAGCGCGATGCGGGCGTCGAGCACGCGCTTCCGGGTCGCGATGGGGAGGACCTCGAGGTTTTTCTTGAGGCTCACGCCGCCGCCCAGGTTTTCGTCGAGCATGATGTAGAGCCCCTGGGCGAGGTTGTCGCGGACCAGGGGGAGGTCGGGCTCGGCGAGCCGATCGAGAAAGGTCGCGATGATCCGTTTGCGGGCCGCTTCGCGATTCGTGCGGTAAAACCACTGGGTGAGCGCGCGGACGGCCTGGAGCCGGGTTCCGAGGTCGGGGTCCGCGCACAGGGGCATGAGCCTTTCGAGCAGGTCGAGCCGCTCGTCGAGCTTGTAGAACTGGGCGGCGAACACGCGGACCGCGCCGCGACGTCGCCTGGGGTCGGCGCTCGCGAGCGCGCCCGCGATCGCCTGGACGGCCTCGTCGTGGTCGCCCAGGTTTCGCAGCGCCCAGGCGGCCGCGCGCCAGGCGATCTTGGAGTCGTCGGCCAAAAGATCCACCAGAGCGCCCGCGACCAGGGGCCGGTCGAGCCGGCCCAGGCAGGCGGCCGCGCGGGCTCGTACGAGTGGAAACCGGTGATGTAGATAAGGGAGAATCGCCTGAACAACCGATTCTTCTTCGGCCGCGGGGACGTCCCAGAGGTCTTCGAGCGCGTCGAGCGTCTCCACGAGCGAGCGCGGGTGGGGAAGAGCGGGGCGCGCGGGGGCTCGGGCGGCCCGCGGATGCGCCTTGGCGAGGGCCATCACGGCGTATCGCGTCTCGCGCATCGGGGTGCGAAACGTCTCCTGGGTGTCTTCCTGGATCCAGCCGCCGAATTCCTTTTGATGGGAGAGCAAATAGGCGATCCCTCGCTTGAGCGGCGGTTCTTGAGGGTCGCGGCCGAGCTCGAGCAAGGTCCAGACGAGCTGGCCCGTGATGTAGACGGCGCTCGGGCCGGGGCCGGTGTCTTGTTCGGGCCAGCCGCCGTCGGGATTCTGGAACGCGAGCAGTGCGCCTGTTTCGCGCGCGATCTTGCTCGCGAATCGCTTGCGGTCGACGAGTCCCCAGGCGCGCAAGCGGTCGATGCGGTCCTGGAGGTTTTCCACGGACTTGTCGGCGGCGCGATCGCCGATGATCGCCGCGATGCGCTGGGCCGCCCGCGCGCAGCCGGCGTCTCCGCGCGCTCCGAGCGTGCTCAAGACGCGATAATCGCGCCAGGCCTGGCTGAACTTGCTGTCGCGGGGGAGCACGCCGTTGAGTGCGTCTTCCGGCATCGCCTCGCGCGATTCCCAGGCCGCGCGCAAGAACGGCCCGAACCGCGCCGCGAATCGCGTCGCCGCGCCGCGGATCTGGCGCTCGTGATCGATGAGCACGCTCCCCTGCGCGCCCTGGGCCTCGAGTGGAATCGCGATGAATCGCTGCCAGTAGAGCCCCTGATCGCCGTAAAGCGGCGTGACCGAGTTGTAGAGCCGTTCGATCAGATACTGATAGTTGGCCCGGGGCTCGATCGGGTAGCCATTCGCCTGAGCGGCCAGGGCGGCTTCGGTCGTGAAGCTAGCGGCGTGGCATGCGGTACAGCGCTGGGCCGTGTCATGGAGCATCCCCGCCCGCGTGGGCGTGCTGCATCCGCGGGGGATCTGGGCGAACCAGGCGTCGCCGACGTCGATCAGATACCGCATCCCGGCCTCGACGGCCCGCGTCGCGTCGAAGTAAGGGGGAATTGGTAAGAGTTTGGTTCGCAGGGTGTAATCGGGATGGCGCGCGTCGACCTCGAGGTAATATCGTCCCTTGGTAAGAGTCCGGCTGAGGAATTTCGAGAACCGGGGGCGCTCGCGGTCGTGGACCATTTCCATGGGATCCTTACCGCTCGTATACGGCGTGATCTTGCCCGTTTTTTCATCGACGGCCACGACCCGCAGGTTCGCCGGCACGTCGCGGTCGAGCACGTCGAGCTCGAAATAGACGAGCGCGGGCTGTTCGACGTCGAAGCGAAACCAGTCGCGGCCCGAGGTGTCGCCGGCCGGTCCGTTCAGATAATCGGCGTCGTCGGCGGTACCGTAGACCGTTCGACCCAATCGCAGTGGATTGGCCGTTTGCCACGAATCGTTGGGCTCGGCCTCGAGGGCTGGCTGGTCTTGGGCCGGGAGGTCCAGATGATCAAAGAACACCCGAAGTGAGACCGCGCCTTGTTCACCTGGTGCGCGCGAGATCGTGAGTCGGCCGGGTCCGTCGCCCCTCGGTCGATAGACCAGGGAGTCATCGGGATCGCCGGCGTGGAGTGTTTTGCCGAGCCGCTCTCCGGGCACACCCTCGAGCACGACGCTGATCCGTTCGCCGGGCGCGAGCGTGCCCATGGCGGAGACGACCAGGCTGTAGGTCTGGCCGCCCTTCAGTTTGCCCAGATCGATGTTGGCGGTCGCTCCCGGGTCGACCGCGATCTCGCGGGTCAGGGCGTCCTGGGCCGAGGTCGCCGCGGAAAGCGCCATCATCAAGGCGAGCGCGAGCCCGACGCATCGTGAGCATGCGTGGCCAAAGCTGGCGGCTTGACGATGAGCTGTGCCCTTGAGGGATCGCATCTCATCATTGTGTGGGACTCAGTCACGGCCGGCAAGACAGGCGGTGACGTCGACCTTTGGCGTCGTGGTGCGGCGCCTTCTTGTTTGGGTGAGCCCATTCCGTGGGTCTCACGGGTTTCGGGCTTCGAGGATCTCGAGGATCTCGGCCCAGAGCCGCGGCGAGACGTCCCCGCGGCGGGATTTCAAGACGAGGGCAAGACACGCCTCGGGTGGTTCTTGATTGGCTCTGGCCAGCGCGGCCGCCGTGAGGGCCGGGGCGCGGCTCATTCCGGCGGCGCAGCAGATCAGGGTCGGGATCTCGAGCGCGATCAGGCCCGCCGCGGCCGCGATCGCCGCCTCGAGCACGTCACGGGGATTGCCGCCGCCGTCGTGGAGCGGGAAACGTAGGTAAACGATCTCGCGCGGCGGCGCGAGCGAGGGTTCTTCGAGGGCGAGCTGGACGACGGCCCGGATTCCCCGTTCGCGAATCGCCTCGTGATTCCGTCCGTCGCCCGCGTGGCCGATCCATACGAGATGGGGATGCACTTGATCCACGACGCGCCTCAGCCTGCCCGGCGGCCGCCGCGAGATCGCCGCGCGACGGGCGTATGAATCTCGATCGGGCAAGTGAAGCTCGCCAGAAAAGGGCGCTCCAGGCTCACGAAATCCGCGAACCGCATCCGCACGGCTTCGTGCCGGCTATTCGCGCCGAAGACCACGATCGGCAGTCGCGCGAACTCGTCGTCGACGATGGTCTTGAGGCCGTATAACCGACCGAACGCGGGAACGACGCCGGCCTCGCAGTCGCGGAAAACCCGCGCAGCCTCGTCCTCGGTGGCCAGTCGGACTTCGGACCGTTCGAGGCCCAGGACCGCGCTCAAGCGGTCGAGATCGATGGAGCGGGTCGCCGGCAAAACGGCCACGAGGGCGGAATCACGCGCCTGGACCAGCACCGCCTTGGCCACGATCCGACCGGGGAGCTTCATCAGGCCCGCCCGCCGCGTCGAGCACGACGCCGGCCGGTGCAAGAGCAACTCGTACCACACCCCACGGTCGCGAAGATCGTCTAGAATCGACATGATGCGCTCGCTCCTCTCGTCTGAGACTCGCTCCCATCGCAAACTATAGGATGTCTGGGCGAAAAAATCGGTCCATGACGATGATTCCGAGCCCGCGTTTTGCATACAATCGTTAGAGAATGAAGAGATGGGCCGGAGTCGCTCGCTTTTCGCTGAATCCTGGGCGAACGAGCAGGGCCGTCCGAGGCCGATATCAGGTCTATCGGGGCTCGCGGTCGAATGGACCGGGCGTGGGCCTGTCACGTCCAAACGTCACGGACCGATCTGGAATTCGCACCCATGCCGGCCAATCTTCCTCCGCAATACCTGAAGCTCGAGGCCGAGTTTCGCCAGGCGACGAAACCGGAAGAGCGGCTCGACAAGCTCCGCGAGCTCTATCGCTTGCTCCCCAAGCACAAAGGGACGGAGAAGCTCCAGTCGGACCTCAAGCAAAAGATGAGCGAGCTACGGGACGACCTTGAGGAGGGGCGAAAACCCGGCGGCAAGAAAAGCGGGCTCAGCCGGCGCGTGCCGCGCGAAGGGGCGGGCCAGGTGGTCCTGGTCGGTCCGCCCAATTCGGGCAAGAGCGCCCTGCTGGCGAGCCTCACCAACGCCAAGCCCGAGATCGCCGCCTATCCGTTCACGACCCGAAACGCCCAGCCGGGGATCATGATGTGGGAAGACGTGCCAGTTCAGCTGGTCGACTTGCCCCCCATCGCCGCCGACTTTTTTGAGTCGTGGGTTCCGAGCGTGATCCGGGCGGCCGACGCGGCGATCTTGACCGCCGATCTCGCCGACGACGATTTCGCCGACGCGCTCGAGGCCGCGCTTGCGCTCCTGGCCGAGCGCCACGTCGTCTTGGTGAACGAGCTCCCTTATGACGACCTGGACGAATCCACTCGGCATTTGAAGACTCTTTTGGTCGCCGTCAAGCTCGATGTCGATCAGGCGCGGGACCGTCTGGCGATCCTCGAGGAATGGTTCGCCCCCCGATTTCCGGTCGTCGCCTGCTCTCCCCAAACGGGGGAAGGTCTGGAAACGCTGCGTCGCGCCACGTACGATCTGTTAGGAGTGATTCGAATCTACACCAAGGGGCCGGGCAAGCCGATCGATCGAACCAGGCCGTTCACCCTCCCGATCGGGGCGAGCGTCCTGGATCTGGCTCGTCAGGTGCACAAGGATCTCGAGCATTCGCTCAAGTTCGCCCGGGTCTGGAGCGGCGTCGGATCGGAGCCGCGAACCGTCAAGCGTGATCACGAGCTGCGCGACGCCGACGTGGTCGAGCTACACGCATCGTGACCGCGGAGCGGTCGGGGGTTGGTTTTAGAGGTCGTCTAGAAAGCCATGGCAAAAGATGTTATGGCGGCGTCATGGACGCCAGAAACAGGTACGACACGGACGTTTCCGATGCCGAGTGGGCTCAGCTCGTGCGGGTGATTCCCGCACCCAAGCCCGGCGGCAGA
>DAIDHE010000387.1 GCA_027459775.1 Planctomycetales bacterium | reverse complement strand
GCGAGCTTGAACGGCTTCAGAATGGGGACGACCTGTTCGACCCCCTCGATGGCCTGGAGCGGCTCGACGGCGAGTTTGGATTCGTCGCCGATCACTCCGATAATGGTTCGCGACACCCCTTGGCTCAGGTGGGGGGTGAGCCCCAGGGCCGCGATGCGCTCGAGAACATGTTCCACGACGTGGGCGTCGGCCCGCGGCTTCAGCACGATGATCATCAAACAAAGTCTCGATGCGCGGAGCCCGATGAGCCTGGCCCCAGTGATCTCATCCCAAACGAGCCGTACAGTTTACCGAAACCAGGCCGGCTGGGAAAGTGGACTTGCGCGGAGGGTTTTGAACGTTCGAGCCGCGCGCGAAGATAGGATCGTAGTGACCCTGGGATACGAAAGCGGGTGCCCCCAAAGTACAAAGGGACTCTCCAAAGGGCCTTCCATCTCTTCACCGGCCGTTGCATGCGAAACCCCCGCGCGCTACAACCAAGGGCCGCACGGTTCACACCCGCGACCAAACCCCATGCGAGCAACCCCATCATGAGCGTGGTCTGGCGTCCGGATCGGGCCTTGATTGAACACTCAAACGTGGGACGATTCATGGCGCGGCTGGGAGAAAACGACCCCAAGTCCTTGATCGACCGATCCATCCGCGATGTTGAATGGTTCTGGCGCGAGGTTGTCGAGGAGCTCGACGTCGCCTTCCAGCGCCCCTTCGATCGCGTGCTCGATTCCAGCCAGGGCATCGCGTGGTCCCGGTGGTTCGTGGGTGGGTCGATCAATCTGGCCCATCATTGCCTCGACCGCCATGCGCGAGGGGCGAGCGGCGAACGGCTCGCGATCCTCTGGGACGGCGAGGACGGGAGCAGCCGGCGGCTGACTTATCGCGCGCTCCACGCGATGACTTCGCGCGCGGCGTCGGCGCTCCGCCGCCTTGGCGTGACCACCGGAGATCGCGTCGGCCTGTTCCTGCCGATGATTCCCGAGGCGGTCGCCGCGTTCCTGGCCTGCGCGCGGATCGGGGCCGTCGCCGTGCCGGTTTTCTCGGGATTCGCCGCGGCCGCCGTCGCCGCCCGGCTGGTCGATTGCCAGGCCAAGGTCTTGATCGCGGCCCGAGCCTCCGTCCGCCGCGGCCGGCCGATCGACATGCTCGGCGAGGCCCTCGAGGCCGTCGATTCCGCCCCCAGCGTCACCCACCTGGTCGTCGTCGGTCGCGAGCCCGCCAACCATCCCGCGCCCACGGGCCGTGCTCGCCCCATCGATTGGGATGCGTGGCTCGAATCCGAGCCCGACGACGTTCCCTCCCAAGCTCTCGACCCCGAAACGCCGTTCTTGATCGCGTATACCTCGGGCACCACCGGCAAGCCCAAGGGCGCTGTCCATGTGCACGGCGGGTTCCTGGTCAAGATCGCACAGGAAGCCGCCCACCAGGCCGATGTCCGGGCCGGCGACCGCGTCTGCTGGGTCACCGACCTGGGCTGGATCATGGGGCCCTGGATCATGGTCGGCGGCCTCGCGGCCGGCGCGACCGTCGTCCTCGCCGAGGGGGCCATCGATTACCCGGCCCCCGACCGCCTCTGGGCCATGGTCGCGCGCCACCAGATCGGCATCCTCGGCGTCTCGCCCACGCTCATCCGGGCGCTCATGAAGCATGGCTTGGAGCCCGTCCGCGGGCATGACCTCGGCTCGCTGCGCATCCTGGCCTCGACCGGCGAGACGTGGGATCCCGAATCGTGGCGCTGGCTGTTCGAGAACGTGGGAGGCAGGCGAGTTCCGATCATCAATCTCTCGGGCGGAACCGAGGTTGGCGCGTGCCTGCTGTCGGTGCTGCCGGTTTGCCCGATCAAGCCCTGCTCGCTGGGCGGGCCCGCCCTCGGCATGGCCGTCGACGTGTTCGATCCCCAGGGGAGATCGCTCAAGGGGGGCGTGGGCGAGCTGGTTTGCACCAAGCCGTGGCCAGGGATGACCCGGGGCATCTGGGGCGATCCCGAGCGTTACCTGGCGACGTACTGGTCGCGATTCCCCGGCGTCTGGACCCACGGCGACTGGGCGTCGATCGACGGCGACGGCTTCTGGTATCTGCACGGGCGGAGCGACGACACGCTCAAGGTCGCCGGCAAACGGATCGGCCCCGCCGAGGTCGAATCCGCGATGGCGACTCACCAGGCCGTCGCCGAGTCGGCGGCGATCGGCGCTCCCGATCCCATCAAGGGAGACCAGATTCACTGCTATGTAGTTCTCAAGAATGGACGAGAGCCGTCGACCGGGCTTGGTCGCGAGCTCGCCGATCACGTCGCGGCCGCGCTCGGCAAATCGTTCGCGCCGACGGCCGTCTGGTTCGTGGCCGAGCTTCCCCGCACCCGGAGCGGCAAGATCCTGCGCAGGCTGATCCGCCAGGCGGCCCTGGGACTGCCCCTGGGCGACGCCTCGAGCCTGGAAAACCCCGAGGCCCTGGCCGCGATCGCCGCGAACGGGCCGACCTAGCGCCCGGTCGCTGGCTTGGTTTCTTCTCGGCCCCGGACGCGAATCCAGTGGTCGGTGAAAACCGATCGTGGAACCGCGTCCGCGACGGCCGGCATGTGACACTCGAGGCACCCCTTGAGCGGGCTCACGGGGCAGGGGGGCCAGGTCGGCTTTTCGCTCGCGCCGGCCTTGGTCGCGCTCGAGGCGTGGCATTCAAGACAGCGCTCAATGTAATGGCCGGCCGAAGTCTGGGCGTTCGCGTGAGGGTCGTGGCACGTCACGCAGCTCAGGCGGCCGTTGCTCTCTTGATAGCACCGGCTGCGTGCGAGCCGCGGGGCTTGAAAGCGAATGTCGGACAGGCTGGCCATCCCCGCCGACGGGGGCTGATGGCATTCGCCGCAGAGGGCTTGAATCCGCGCGGCCGCCGCGAGCCTGGGTCGCATGATGGCCAGCGACGGGAAATGAGCCTTGACCGCGGCGAGGTGGTTCCCGCCTGGGCCATGACAGCGTTCGCAGCCGATCCCGCGGTCGGCGGATTCGGGACGCGGCTCCAGCGACCAGGCGGCCTGGAAATCGGTCGCGTGGCAGTGCAGGCATTTGCGAAGCGATTCCCGCGAGATCGGCCGGACTTGGAAACCCGCCTCGTCCGGCGGCTCATCGGGATGATCGATCGTGCGGTCCCATTCTGGAGTGCTCGGAAAGTGCGAAACTCGCGTCTCGCGGATCTGCCCCGTCGCATCCCTCGCCAGATACGTCTGGCCTTGATGGTTCGACCCCAACGCATAGTCAATGATCGCGGTCGCGACCCTTCCCCGGATCGTTGTTTCGAGATCGACGCGGCCGCGCGATCGGACGAATCGGTGCGAGACGGTGGGATCGCGGTCGGTCAGGGGGCCGTTGGGCCAGGGAATGTCGTCGAGCGCGGGACCGCGGGCGAACGTCTGGGCGTGGCGGCTCGATTGCTGGGCGTCGTATTTCGCCCGGTGGCAGGCGCGGCATCGCCTGGCCCCCACGTAGGGAGCGGGCTCGGGCCGCATCGGATCGTCCTCGTGCACCCCGGCGCGGTCCAGGGCGGCCTGGGCCTCGGCTGGTTTTCCCTGCTGCAAGAGGGCCCGGCTGGCGAGCCAGGCGGCGTCCTCGGCATGGCCGTTGATCCGGTCCAGGTCGAGCAATGTGAGCTCGGGCGCTCCCGATTCGAGATGGACCCGCGCGAGCAACAATCGGGCCTGGTCGGGGGAAAGAGACGCGCCCTCGAGCAACGGGGCGTCGTGGATCGCTCGCGCGAGCGCATCGGCCGCGGATCGGGGATCGAGAAGCGCATGGTCGATCCGCCCCAGCCAGACACGGCCGGCGGTCTCGAATCCTGGGCGTTCGATCAGCCGATCCGCCAGCTCGCGAGCGTCGATCAGCACGCCCGCGCGATAGTCATGAGCGGCCAGGGCCTCGAGCGCGAGCGCATGGTTGGGCTCGAGCTCGAGCGCCGATTTCAAGGAGGCGACCCCAGGCTGCTCTCGCCCGCCGGCGATCAAGCCGCGACCGAGCAGATAATAGTCCTCGGCCTCGAGACCATCGCCCCCCAGCCGGCGGTAGATCGCCTCGGCCGACGCGTCCCGGCCCAGCCGGGCCGACGATCGCGCCAAAAGCCGGAGCGCTCCTCGATGATTTCGATCGCTCTTGAGCATCGCCCGGGCCATTTGCTCGGCCCGTCCCCATTCGCCCCGTCCATAGGCCGACGACGCCCGCGACAACGCCCCAGCCGATGACTCCCGCTTCCAAGGCGAATAGGCCAACGCGGCGATCAGCACCACCACCCCCACGCCGAAAAGCCCACGCCACGCGATTCGCCTCATCGTCCCTCCCGCCAGCCGACTCACCCCTTCCGGCCGCCGATCGATTCTCGACCAAAACCCGTGCACCCGTCTACCGATCAGGAAGCCCAAACGATCGCAGGCTTACCAAGAGAATCGTAACGGAACAAGACTTTCGACGCACGAATCGTGACCCGAAAATGCACGGGAATTTCATTTGACATTGCTTTATAAGTCTTGGATCATCCCTGGGTCACTGGTTTTTCCGAAGGGTCGATCGGAGAGCCCTGGATGAATTCGTCGGCGGAAGCGAAGACTCCCGACAGGATGGAGCAGCTCGAGCGGGAGGTCGCCCGGCTTTCCGCCGCGCTCGAGGCGAGCAAGAAATCGTTCCGTTCGCGGTGGTGGGCGTCGTTCATCGCGGCTGTTTTCGTGATCGCCGGCGCGGTGGTCGCGCACGAGACCGGCTCTATCACGATCTCCGGGCTCGCGCCCTCGGTCGCCAAGCGGCTCGAGGCCAAGGAGTTCGGCCTTTACAACCGCAAGGATCTGCGCGTGTTGTTGGGAACACTCGACAAATGGGGGCTGCCGAACCTGATCTTCATGGACCTCGAGAAACAATACCGCATGGGTCTCAAGGTGTGGCCCGAGGGAGGCGGCACGCCGGGGATGGTCTTTTACGACAAAAGCGGGATTCGTGGCAATTTCCGGATCGAGGAAGACGGCTCGACGGTGCTGAATCTGCTGAGTCAGGGCAAACCGGGGGGCCAAGGGGGCAAGGGGGGAATTCGCATGGCGGTGAACGCCGACGGCGATCCCTCGCTCGAGATCACCGACCGTGACGGCAAGGTCGTCACTCGATTGCCGGCTCGATCGGGCGCTGGCTCGGAGTAACCATCCTGCTTCGTTGGCAGGGGCGTGAGGTTCCCGTTTTTCTGGTTGAAGAGACTTATCAAGGAGCACGCATGATGCGAAATCCGTCTCGTCGTCGATTGATCTCGGCGTTCACGGTGGCGGCGCTGGCCGGGCTGTTCGGCTGCGAGCCGGCGAATCAAAACGAGAAAGAGTTCCTCTCGACCGCCCCGCCTGGCAAGCCTCCGGAGAACCCCGATGAAAAGGTCTCGGAACGCAGGGCGCGAACCCACACCGTCTCGAAACAAGAAGCCAAGATCAACGCCAGAAACCAGAAAGCCGCCGACGATCTGGCCAAGAAGAAGGCCGCATCCCAGTAAGCAACCGCCGCAACCGGGGTCGAGGGTCGCTCGTCGCGACCGCTCGCGCGCCGCATCCTACTTTTACCTTGTGAACACATCTCGGCCTCTTACGTTTTCCAGATTCGTTCATCCATTCAGGGAGTCAGCGCTCGTGAAAACCTCGCGTACCCTCCGTGGTTTCACCCTGATCGAGCTGCTGGTGGTTATCGCCATCATCGCGGTCTTGATCGCCCTTTTGCTGCCCGCGGTGCAGTCGGCTCGCGAAGCCGCGCGGCGCGCCCAGTGCGTCAACAATCAAAAGCAAATCGGGCTGGCGGTCAACAATTACGTCAGTTCCTACAACACCATCCCTCCTTCGGCCGTCGTTTCGCTCACCCAGAACTATCAGGATCAGGGCGTTCTCTGCCGTATTTTGCCCTTCCTGGACCAGATTCCCGACTACAATTCGATCAACTTCATGTACGGCGTGCGTGGCATCTGGCTGGTTGGGGGGCAATGGAACGCCGCCCCCATGGACGAGGAAGTGTGGGCCGGCGATTGGGGCCGATCGAACGCCACCGCCAATATCACCTACGTCAAGGCCTTCCTGTGCCCCTCCGATCCCAACAACGGCGGCAACAACCAGTTTTTCATCAACGGCACCCAGCGGCTGATTTGCACGACGGATTATTACTGGAACGTCGGCCTCTCGCGGTTCTTCAGCGGGGGGATCGTCAATGGCCCCTCATACTCGCCCGGCGCGCTCGATTACAACCTTCCTGGGGGCCCCGACGCCGGCCGCGTGATCTCGCCAGCCTCGTTCACCGACGGCACCAGCAACACCGTCGTCATGAGCGAATCGGTCCAGAGCAATTCCGGCCAGGCCATCGACGGCCTGGGCATGGTCTACGCCGGGCCAACCTGGAATCAGTTCATCGGCCAGGGCACGCCCTCCTCGCCCCCCGACTGGCTGGCCGCCCAGTACTGCCAGAACACCCCCGGGCTGTCGCAAGATTACTGGTGGAAGGGCGAGTTCGCCCTATCCGGCGGCCACAATATCTATTCGCACACCCAGACCCCCAACCGCCGGTCGTGTTACTGGACCAACGTTAACAGCTTCCCGGGCACGTCCAGCGATCAGGATTTCGCCGGCGCGACCCAGACCATGGTGGCCGCCAGCTCGTACCATCCGGGCGGGGTGAATTGCTTGTTCATGGACGGATCAGTGCATTTCATCAAGAACTCGGTTGCCTTCATCGCGTGGTACGCCCTTGCAACCCCCATGGGCGGCGAGGTGATCAGCTCGGATCAGTATTGACCGCTCTTTGTTTCTCGTGTCGGGCGTCATGACGCGAGCGTGGGTTCCGTCGGTTCCGGACCCGCGCTCGCGTTTCTTCCTGGCGGCGCACGTTCGCGGCGATCTCTCTTGGGACTGCGCCCGCGCGCCGCTTGCCGCGTTCCGAGCGATGTCCATGGCCTGTTCCAAAACCAGTCCACCGGCGCCACCGCGGCGGTTGATGTTGCGCGGGGGGGCGCGATGGGTCGCGCTGGCGGTCCTCTTCGCCGCCGCGTCAGCGCTCGTCTGGTCGTGGACTCGGCCTCCTGATCGCTTCGATCTCGATGGCCGGGCGGCGGCCGCGCTCGCACGCGGACGCCCTCGGACGGCCCTCCGCGACGCACTCGCCTTCCTGGCCAGACGGCCCGCCGATCCCGCGGCGAATCTCATGGCGGCCCGCTGCCTCGTCCGCTTGGGTCGGCACGCGGAGGCCGAGCGCCATTTCACCCGCGCGGAACCCCTGAGCGCGGCCGATCAACACGACCGCGCCCTGGGGCTTGTCTTGCTCGATCGGCCACTCGAGGCCGCCGCGCTTTACACCGAGCTGATCGACACCTCGCCCAACGACGTCCTCGCTCTCAAACGCCTCGCCGCCGTCCGGTTGGGACTGGCCCAGGCCCGCGAGGTCGTCCCGATCGCCGAGCGGCTCATCCAGATCCCAGGCGCGGAGGTCGCAGGCCAGACCCTGCTCGCGTACGCCTTTCATCAAGGCAAGCATTTCAAGCAAGCCGCCGCCGCCGCCCAGCGCGTGCTCGAGCTCGACCCCCAGCTCGATGCGATTCCCATCCCTCGCGCCCTCTTCTATACTCACCTGGCGCTCGACCTGATGGCGATCGGGCGCGACGAGCCCGCGCGGCGCCATCTCGAGCACGCCCTCGTACGCGACGACGACGCCTCGCTCAAGGAACTTCTCGGGGTCGTCTGTCAGCGCCTGGGCCAGCTCGAGGAGGCCGAGCGCAACTGGCGCGAGGCCGTCTCGCAAGATCCCGCCAACGCCGACGCCTGGCTCGATCTCGGCCGGCTGGCGATGACCAGACGCGACGGGCGCGAGGCCGTTCGCTGTTTCGAACGGGCCGCCCAGCTCTCGAGCCAAGCCGTCGAGCCCCTCTACAATCTGAGCCTTGCTTATCGGATGCTCGGCGACCGGGCAGCCGCGGAGCGAGCTCGACAGCGGGCCGACGCCAACCGCCAGGCCGCCCCCCCTTCCCAGGGAGGCATGGGCGCGCCCGCCGACACCGTTCAATCCGCGACTCCCCAGCACCAGCCGCAACCATGACTCGACTCGATCGCCTCCGCGAATTCCTCGTGCTGGTCTTGATCGTCCTCGGCGCAGGCCTCGGGCTCGCGCTCGGCCTCATGCGCAGGTCTCCGCCGCCCCCCAGCCTCGATTCCATCCCCGCATTCCTCGCCGCCCACGATTTCAAGAGCGCTGAACGCATCATCTCGCGCTATCTCGCCGTCCGCCCCGACAACGTTCAGGCGAACATGCTCATGGCCCAGGTCGCGCTCGCACGGGTCGACCAGAAGCCCACCCTGGCACTCGATCACCTGGCTCGAATCCGGTCGACCACGCCCGCCGTGGAGGCCATCGTCGAGCTCAATCGCGGCAAGGCCTATTCCGCGCTCGGTCGCCATGACCTCGCCGAGGCGTCCTGGAAGCGGGCCCTCCGGCTCGATCCCGCCGTACCCGAGGCCGGGTGGGCGCTCCTGGGCCTCTTTTACGTGCAGGGCAGGCGCTCGGAAGCGCACGATCTCGCGCTCGAGCTCCAGGCTCGCGAGCCCGATCCTCGGGATCGGATTCAGCTCTTGCTCGAGCTGGTGCGCCAGGATGTCCAGCCAATCGGGGCTGAATCGACGGCGCGGACCTTCGAGCCGATCGTGCGCGACAACCCCGGCGATGCACGGACGGTCGTCGCGTTCGCCCGGGCTCTTGTCAAACTCAACCGGGCCGATGAAGGTCTCGGGCTTCTCCGCGCACTCGTCAAGCGCGATCCCGCCGATCGCGAGGCCTGGGACGCGCTTCTCACCGCCGTCGACGAGGCGTCTCGACCCGCGGAGCTCGAGCACGATTATGCGAGCCTGCCTCCTGAACTCGCCCGCCTGCCGCGGTTCGCCAGCCACAAAGCCGCTCTGCTCGCCGAGCGCGGCGACTGGCAGGGCGCGGCCGAGGCGTACCAGCTCGCGCTCGAGTTCGATCCCTCCGCCGATCGCGTCCTTTATCGCATGGCGCGCGCGCTCAAGAACGCGGGCGACGACCGCCGGTCCGATGCGCAGGCGCGCCTCATCTACCTGCGACGTCTCGCCCGCGAAGATCTGACAGCGCTTTATGACGAGGCCAACCGCGGCCTGACTTCAAAAGGTGAATTGGCCCCAGATCTCTGCCTGCGGCTGGCGGAGGCTCGGGATCGCATGGGGCGGCCCGATGAGGCGAAGCGCTGGCGAGCGGTCGCGGCGGGCAAGTCGCGGTGAGCGTGCGATCAGTTTGTCAGCTCTCGATGCACTTGCTCCGAGGGTACGAGCCCAGGATGTCGAGCCGCTCGGCGCGCTTGCGCGCCGCCTCGATCGCCTTCTTGACCGGCTCGTCCTCGCAGTAGCCCTCGACGTCCATGAAAAAGAGATACGCCGGGTCGCTTTCGCCCCCGCCGTTCGGGATCGGGAACGATTCGATCCAGGTCATGTTGACGCCCAGCTTCTCGAACGGGCTGATCACCCGCGACAGCGAGCCAACCTGGTTGGGCAGGCGAATCATCAGTGTCGTCTTGTCGCGCCCGGTCCGCTCGCCGGCGTGTTCGCCAATGACGGCGAAACGGGTGATGTTGTTGTGCTGGTCCTCAATGTTCTCGGCCAGGATGTTGAGCTTGTTGGCCGTCGCGGCCGCACGGCTGGCCACGGCGGCGGCGTATTCCTCGAGCCGCGCCAGCTCGGCCGCCGCGGCCGTCGACACCACCTCGACCTTGACCGCCTGGGGCGTGTTCTTCGAGAGCCAATCGCGGCATTGCGAAAGCGCCTGCGACTTGGAATAGATCCTGCGCACCTGGCTCCACTCGCAGCGCCCGAGCAAGCAATGATGGATCCGCAGCCGGACCTCGGCCTTGATCTTCAGGTTGGGCAACTTCGTGAACATCTCAAGCGTGTCGGCGATCCGCCCGTCCGTCGAGTTTTCCAGCGGGACCAGCCCAAACTGGACCGTCCGCCGGTTGACTTCTTCGAACACCGCCGCGATCGATCCCAGCGGCACGTGCTCGACCGCCTCGCCGAACTTCGCCACCGAGGCCAGGTGGCTATAGCTGTATTTCGGACCCAGGCAGGCGACTCGAATCGAGCGCTGAAGGGCGCGCGAGCCGCTCATCAGCTCGCGAAAAATGATCCGCAGCGTGTCCGCGGCAAGCGGGCCCTGGCTTGACCCCAGCGCCTTCGTGACGACCTCTTCCTCACGCGCGGCCGACCAGACCTCGAGCCCTTGATCTTGCTTGATCTGGCCGATCCGCGCGGCCACCTGCGCGCGGCGGTTCAGATGCTTGACCAGATCCTGGTCCAGGCGGTCGATCTCTTGCCTGAGCGACTCCAGCGACGGCCCGCGCTTCGTGTCCGGGCCGCGCGGCCGGGACGACGCCTGCGGCTTGGAACTCGACGCCGTTCGATTCTTGGGGGCCGGCTTGCGATTCATGGATGGATCACGGCGACCAGCGACATAGGGGGCTTACCCGGCCAGACCGCCGCAAAAGCGACTTTCCAGCCCCGATGCGAACTCGCGGGGACCGACGCAACTGTTATCGACATAGGTAATTAAAGGAAAATGACAGCACTGTCAAGCAAAATTGCACTCATCTCTCACCATTGTCGCCCCCAACACCCTCCACGTCCACCTGAAAAGTCCATGCGTGCGCATGGCCATACAGCCACGCAATCGGAACCCGGTCCGCGGCGATGCCATTGTGGCAGCGTAATTCCAGGCGACTTCGGGCAACTGCCATAATGGCAGTATCCTCCCCCAGAGACCTTTGTGAGTCGCTCGATAAATGTCGTTAACCCTCATGGTAAAAGCAGGATATGGCGAACATCCCCAGAATAGGATGGGCTTGGTATGTGGAATGCATATACTCTGGGAATTCGTGTCCAAACGCGATCTATTTTGATCGCCGGACGTGTGGATCATGCGTTACGATAGCGACGGTCGGGGCTGTCGCGTGACGTGGGTATCCGTCGTGGCAAAGGAGACTGAACGTGGCCGAGGGTGAAAAGATCATTGGGATTGACCTGGGGACGACGAACAGCGTCGTCGCGGTGATGGAGGGGAACGACGTCACAGTCATCGCCAATCAGGAGGGGAGTCGACTGACCCCGTCGGTGGTGGCGTTCTCGCCCAAGGGCGAGGTTCTGGTGGGCGACCCGGCGAAGCGGCAGGCGATCACCAATCCGACCGGGACAGTGTATTCGATCAAGCGGTTCATGGGGCGGCGGCACGACGAGGTGCGGAACGAGGAGAAAATGGTTCCGTATCAGGTGGTCGGGGGCGCCTCGGAATATGTCAAGGTCCATGCCAACAACAAGGACTACACCCCTTCCGAGATCTCGGCGCTCATCTTGCGGAAGCTCAAAGAGGCGGCCGAGAGCTACCTCGGCCACAAGGTCCGCAAGGCCGTCATCACCGTGCCCGCCTATTTTAACGACAGCCAGCGCCAGGCCACCAAGGACGCAGGCCAGGTCGCCGGGCTCGAAGTCGCTCGCATCATCAATGAGCCGACCGCGGGTGCCTTGGCCTACGGGCTCGACAAGAAAAAGAACGAGAAAATCGCCGTCTTCGACCTGGGGGGCGGCACCTTCGACATCTCGATCCTCGACGTCGCCGACGGCGTCTTCGAGGTGCTCTCGACCAATGGCGACACCCACCTGGGGGGCGACGACTGGGACGAGGCCCTGATCAACCACATCGCCGCCGAGTTCAAAAAAGAGCAGGGGATCGACCTTCGCAAGGACCAGATGGCCCTCCAGCGCCTCAAGGAGGCCGCGGAAAAGGCCAAGAAAGACCTTTCTTTCCAGGCCCAGGCCGATATCAATCTCCCGTTCATCACCGCCGACGCCTCGGGGCCCAAGCACCTCACCCTCTCGATCTCACGCGCCCAGTTCGAAAAACTCACAGACAGCCTCTTTGAGCGCTGTCGCGGCCCGGTCCTCAAGGCCCTCGACGACGCCAAGCTCAAGCCCGCCCAGATCGACGAGGTCGTGCTGGTCGGCGGCTCGACCCGGATGCCGCGGGTCCAGCAGATCGTGAAGGACATCTTCGGCAAGGAGCCCCATAAGGGCGTCAACCCCGACGAGGTCGTCGCCATCGGCGCGGCCATCCAGGGGGCCGTCTTGACCGGCGAGGTCAAGGAAGTCCTCTTGCTCGACGTCACGCCGCTCTCGCTCGGACTCGAGACCAAGGGGGGCGTGATGACCGTCCTGGTCCCCCGCAACACCACGATCCCGACCGAGAAAAAAGAAACGTTCACCACGGCCGACGACAACCAGACCGCCGTCACCATCAAGGTCTTCCAGGGCGAGCGCCCGATGGCCGGCGACAATCGCTCCCTGGGCGAATTCAACCTCGAGGGCATCCCGCCGGCTCGGATGGGCGTCCCGAAGATCGAGGTCGCCTTCAACATCGACGCCAACGGCATCCTGAACGTCTCGGCGAAAGACACCGCCACCGGCAAGGAGCACACGATCCGCATCGAATCGTCGGGCGGCCTCTCCAAGGACGAGATCGAGCGCATGAAGCGCGACGCCGAGTCCCACGCCGCCGACGACAAGAAACGCCGGGATCTCGCCGAGGCCCGCAACAACGCCGAACAGCGCGTCTATCAGCTCGAGAAACTGATGGAAGAGAGCAAGGACAAGCTCGGCGAATCCGACCGCGCCGCCGTCAAGGCCGCCATCGACAAGGTCCACGAGGTCAAGGGCCATGACGACCCCGCCGCCATCAACCGCGCCGTCGAGGATCTCGAACGGGCCAGCCAGGCCATGGCCGAGCACCTCTACGCCAGCTCCAAGGCCGCCGGCCCCGAAGCCGGACCAGGCCCAGGCGCAGGGCCAGGCCCAGGCGCATCGCCGTTCGCCGACGCCGGGCCCGGCGCGGCCAAGCCCGACGACGTCATCGACGTCGAGTTCGAAGAGAAAAAGTAACCGCCAGCGACGCCCCAGCCCCCCTCGCGAGGGGGGGGGCCGGGGCCGGTGTCCACGAACGGGCCGATGGAGGATCCCGGGCCAACGGCCCAGAATCCCCCGCCGCGCCTCCACGCGCAGCGCTTTTTCGTGATCGGAGGACGAGTCCATGCCGTTTCGCTTTGATCAGCTCACCATCAAGAGCCAGGAAGCCGTTCAGCTCGCCCAGACCACCGCCCGCGAGCTCGGCCATCAAAAGATCGAGCCGTTGCACTTGCTGGCCGCTCTCCTGCATCCCGATCAGCAGGTCGCCCGCGCGCTTCTGTCTCAACTTGGGGTGAACCCGGCCCAGATCCTGAAGGCCGCCCAGGAGGGCCTCGCATCTCTGCCCAAGGTCACCGGCGGCGAGATCGCCATCGGCCAGGAGCTCTCCCTCGCGCTCGATCAGGCCGCCAAGGAGGCCGAGCGCATGAAGGACCAGTTCGTCTCCGTCGAGCACCTGCTCCTGGGGCTCGTGAAGACCAAGAACCGCGCCCAGACCTTGCTCGAAGCCGTCGGCGTCAATGAAAAAGACCTGCTCCAGGCACTGCAAAAGGTCCGGGGCGGCCAGCGCGTCGCCGATCAAAATCCCGAAGACAAGTATCAGGCCCTCGAACGCTACGGCCGCGACCTGGTCGAGATGGCGCGCAAGGGCAAGGTCGACCCCGTCATCGGCCGCGATTCCGAGATCCGCCGCGTGGTCCAGGTGCTCTCCAGACGCACCAAGAACAACCCCGTCCTGATCGGAGAGCCCGGCGTGGGCAAGACCGCCATCGTCGAGGGACTCGCTCAGCGGATCGTCTCCGGCGACGTCCCCGAGTCGCTCCAGAAACGCAGGCTGATCGCACTCGACATGGGCGCGCTCGTCGCCGGCACCAAATTCCGCGGCGAGTTCGAAGAGCGGCTCAAGGCCGTCCTCCAGGAGGTCAGCCGATCCGAGGGCGGGATCATCCTCTTCATTGACGAGCTCCACCTGGTCGTCGGCGCCGGCAAGGCCGAGGGCTCGATGGACGCCGCCAACCTGCTCAAGCCCGCCCTCGCCCGCGGCGAGCTCCGCTGCATCGGCGCGACCACCCTCGACGAATACCGCGAACACATCGAAAAAGACCCAGCCCTCGAACGCAGATTTCAGCCCGTCCACGTCGGCGAGCCCTCGGTCGAGGACACCATCGCGATCCTCCGCGGCCTCAAGGAACGCTACGAGCTCCACCACAAGGTCAAGATCAAGGACAGCGCCCTCGTGACCGCGGCCAAGCTCTCGTCGCGCTACATCACCGACCGCTTCCTCCCCGACAAGGCCATCGACCTGGTCGACGAGGCCTCGAGCCGCCTGGCCATGGAACTGCAATCGGTCCCCAGCGAGATCGACGTTCTTCAGCGCAGGCTCTTACAACTCGAGCTGGCCGAGCGGATGCTCAGGCAAGAGGACGAGGAACATGCCCGCGAACGCCACGCCCAGGTCGTCGAGGACATCAGCCAGATCGAGAAGCAGCTCCAGGATCTAAGGCGGCAGTGGGAGATGGAGAAATCGGGCCTGGGCGACGTTCAGAAGGTCCGCGAGCGGCTCGACGCCGCACGGGCCGAGTACTCTCGGGCGTGGGACGAGATCCGGCACATGCAGCAGCGTGGCGATCGGCCCGAGGAAAAGCGATTCCAGGCCCTCGCCGCCCTCGACGCCGAGCGAAAGGCTCTCGAAAAGCGGATCGAGGAATTCGAAGCCCGCGGCGACGGCGAGCCCAAGGAAGCCCACCGGCTGCTCAAGAAAGAGGTCGATTCCGAGGAAATCGCCGAAGTCGTCAGCCAGTGGACAGGTGTCCCCGTCGCCCGCATGCTCGCCACCGAGCGCGAAAAGCTGCTCAAGCTCGAGGACCACATCCACGAGCGAATGGTGAACCAGGATTCCGCCGTCCGCGCCGTCGCCGACGCCGTCCGCCGCGCACGCGCCGGCCTCCAAGACCCCAATCGACCCATCGGATCCTTCCTCTTCCTCGGCCCCACCGGCGTCGGCAAGACCGAGCTCGCCAAGGCCCTGGCCGAGTTCCTCTTTGACAGCGAGACCGCCATGGTCCGTCTGGACATGAGCGAATACGGCGAGCGGCACAACGTCTCCCGGCTCATCGGCGCTCCGCCGGGATACGTCGGCTACGAGGAAGGGGGCCGGCTTACCGAAGCCGTCCGCCGCCGTCCTTACTCGGTGATCTTGCTCGACGAAATCGAAAAGGCCCACCGCGACGTGTTCAACGTCCTCTTGCAACTCCTCGACGACGGCCGCTTGACCGACGGCCAGGGACGCACCGTCGACTTCCGCAACGCCGTCGTCATCATGACCTCCAACCTCGGCAGCCAGGTCATCGCCAGCCTGGCCGAAACCGGCGACGAGGCCCGGATGCGCAAGGAAGTCCAGGCCGTCCTGAAAACCGCCTTCCTCCCCGAGTTCCTCAATCGCCTCGACGAGACGATCATCTTCCATCCGCTGGGAATGGAAGAACTCACCAAGGTCGTCGAAATCCAACTCAAACGGTTGGGCCGCCAGCTCGCCGAAGTGGGATTGTCCATTCAGGTCACCGCAGCCGCCCGGAAACGGCTCGCCGACGAAGGATTCGACCCAACCTATGGCGCACGGCCGCTCAAGCGGGTGATTCAGCAACGAATCTCGAATCCGCTCGCGCAAAGCCTGCTCGAGCAGAAGGTCAAATCCGGCGAAACGATCGAGATCGACTGGCAAAACGGCGAGTTCGTCTTCCGCCCAGTTTGAAAGCGGGAGTCGAACGGAACCTTGGCCGATCAGCCACTGATGTCTTTCTTCGGGGGAGGAGTGGTGTTGCGCTTCGTGTTCGCGCGGGTCGCCGATTCTTGCTTGAGCACGGCGTTCGACTGCCGCGCCGAGGGGTAAAACCGGACCGGCTTTCCGGCCAGGTCGACCCGGCCCGTGGGGTCGCCAGCGTAGGGATCGTGTTGGGATTTGAGCGGACCCGATTTCGTCGACCGATGATGAATGCCCCGCGCGCTCAGCGGCGGCGGCGGCGGAATGGTCCGTCGCGACCGGACGGTGCCGCGCAGGGGGGGAACGGCCCGCTTCTGGACCGCGGTCCCCGTCCCCGTCGTTTGCGCAATGGCGGGGACGGACTCGACCAGCAAGAACATCGTGAACAGTAGCAATGTCGGTTTGATCATTCTTGTCGCGCCTCGATCGTGAATCACCGATCTCGGTGTCGATACCATTCCGTCACCGTGGATCATCCCCGAACCGTCGTCCCATTTCAAGAGCACGGTCGCTCTATGTTTACTTTGGTCAACATCGCAACCAAGGGCCGGCGTCCGCGGGTGGATCAGCGGACCATCGCAAGCGTTCGCGATCGCCTCGCCGTGGGTTTGAAGTCGGCCTTGTCGATCTGGTATCTGCGCAGTTTCTCGCTAATGCTTCGCCTGGACAGGCCCGACTGGCGGGCGCAGAGCTCGATCCGGCCCCGGTTCTTCTCGAGGACGAGCTGGAGATAGGCGCGTTCGATCCGCGCGGTCAGCTCGGCGGTGATCTCTGTGAGCGGCCTGCGCACGTCAAAATCGAGGCTGAACGGCTCGTCTTGCCGGGGCACGATCTGGGGCGGAAGATTCTCGGGCTCGATCACCTCGCCGGGGGTCGTCACCGTCGCCTGTTCGATGACGTGCTCGAGCTCGCGCACGTTGCCCGGCCAGTCGTACGTTTGCAGCCGCTTGAGCGCCAGCCGGGAGAGGGTCTTGGCGGGCAGGTTTCGTTCTTGGAGCTTGACGCGGAAGTGATCGACGAGCAGGGGGACGTCCACCAGACGGTCACGCAGCGGCGGGAGCTCGATCGAGAACACGTTGAGCCGATAAAACAGATCCTCGCGAAACCGCCCCTGGGCGACGGCGGTCTGGAGATTGATATTGGTGGCCGCGACGACGCGGCAGTCGGTCTGGACCGATTCGCCGCCGCCCACGCGGTCGAATCGCCCGTCCTGGAGCACGCGCAGCAGCTTGGACTGCATGCCCAGCGGCATCTCGCCGATCTCGTCGAGGAAGAGGGTTCCGCCGCGGGCGAGCTCGAATCGTCCCTTGCGTTGGCGTTCCGCCCCGGTGAAGGCCCCGCGTTCGTGGCCGAACAGTTCGCTCTCGAGCAGCGCCTCGGGCAGGGCCGCGCAATTCACGGCCAGGAGCGGCCCCTTGCGGGTGACGTCGCTCGTCTGGATCGCCTGGGCGACCAGCTCCTTGCCTGTCCCGGTCTCGCCGGTCACCAGCACGTTGCAATTCGACGAGGCCACCCGCGCCACCCGATCGAAAACCTCGAGCATGAGCGGGCTTCGCCCCACCAGGTTGTGGTAGGCGTCCTTGCGCTGAAGCCGCGCGCGGAGGGCGGTCACCTCGTCCGTGAGCCGGCAGAACTCGAGGGCCTGGCTCACCAGCACTTCCAGCCGCAGCGGGTCGATCGGCTTCTGGATGAAATCATAAGCGCCCAGCTTCATCGCGTTGACCGCGGCCTCGACGGTCGCGTGCCCGGTCATCACGATCACGGTCACGGGCAATTGCCGTTCGCGGATCTCGCGAATCAGCTCCAGCCCCGAGATCCCTGGCAGCAGCAGGTCGGTGAGGATCAGCGAGCACGGATTCTCCGCCAGCCATTCCAGGGCTTCGGTGGCGTCTCGCGCCAGCGTGATCCGCCGCCCTGGCCCTCGCAGCACTTGCTCGAGATGCTGGCGTACCAACTGGCTGTCGTCCACGACCAATATGCGTCGATCCATCGCGCGCCTCGTCCTGGTTGAGGTCTCGTTGCGTTCATCCTGTAGGGTCTGGATCGATCCCCGCTCGGATCAGCCCCTCGAGTGCTTGACAAGACAAGTCCTAGTACAAACCGCCAGACCCCCCATTTGTCAAGTGGTCTGAATCCGCCAGCTTGGCCTTTCCAAGGATTCGAGCGGCTCCCCGCCGTCCGCGACCTGCGAATCAAAGGGGTCAGGACTCACTTCTGCGCTATAATTGGCCTACTACAGCCATGTTAGGCATACCAAAGAGTCCTGACCCCTTTGATTTTCCCGCCGCCAGCATCAGGACCGACAAGCCGACCGGGAGGATCGGGTTCCGGTTCGAGATCTGCAAGGCGGTCAGCGCCGTCGCCAGGCCGATCGCCCCGAGCCAGACGCTCCAGACGGTGACCACCCATCGAACCAGCATCGGCGGACTCACGGCCAAGAGGTTGGCGGTGCCTACGTTTCATCTGGACGAATCGAGTTCGCGCCTTGTCGCGGTCGAGCATCACGGACCGTCCGTCCCTTTGCCAGGCGACTGCGAAGGCATTAGTCTGACGAAAGTCGGGAGGGTTTGTCACTCGGGTTGGGCCGAGGGGTTGGATCGTGCCGCGCGGACCAGCAAGGGGCCTTCCTTGGTCGTCATCCGGTCCGTCGGCGAGGGTTCCCGGCGGAACAGAGTCCTGGGAAAACGATGCATTTCATTGGATTGGTATGAATGTGAATGACAGAGAGACCATCCAAGCGGTCAACCGTGAACAGTTGACGCTTCGGTATCTCTTCGGATCGGGATGCTCTCCTCTCGAGTACAGGCGGACCAGATGCCATACAGCTATGCGGTGGCTGACCCACGTACGCTACGACCCGTAGACGTCCCGTAGGGTGCATGTGCGTGGTATCACGATGGTATTTGGCAAAACGACCTACGTCCAGCGAGGTCCAGGAATACCGGTTAGATGTGCACGTTCTTTGACTACCCCATTCTGACTGCCTCTTTCTTGCTCCGGAGAATCGAGCATACGTGCTGATGCATCATGCGTGCATGTCATCCTTTTGCTTTCATCCTTTCGAGCCTTTCAGCCCGGGTAGGCGCCAGCCGGTTCGCGAACGCCCCTACGGGCGTGACACGCGCGAACGAGGCGCCCGTCGATCCATGTTGAGACTGGGCCAAGGAGCTGGCGATGGTTCCGGCGTGTTTCCCGAACACGACCCGGCTCGATGAATTCCGGAATCCGAAGGCCGGGTCGTGGATGGGCAGATTCACGGTCGTATTCGGCACGAGGCCGCCGATCGACGATGACGTCTTGAAAGTGTCGTAGACCGTGGCGTTCTTGCCAAACGGCCAGGGCTTGCCGATCAGAGACCTGGTGGTGTACTTGATCCCGACGATGTAGTAGTCGCCTGGGATCAGATTGTTGAGGTTGACCTTCACGTCTCCCGGAGTGATCGTCACGTCGTGTGATGAGAGCCCGATCAACTTGAGGTTCGTGGCCTTGTGAAGGCCGACCATCCGATTCACGACGGCCAGCGGCGGCAAGGGGCTCGTCGGGGTTTGGTTGACGTCGATCTGAAAGCTCGCGCTGGGTGCGTAGAACTCCACGTAGTAGGAGAGGAACGTCGGCGTGATGCCGTGTCTGATCGTCCCGCCGGATGTGGGGACATGGACCGAGATCTTCGATTGGCCCGCCGATCCCCTGAGGTCGTTCACGACCTTGGAGCAAGCAGGGTGCGCCTTCTCGATGACCGCTCCCGATTGCCCCAGGATCGTCAGCGGCTCGGGTTGGCTGGTCGAGCCCTGGTAGTTGGCGTCGCCGCTGTACTGCGCCGTGAACGAGTAGGAGCCCGGCGGCAACGCCGCTGTGTTGGCCGAATTGGGTGCCATTCCGCCGTTCAGCGTCACCGTCTCCGTCCAGGTCAACCGGTCCGCCGAGACGGTCCAGCTCGACGGAGGGGTCAAGCCCGCGAGCGACGATCCGTTCGTGCCCGTGAACGAGTAGGTCACCGTGCCCGTGGGTGTGTAGAGGGCCGGGGTAACCATCAACGTCGCCGTGTCGAACACGACCTCGCCCACGGTCATGCTGGTCGCGGCCCGAGTCTGTTGCTGGGGCACGGGTGAGTGACTTCGCTGATGGAGACGGCGCAGGGATCCCGCGTCGTGGCGTCGGAGCACCGTGTGAACCCGGCGCAAGGCATGGGCGTGGCCGTTTGGAACGCTGTCCTGCATGGTGGCCAAGGGGTACGGAGCGGTGATCGGCACGCCGTTGGCGCCCATGATGACTGTCGTGATGGTGGACGTCCCCAGGTCGACGGTCACCGGCTCAGCGCTGGCGCCGCTGGCGACCGCGTGGTTATTCGAGTCGCCGGAATAGCTGGCCACCCAGTAGTAGGTTCCCACCGCGACCGGCGTCCAACCCGTCGTGGTGCTGACGGTGCTATTGCCATTGGCGTTGGTTTGCTCGGAGTAAAGCACAGTGGAGTGATCCGAGGCATACAAAGTGAAGGTGATCGTGCCAGTCTCGTTGTAGCCGCCAGACAGGGTTGCGCTGTCTTGAAGCGCCGACGCTCCCAACAGATCTCTGGCGGGGTTCGCGACCGTGCTGATGGTCGGGCTTGCCGAAGTGACCACGACTGGCTCGTCACCCCTGTTGCTGGTCGAGGGGTTGTTGTTGGGATCGCCGCCGTAGCTTGCGACCCACTGGTAGGTGCCGGCGACGGCGCCGGTGGTGGGGAGCGTGTATCCGGTGGGAGTCGTGTAGGTG
>DAIDHE010000382.1 GCA_027459775.1 Planctomycetales bacterium | reverse complement strand
GGTCGAGCGGTCGGACGTCGACGTCGTGTACCTGCTCTCTCGCCAGTGGTTCGGCCTGCACCCGGCCGCGCTGGCCTGCGCGGCCGGCAAGCCGGTCTACTGCGCTTTGCCGCTCGCGGGCGAGCGCGTCGAGCTCGAGCCGCTCGTCGATCTGGTCGAGGCCTCGGGCGTGGTCTTCATGACCGAATTCCCCCGCCGGTTTTATCCAGCCACGATTCGTCTGCGCGCGCTGTTGGCCGGCGAGCTGGGCGCGCCCCGGCTGATCCTGGGCCACACGAGAATGCATGGGTTCGACCGTTACGCCATCCCGGGGCCGACGACCCAGATCGCGCTTGCGCCTTTGATCATCGATCCCGGCAGCTTCCTGCTCGACTGGTGCGGATATGTGTTTGGGGCGGCGTTCGAGCGGCTGGCCGGAACCTCGAGCCGGATCCTCGAATCGAGTGAAACCAGCGCGGACGAGGTGGATTTCGAGACGTTCGCCGCGCGGTTCGAGGGGGGCGGGACGGCCAGCCTGTCGTACGGCCGGCATCACCGATCGGTGTGGGGCGAGGCCAGCCGCTTCTTGCCCCCGCAAGGGTTTCAGGTTTACGCGGAGCGCGGGGCGGCCTGGCTCGAGATGCCCGAAAAGATCGTTTGGTCGGCCGGGAGCGGGGTGAACGAAGAGCGTCTGCCGGTCGAGCCGAGCGTGGGAGACGTGCTCAACGACCAGTTTTACCGCTTGGTCCGTGAAGGCGGGGCGGCGTCGCCGTCGCTTCGCGAGACGCTCGCGCTGGCGCGGTTGATCGAGATCCTGAAGCAGAGCCAGCTCGAGGCCGCGGGCCGCGCGTGATCGGGTCCGCGCGGGGGTGACGACGGCGCGGGCGGGGGCACAGCGACGAGCGGGTCGCGGGGGAGGAACGGATGTCGGCCGAGCCCGGGGATCGCATCGAGACGCGACGGAGCGCGGCCGCCGCGGCCCTGGTCGTGCTGGCCGCGGTCGTGGGGCTGGGGCTGATGGTCGACTCGATCGGGCGGTCGTCGGCGACCTACGACGAAACCCTCTATCTCGAGACGGCCGCCTGGTGGTGGCGAACCGGCGACCAGGAATCGATCTCGCGGGCCGGCTCGCCCCTGTCGTTCTGGAAGATCCAGCAAGTCCCCGTGCTCTGGCTGCTCGATCACACGGGGCGCGGGAACTGGATCGACGACCCCACCGGCCACGAGCCCGAGCTCCTGACGTGGGCCCGCCTGAGCGGCTTGTGGATCTGGGTCGCCGCCTTGCTCACGACCGCGCTGTGGAGCCTGCGGCTGCACGGCCGCGCGGCCATGGTCTTCGCTGCGTGGTGGTTCGCGCTGTCGCCCAACCTGCTCGCCCACGGTGCGCTCGCCACCATGGAGCTCCCAGCCACGGCCGCCAGCGTGGGCTCGGCGTTTCTATTCTGGCGCCATCTGGCGACCGGCCGCCGGCGGGCGTTCATCGCCAGCGGGATCCTGGCGGGCGTGGCGTTTTCCTGCAAGTTCACCGCCGTTCTCTGGCCGATTCTGTACCTGGCGACCTGGGTTCTGGACCGGCGGCCGTGGGGGTTCCGGGCGCTGCTCAGGACGACGGCGCGGGCGATGATTCTGGGAGCGGTCTTCGTGGCGCTCATGATCGTGGGCGACCTGATGGTCACGGGGTTCGCGACCCTGCCGGCGAGTCGTCAGGTCGGGCGCCATCCCAGCATCGAAGCACGGTTCAGCCCTGCGCTCGCACGGGTGATCTCGGCCGCCGCCGAGATGCCGATCCCCCAGGATTTCGTCGGCTTTTTTCGCCAGTTTCAGCATCAACGGTCGGGGGGGCCGGGATACCTGCTGGGCGAGCGCAAAATCGGCGGCTGGAGACACTATTACCTGGTCGCCATGGCGGTCAAGATTCCCTTGCTCTTCTGGGTCGTCCTGGTCGCTCGGCTGGCCGCGAACGGGCGGATCGAGACGGCGCGGCCGAGCGCGACGCCCATCATCATCGCGGTCCTGTATCTGGCCGCCGCCTCGTTCGGCTCGTCGCGCAATTTTGGCTTTCGCTATTTGCTGCCGGTCGCGCCCCTGGCGATCGTCTGGATCTCCGGCGTGGCCCAGGCCGGGCGGCTCGGGCGGACGATCGCCCTCGTGGGGCTGGTGGGCCAGGCCCTGGCCGTGGCGTCAAGCCATCCGTATGAGCTCACCTACTTCAACGAGCTGGCCGGCGGGCGAACCGGCGGGCGCGGGATCCTGGCCGATTCCAATCTCGACTGGGGTCAGGGGCTCAAGGGTCTGGTGGATCTCCAGCGGAACGATCCCCGGCTGCGTGATCTCACCCTCTATTATTTCGGCGATACGGACCCCAGGGTCTACGGGGTGGCGGGGTCCGCGCATGTGGTTCACGCCGAGCGGACCGACGCCGATTTCCCGCCGGTTCTGCAAGCCCCGACGGCCTATCTGGCGGTTTCGGCGTCGCTCGAGTGGGGCCCATGGGGGCCCGCCGGCTTCTTTCCCGAGCCCGGCGCGCTCGAGCCGGTCGCCATGACGGCCGACTCCACGATCGCGGTCTATCGCTCGAGCGACCTGGCGGCCCTCCGCGCGCGCGGCGAGGGCCCGAGCGGTGCGCGCTCGGGGCCAAAGAACCGCGGCGTTCCGCGTCAGTAGACGTCCGCGCCGCGGGACAGGCGGCCCTCGAGTCCGTCGGCCGACCGCGCGACCCTGTGCACGAGCGCCTGGGCGCTCGCGTGCGGAAGGGCGTCGACCGCGACGTTTTCGATGACGACAAAGTATTCTTCGCCGCGAAGGACGCGCACGGCGAATCGGCCCTCGACGATCCGCGCGTTGAGCTTGAGAATCGCGCGGCAGTCGCGCTCGTCGACCGGCCCGCAGACCGACACCAGCGAGACGATGGCACGGCCCTCGGAATCGGTTCCGGCCGGCCCCAGGTAGACGGCCTGGCGACGGTCGGGCCCCAGGGGGACCACCAGCCGCCAACCGCGCGGTGTCGGCGTCGCCTCGTAGCCCGCCGAGCGGGCGAACCCGTCGACCAGGCGCGAGGCGTCGGGATCGGTGGGGCTCGGGATCTCGTGGGGCTCGATCGCGTCGAAACCGGCCACGGCGTCCGGGTGCGGCTTGCCCAGGGGCAGTCCGCAGCCGGTGCAGTGGCGATCGGCCGTGTGGTTCATGCAGGCGCAGCGGGCGCAGGCGATCATGATCGATCGAACCTCGTGGGAATCAGCGATCCTCGATTCGCGGTCACTCGCCGCTGATCGTGAGCGACGCGAGCATGGCGTCGAAATCGGGTCGCAGCTTGACCATCGTCTTCTCTGGCCCCACCATCTTGAGGAAATAGCTGACGCGGCCGGTGACGATGATCGCCCCGTACAGCCGTGCATCGTCGCGATCGGGCTCGGCCTTGCCGCCGAACTGCGCGGGATGATAGCGGCCGGCGGTCTCGACCCGGGTCGCCTCGATGTTCTTGCACTTGACCTTCTTGACTTCGGCCTTGGGAACGTTGTCGCTCTTGTCCTTGAACTGGTTTTGCCAGCGCTTGATGTTGTCGTCGACCGAGCCCGCCCCGCCGGGGAAGGCGTAGACCACCAGCTCGGCGGCGAAATCGTCGCCTTGGGTGGGCTCGACCTTGAGCTCGGCCAGCCGCATCCGCGACGACGGCTTGCCCGATTTCCAGCTCTTGGGCGCGTCGAATTTCAGGCCCTGGGCCTCGATCGTCTGGACCGGCTCGTCGCCGCCGATCGCGACCAGGGCCGCCAGGATCCCGACCGCGGGCGTGAGAGCCCGCGTAAACCATGCCCCACGATTCATGACTGTCATCCCCTTTTCGTTGATGTATTCGTCGGCGGTGTTCGAGCGAGCGAGAATTCACGAACCGTGGCGCACCCGCTTGCGATCGGCCCCGGCGACGGCTAATTTACCAGACGAGCGCCGTCGGACCCAGAACCCGCCGCCCAACCCCGATCAAAAGACCCGCCGCATGAACTGGAGCATCACCATGACCCGACTCGCACTTTTCGGACTCTGCGCGGCCGCTCTCTGCGTCGTCGATCAGCCCGCCCTGGCCCAGAAACGCGCGCCCGGGGGCGCCAAGGTCTTTCTGCTCTCGGGGGGTCAGCGCCAGCACCACGGCTACCGTGACCAGGCATTGTACCTTGCGACGGCCATGGAGAATACCGGGCGGTTCGAGGTCACGATCGGCGAGGACGCCGCCATCCTTGAAACGCCGGCGATTCATAAGTACCAGTTGCTGATTGTCGCCGCCGACCGCCGCGACGACGAATTCAAATTGACCCCGGCCCAGCAGCAGTCGATCTTCCAGTTCGTGCGTTCCGGGCGCGGCTATTTGTCGATCCATGGCGCGGACAACGCCGCCAAGGACTGGGGCCCGGAATGGAAGGAAATGCTCGGCGGCGTCTTCTCGCATTTCGGGCTTCCCGACGGCAAGACGAAAAAGGGCTCGTTCCAGGTCAAGATCGTCGATACGACCAGCCCGATCACCCGCGGGATCGGCAACTTCCCGCTCAAGGACGAGCTTTATTATCAAATGCAGATGGCGGATGATGTTCATCCCCTGGCCGTGATTGAATACCAGGGCAAGGAGTGGCCCGTCGCCTGGACGCACGTCTTTGGCAAGGGACGGGTCTTCCACACCAATCTGGGCCATCGCGATTTCGGCCCCGACAAGGACGACCCGCTCCGCAACCCCAATCTGTTCAAGCTGATCCTGCAAGGCGCTGATTGGGTCGTCGCCGGCCGCGAGTGATCTGGCACGGCCAAAAAAAGAAGCGCCGGCCTCGGACCAGAATCGCCGTGGTGAAGCACATTCGCACACTCGTGCATACGAGGCGCGCGAGCGTGCGTTGCTTTCCCCCCGGAACGCATTCCCCGGCCCCGTGGAGAGCCGGGCCCTCTCCGCGGGCGCTTCGGGCTCGTAGTTCTCGCCGTCGCGGTCGTCACAATACAAGCCCGAAGCGCCAGCAAGGGTTGGCACCACCCTCGCGGGCGCTTCGGGCTCGTCCGTGCACTGTTTTGGGGCGGCGTGATGTCGCGCGTCTTCGCGTTCGTGAATGCGTCCCGAACTCAGAAACCGTGGAGATCGTCAATTGCCGCCAAAATCCGAGTCGATCTTGGTGACGTCGCTCAGGATCGCGAAATTCTTGAATTCGGCGACAAACGGCTTGGCCGAGATATTGGCGGCCGTGAGGCCCACCTTGATCTTGGGCGGTAGATCGAGCTCGAATTCATGGAACGTGTTGACGCTCGCGCCCTTGTTGGTGCTGAACAGGCAGCGCACCCGCCCCTTGCGGCGAACGATGATGAGCTGGATGGTGGCGTCGGGAATCGGCAGATAGATGGGCTTCATCGCCTGCCTGCCCTCCTTGACGGCCTCGATCAAGAGCTTGTCGACCCGCCCCAGCTTTTGCAGGTCGGTCCCGCCCGTGCGCTCGAAACGGAAGAAGTTATTTTTATCTTGATAGAGAATGAGGCCAGCGCCGGCGAAGGTGAACGGGAACTGGTTGCCCTGGCGGTCCTTGGGAAGGGAGACGCCGGGGTTGATGTCGCCGGTGACGTCGACCACCGCGGCGAAGTCGCCCTCGATGTCGGCCACGGTCAGGGGCGCGTTGTGCAACGAGGTCTTCTTGTTGCGCTTGAGGATCTCGGGGGAGAGGCTGTGCAATTTGCCCGGGATCTCGATCTTGACGGTGAGGGCGTCCGGATCCTTGGTGAGCTTGCAGTCCTTGTCGGGGTCCATGAGAGGGCTGAGCATCTCGTTGCTCTTGCGGGCGACGGCCTTGAGGGATTTCTGGATCTGACCCGGGGGCAGGATGCGTCCTGGTTGTTCGGGGAGATCGATCTCGCGGGGCTTGGAGTAGACGATCATGCCGGTGTTGTCGCGGCGGGCGGTTTGCAGCAGAACCTTGCGCGCGGCGGCGCCTTGCCCGGTCAGGTTGATCTGCACGATTCCCGTGGCGGTCGAGTTGTTGGGATCCTTGCGGAGCTCGACGGGGCTCGAGTTGGGCATCGGGGGCCACGAGCCGTCCGAGTTGGGCGCGAGGCGCTGGGCGGCGGCCGCGGCGACGGCGTGGATCATGACGCTCTCGACCCGGCGATTGGGGTCGACGACCTGGGCCTTGATCCGCAGGTTGGCGACGCCGTTGAGGTTGGACTGAAGCGTCAGGTCGAGCGCGCCCACGCGGCCGGCGAGGGCGTTGCGGACTTCCTCGGCGGGGACGACGAATCCGATCGTATCGGCCTGGGTCGACCGCGCGACGGCCACGCCCAGGAGCCGGCCGGTCTTCTCGTCGATGACCGGTCCGCCGCTATTGCCCGGCTGGAGCGAGCCGTCGACCTGGAGCAGGGTCAACTGGCCGAAATCGTCGCGGCCCAGGCTCGAGATCCGGCCGCCGGTGATGACGACCGAGGGATTGCCGTGGCTTTCGATGATCTTGCCCATCAGCCCGGCCAGGGGGAAGCCCGCGCAGACGTATTTGAGGCCCTCGGAGACGTTGCCGCGATTCTGAGGATTGATCGGTTGCGGCGGCCGTTTCACACCCCGGACCACCAGAAAGGCGAGGTCGGTGTTGATATCCTCGGAGAGGTCGGCGGCGACGAGCTGAGCGGGAAAGGTCTGCTCTTCGGTCTGGCCCTTATTACTGCGGAAGACGACCTCGAGCGAAGAGGTCGAACCCTTGGGCGCGACCGAGGCGGGGATCTCCGAGAGGTCGGGAACCGCGACGTGGCGATTGGTCGCGATCAGCACCGCGTCGCCCCGAATGTCGACGACGAATCCGGTTCCAAAGGCGATCGGCCGCGGCCCGATCTTGACCTTGATGAAGACCGTCGCATCCATGAGCCTGCGGACGACCTCATCGTACTCGAGGGCGACCGCGGGGGACGAAGCCTTGTTCGCCGAGCTCTCCGCGCCGAGCGACGCGACGGGCTGGACGGCGGGGGCGATCGACGACGCGATCGACGAGACCGGCGCCACGGCGGGCGCGGGCTCGGGGGCTGCGCTCGGGGCCGCGTCCGCCACGCCCGCCGGCT
>DAIDHE010000356.1 GCA_027459775.1 Planctomycetales bacterium | reverse complement strand
AAATCGGTTGCGACGTTTCCGCTGAAGTTAACGCTGAGCAAACGCCGATGATCAAGTTGTTCCACGGCGATGGCGTGACGGCGGGTGGTCTTGCGACCGCCTGGACGGCGGCGCCGCGCTTGAGCGGCCTGGAGCAGCTTGGAGATCGAGAACATCGCCCCTCATCCTTTCTTTCAGGTCGGGTCCCGTTCGGGACCGCCGGCCGACTGGGTAGGGTCATCCAAAGGCTCAGTGAAGGCGCCACCGAGAACGACGGCGACCCGGCGGTAGCGAGCATCGCGACCCGAATGCGATCGCGTTGCCGGCGAATTCGTCCTGGACTGGCACGAGGGCCACTCGCGTGGCGAGACAGAAGACATCCCGGCTGCCCAAGAGCGGCGCTTTCTCCGGGACGAAGAACCTTAACGAGGAAGGAGCCTCGTCATGATCGCTCGTAGTGTGTTTCGAGTCGCCCTGATCGCGCTGGCGATCGTCTCGACCCGTTCGGCGACGGCGGCTCCGATCACGTTCACTGGCAATGTCGCGACCGATTTCAATCCCGCGACCAATTCCTCCGTGGTCGTCATTCCCCACAGTGACGTGCCGATTCACATCGCGCAGCCGGCCTGGATGACCAACAGCGGCCTGGTTTCGGGCTGGAATATCAAGGATATACGGCTCGATTACAATCAGCAGACCGACACGATGTACGTCGGCGTGAACACGTTCGGGATCGCGGGCAACGTCGACAGCAACGGCACGCCGGGCACGCCCGACCCACGATTGACCGCGGCTGGCGGCTCCGACCCCGCCAATTTCGGCGGCGACAAGGGGATGGCCGTCGGCTTCGCCCCCTTGATCGGAACCTTCAATCCGAGCGCTCCCCCCAGTCCCGTGATCGTCGCCGGGGTGCCCGGCGACAAGAGCCAGGTCGGTACCGGTCTTGACGGCTTCTCGGTCGCGAAGTGGACCCCGGTCGGCGGCACCGCCGGGCCCAATTACGATCTGGTCACCAGTTTTGGCAAGGAAATCCCGGCCGGCATGGGCAATCTGGCATTCGACCCCAGCGCCCAGCATCCGGGATTCGAGTTCTCGATCGCCCACTTCAGCCAGTTGCTTGGCTTCAACCCCCTGAGCGGCCTGGTGGTGAGCGCCCAGGACGGCTCGGTTCAAAGCGTGGTCACGGGTAAGGACTACGTCTTCTCGACTCCGATCGAGGCTCAGCAGATTCCCGAGCCCGCGACCTGCCTGATCTGGGCCGGCGTGGTCGGGGGGCTGGCCTGGAATTACCGGCGATCGCGGCGCACCCGCTCGCGAAACCTGGCGATGTGATCGGCACGAGTCCATAAACGCATCCCTGCGCGAGACGGCGGCTGGTCCATCAGTCCGCCGTCTTGTTCATCGACCTCCTCCAGGCCGAAATCCCGCCGATTCCCCACCGTCCGCCGCCGCTCCCCGGAACCGTCCACATTCCCCATCCACATCACGCCCTTCCTAAGACCGGCACTCCCCATCTCGCTCGTACGACGCGACTCACTGGATCGGCCGCTCCGGACGACTCTCCCGACTCGCGAAGCCCAGCCGATTACCCGTCCTCTACCGGTCGTGGGCGAATCGTCCCATCACGGGCGGATTGACGAGCGAGCCCTCCATGTGGAATAATCAAGAATCTCCCAGACGAAAGCACGATCGCCCCTCACGAGCACCTCATGCCCAAACGCGCGCCCATCTTCCTGCTCGCCAGCGGGATTGCCCTCGGTTTCCTGCTCGGTTCCAACGCCGCCCGCGCGCAGGCACGCCCTGGAGACAAAACGCGCTCCAGCGGCGACGCGCGGAAAGGCGCTCTGCGAATGACGACCGCGATCGTCTGCGACACCATTGACGGCTACGAGAATTACGTACCCCTCAAGGGGGCTGCGCTCACGAGCGACGAGAAGCTGCTCGTCTACTTTCGTCCGATGAGCTACAAGATCGAATCCAAGGATCCGGGCTACCAGGCGAGCTTCAGCGAGGACGCGCAGATTCGTAAGCGCGGCACCAAGGCGATCATCTTCCGCAAGGATAAACTGCTCGAGTACACGGCCAAGAGCTCGACCCCCCCGGCTCAGATCTATCTCAAGAACCAGATCTCGCTCAAAGGTCTCGAGCCTGGCGACTACGACCTGACGATCATCCTTACCGACAAGCTTGGCGGCGCTTCGACGTCTCAGGTCGTGAAATTCAAGGTCGTTCCGGCGAAGGATGGCCAGAAATCCACCGATGAGGAAGAGCCGCTGGCCGTCGAGTCCGACTATACGGCGGGCGCAGTGGATCAGCGGTCCAAGCCCTGAGCGCGGACCTTGCCTAGCGAGTCGCCCCCGCGGGCGCGTCGAGCCCCGTCTCGGCCCCCCGAGTCGCCTCCTCGAAGGGAAGCGAGCCGCCGCCGACTTCGTACGACGTCCCTTCCTCAGGGGTGGCGGCCCTCAAGTAAACGTCCATCTGCTGGCCAATGAAGACGTCAACCGAGCGCTGGTCTGGAAGCGCATAGATCGCCTGCAGGACGCGCGTGTCGACCCGCTCCGAGTTGTACCCAGTCAGGCTTTGCTTCGGGATGACATAGGGCTCGACGTAGACGAACTCGAGGGGGAACTTGACCTGGGGACGCCCCTTCAATGTCGCGACGGCGGGCGCTCCCCTGGCGAAGAACGCCAGGTCGTTTTCGTCGATGTCGACCCGCACGTGCAGCCGCTGGCTGTCGCCCATGACCACCATCGGCTCTTTCCAGACCAGCCCGGCGTACTGGCCCAGGCGCACGTTGAGCTGAAGAATCTCGCCGTCCGTGGGAGCGCGGACGATGAGTCGGTCGAGGCTGATCTTGATGCTCTCGATCTGGCTTTCGGCGAGCGTGACGGCCGCCTTGGCGACCTCGACGTCTTCCTTCCATGAGCCGGCCATGACCCGCTCGAACTCGGCCCTGGCCTTGGCGAAGGCCGCTCTGGCCGCGGCGTGCGTGTAACGGTCCTTGTCATAGTCGCTGGCGGCGGCGACCTGGCGGGAGTAAAGACGCTCGGTGCGCGCGACGGCGGCCTCGGCGTCGTCCATCCTGGCCCGGGCCTCGTCCATGGCGGCCTGGGCCGGCGGTACGTCCTCGGGCCGGGGCGCGGCCACCAGCTTGTGAAGCTGCGCCCGCGAAGCCGCCAGTTCAGCCTCGCGTACTTTGAGCATGGATTTCAGCTCGCGATCGTCGACCCGAAAAAGTGGAGCGCCCGCTGCCACCAGCTCCCCTTTCTTCACAAATACCTCGACGACCACGCCCGGTATGCTCACGCCGATCGGGATGTTCTCGCGCCGGGCCTCCACCAGCCCCGACCCCGCGATCATCCGCACTCGCTCCGGACGCGATGGCGGCTCGACGATCGGCCTCGACGGCGGTGGGATCCGCCGAGCCTCGGCCACCGTGTAACACGCCAGCGTCGCCCCCGCCAGCGAGACCAGCGTCAGAATCGACAGCACCGGCTTCTTGACCATCGTTCTCAACATATACCCTTCCCTTGACTTTTCGAATTCAAGCCAGCCCATGATCCGACGCGTTTCAAGCCGCCCCACGCCTCTGGTCCACGATCTCAACGATCGCCCCGTCGTCCATCCGCGTGAGCCGATCGCCGAAGTGGAACACCCGATTGTCATGAGTGACGACCACGACCGCGCGATCGGGCCGGACGGCCTGTTCACGGAGCAGATTCATGACGTTGAGCCCGGTCTCGTGATCAAGGGCGGCCGTCGGCTCGTCGCACACCAAAAGCCGGGGCTCGTGTACGAGCGCCCGCGCGATCGCCACCCGCTGCATCTGACCGCCAGAGAGCTGGTTGGGCAGGCTCCCCAGCTTGGCGCCCATGCCGAGCGAATCCAGCAGGGCGCTCGCCCGGCGAACCGCTCGGTCCCGGCCCCAGCCGGCGATCACCAGCGGGACCGCCGCGTTCTCGGCCGCGGTGAGCGCCGGCAGCAGGTTGTATTGCTGGAAAATGAACCCGATATGCGCGGCCCGAAACCGGGTTCTCGCCGAATCCGACAGCCGGGTCGTCTCCTGCCCGAAGATGTTCACCTGGCCCGCGTCGCAGTTGAGAATCCCCGCGATCACAGAGAGCAACGTCGTCTTGCCGCAGCCCGACGGACCCACGATCATCGACAATTCGCCGGTCTGGACCTCCCAATCGATCCCTCTGAGGGCTGACACGCGCTGTTCACCCCGGCCGAAATGCTTGCAGAGCCCCCGCACCCGGATCGCGACGCGGCCGCCCGCAGCGCCCCCCATCGCCGCCCGCTCTCCACTCTCGACCGCGATCTCGCCGACCATCGTCCCAGCCCTCGCCGCCAATTCGTGGACCTCGCCGCCCCTCGCCGCCCCGGAATCTCAACGGAAGACGATCGCCGGTTCGAGCCTGAGCACGCGCTGCACCGAAAGCATCGACGATAATATGCAGATAAGAACAATCGCCGCCGCCGTGACCGGCAAGAGCTGCCAGGGCGTGAAAAACGCCAGCTCGGTGTTCGCCGTCCGCAGCCCGAAAAGCGCCGCCAGCCCCACCCCGATCCCATACCCCAGGAATCCCACGATCACCGCCTGAAGCAAGATCATCCCCACGATCCGCCCGTTCGTCGCACCCATCGCCTTGAGCGCGGCGAACTGCTTGAGATTCTCGATCGTGAAGTTGTAAAACGTCTGCCCCGCGATCGCCGTTCCCACCAGGAAACCCAAGAGCGCGGTGATGCCGAAATTGATGGGGATGCCCGTGTATTTCAAGTAATAATCAATTGTCATCCACAGGAACTGGTTGCTGGTCCTGGCCCCCAGCCCGGTGGTCGTCTCGATCCGCCGCGCGACGGCCTGGGGAGCCAGGCCAGGCTCGGTCTTGGCCAGGATGTACGACAAGATCTTGCGCTCCTGGGCCGCGTAATTCTTGGCCCGGGAATAGGTCGTGTAGACGACGGCGTTGGTCTGAAAGGTCCGCGTCGCCTCGCACACCCCAACGATCAGCGCCCGGTGGTCGTTCATCTCAAACTGCCGACGCAGGAACCGCTGGTAGAAGGCGTTGCCGAGCCGCGGCAAGTCCGCCCAGTTCTCCTTGGGATAGAGCTTCTCGAGCCGCGAGTGATCGACCATGACGGCGTCTGGCAGCCGCAAGTCGCGGAGCGAACCGGCGTAGATTTTGTTGGGATGAGGCGCCCCGACCAAGGTCGCGTCGTCGAGCCCGAGCAACACCACCTGCTCGATGATCGTCGGCTCGTTGCCATGGGCGACATTGGGGTTGATCTTGGCCCTGGCCTGTCCCTTGTAAAGCGGCACCGCCCAGCGCACCCCTTCGACGCCCCGCACCCGATAAAGCGCACTTTCCAGCATCGGCTTGACATCGTCGATGAACCGGACGGACGGGTCCATGACCCACAGGTCGGCTCCGGTGATGTCGGTGATCTGGGCGCACGTCCGTAGCATGAGCCCGCAAAAGATCGAGCCCTGCTGCGTGATGAGCAGCGCCGCGAACGTCAGGCCCAGCACAATCCCCAGGAACTTGGCCCGGTCCCCCACCAACATCTTGACCGCGATCCACGCCATCGCAACATCCCCTTACAAGGAAGGCTTCGCCTCGATCAGCCGGGGCGACTCGCGATCCTGCTCGCTCGCCGCCCTTTCCAGGGCCGCCAGGCTGAACGTCGTGATGTGCTCGGTCAAAAACTCAAGGTCGAGCGTCTCGAGCGTCTCCGCGCCAATCAATCGCTCAGCCACCGGACGCGCCATGCGATAGTGCAGACACTGCCCGATCACGCTGAATGCGAACGCGTACAGCTTTTGATCCGGGTCGTCCGGACGAAATCGTCGCAAGATTTCGAGCAACCGCTCGAACTTCGGCCGGATCACCTCGCGCACCAGCACGTCCGACGCCGGCGTCGGCTGCGTCAGCTCGCGCAGCATCAGCCGATGCCGCCACGCGTTCGGCTCGTCGATCGCCAGCACCCGGCTCAAGAAGCCATGAACGAACGCCCGCAATTGCTCCGCGGGCCCAGCCTCTTCGTTCGAAGGCAGCTCCTCCATATCCATCCCACAGTGGTGCGCACAGAGAACCGTCTCGACGTAGAGCTGCTCCTTGTCCCCAAAATGATAATTCACCGCCGCCCCATTCGCCCCCGCCCGCACGCAAATGTCTCGCACCCGGGCCGCCGAGAATCCCTTGTCGGCGAACTCCTCGCCCGCTGCATCAATGAGCCTAACTTTTGTTGGATCTTGAACTTCCATCGTTTTTATCCCCCAAAACACCTGTTTCAAACAGGCGTTTCAATCAACTGTATGCTTCGTTGGAGTCGGGTCAAGGGGATTCTTGTGAAAAAAGCCGGGAGCGGCCACGATGGAGAGGCGCGGCGTTTGTGGATCGTGGCGGCGGGGAGTCGGGGATGAACGCTCTTCAGTGGATGCACGAGTCTGGGAACGAGCCCTTACGCGCGGTCTACGTGGTTCACGGCGAGGATCCCTACCTGATCCAGGAGTCGCTCGCGGCGATTGCCCGGTCGGTATGTCCTGACGGCGATTCCGCGGCGATGGAGCGGGTGCCAGGGTCCGAGGCCAGCCTGGCCGACGTGCTCGACCGGCTGTTCACGCTGCCGTTTTTCAGCTCGAGACGGCTGGTGGTGGTCGACGACGCGGACCCGTTCGTTAGCAAGCATCGAGGCGAGCTCGAGGCCTACGTCGAGCACCCCGCTCGGACCGGAGTGCTGGTGTTGCAAGCGAAAACCTGGCCGGCGAGCACGCGGCTGGCGAAAGCCGTGGAGAAGCTGGGGCTCACCATCCAGGCGACGAGCCCGCGCGAATCCGATCTGCCAAGCTGGCTGGTTCGGCTGGCGAAGACCTCGGGCGGCGTGAAGCTCAATGTCGACGCGGCCCGACTGGTGGTCGAGCTGGTCGGCCCCGAGCCCGGCATCCTGGCCGGCGAAATCGAAAAGCTGATCGCCTACGCCGGCGAAAGCCGTTCGATCACCCGCGACGACGTCGCGAAGCTGGTCGGGGCGGGCCGGATCGAGACCATCTGGAAAATCCTCGACGCCGCCGCGGCCGGCAACTCCGGCGAGGCGATCCGCGAGCTCGACCTCCTGCTCGCCGCGGGAGAGCCCGCCACCCCGATGCTGGCCGCCATGGGCGCCAATCTGATGCGGCTCCATCACGCCGGCTTTCTCCGCGGCCAGCGCATGAGCCTCGGCGAAGCCTGCCAGGCCGCCGGAATACCCCCCTTCGCCGTCGACAAAACCCGCCGCCAACACGCCCACCTCGGACCAAAACGCACCGACTCACTCCCCGCCCTGCTCCTCAAGGCCGACCTCGACACCAAGGGCGGCAGCCTGCTCGAACCCCGCGTCATCCTCGAAATCCTCCTCACCCGCCTCGCCGCTCCACGCCTCGACTGATCCCAACCCCTCACCCGAACTTCCAAAACAGCACCCCTTCTCACCGCGTCGGTCCACCTCCGATACGCTTTATATTGCTCGCTTCGTGGCAACGACTGGCCGAATTCAGCCAGGTCACTCCGCGCCGCACCGACTCGGTCAGAAGCCCGCGGCAACCGAGCCAAACAGATTTCTTTTGGGCGAATGCTTGAAATAGCGCGATCGCGCGGTAGCATGATCTTCGCATCGCACACTTCGTGTCCTAGGCTACGGTCGTCTATTGTTGTACGCTTTTTTTTTCGTGCTTCCCTCAAGAGTCCATCCATCATGAGCGCTGAGGCTCTAACTGTCGGACCCAGTCTTGTCGAGCGGGTCGAGTGCAAGGTACGTCAATTGACGCACGGCCGGATCCGCAACCTCGTCGTGGAAGAAGTCCAAGGTCAGGTCGTCGTCAGCGGTCAGGTTCCGTCGCGTCATGCCAAGCAGCTCGCGCTTCAAGGAGCGCTCGAGCTCCTCTCGGGCGATCGCTTCGCGGAACGGATCACCGTCGTCTGACCTTGTTCAGCGCCTCGTCAATCGTCGAAGGGGCGACCGACCTCCTCTCCCCCCCCTTCTTTTTGCCTCGCCGACCCTGACCATCATAGCGGTGGGGTGGTCTCATCCATGGGTTGCCTCGCCAGAGACTTCGTCGACTGGCCGCGTTGTCGCTTGAAATCGATTCGAGCTTGAGCCGATCTGGGCTTTCGCCGATACAGGCGATAAGATTTTGACGTGGATCGACGGTAGGGATCGGCCGATCGGGCCGCGGGTAGGGAGGGTGCGAGATGAGACCAATTCTTCGAACCGCGGCGCGATTCTTGGTCACGATTCTGGGGATCATTCCCTTGCTCGCGAGCGCGTCGGCGAAAAGCCAGGAATCGTGGGACGCCGTGTATCTGGGCGGAGGCAAAATCGGCTGGACGCACGTCTTCGTCGAAAAGGTCAAGGACCGCGGCCGCGACTATCTGCGGGTTCGCATCGACATGGAGCAGCGCCTGAAGCGCGGCAACGACGTCTCGGTCACCAAGCTCACGTACGGCACGATCGAGACTCCCGAAGGCCGGGTCTTGCGGCTGGACACCGTCACCAGCCTGGGTGAGGGAACCCGGATCCGCACCCACGGCGACGTGATCGACGGCAAGATGGAGCTGATCCTCGAGGGGACCGGCGAGCGTCAGGTGCTCTCGATCCCCTGGGGCCCCGAGGTCCGCGGCCCCTACGCGCCCGAACAAAGCATGGCCCGCAAGCCGATGACCGAGAACCAAACCCGCTCGATGCGGATGTTCATGCCCGAGCTCAACAAGATTTGCGACGTCGTGCTCAAGGCCGGCAAGATCGAGCCCGCCACCCTCGGCGACGGCTCGTCGCGGCCGCTCCTCAAGGTCGAGCAAGAGGTGAGCGTCGACGGCAAGCGCCGATCTGAATTCGACGCCACCCTCTGGGCCGACGACCAGGGCCAGGTTCTCAAGGCCGAACAAGACCTGATGGGTGGAATCCTCACCTTCCGAACGACCAAGGCGGCCGCGCTCTCGCCGGCCGGGCCCGTCAAATTCGACATGATCCGGCAGACGATGATCAAGGTCCGCGACCTCCCCGAACCCGAGAAAACGCGGCGAGTGACCTATCGATTCACGCTCAATCCGGGCGATCCCGCCAAGGTGTTTCCCCTCGACGCGCGGCAGAGCCTCGACACGGCCGCCGAGTCCAAGCCCAACTCCGCGGTGATGATCGTCCAGAGCCAGGGGCCTGGCGACGGCGCGGCCGGCCCGACCAAGGTCGGGGCCGAGTACCTCGAGCCCAACGCGCTCATCACCAGCCAAGATGAGGAACTCAGGCGCCAGGCCCACCGCGTGACCCAGACCGCGGGTGATCCCTGGGGCAAGGTCCAGCTCATCAATCACTGGGTCTTCGCCAGCATTCAAGACAAGAACTTCGCCAGCGCCTTCGCGCCGGCCTCGGAGGTCGTCCGCAACCTGAGCGGCGACTGCACCGAGCATGCCGTCCTCGCCGCCGCCATGCTCAGGGCCGTCGGCGTCCCTTCCCGCGTCGTGACCGGACTCGTCTATTTCCGCGACGACCGGCTCAAGACCAAGGGATTCGGCTACCATATGTGGGACGAGGTCTACGTCAACCAGCGCTGGGTCGCCATCGACCCCACCTTCGATCAAACCACCGTCGACGCCGTTCACATCAAACTCTCGGAATCCAGCCTCAAGGGCGTCTCGCCGTTCGAAACCTTCGTCCCCCTCCTCAAGGTCATCGGCAAGCTCGACATCGAGCCGCTCGAGGTGCGTTAGCGCTCACCAGAGGGGAAAGAGCGCCACAAGCGGGAGTGGCCGTTCACGCTCGGTGAACCGGGAGCAGTGTGCTTCGGTAGGATGGTTTTCGTGTCCACTGATATCAAGATCCCAGACGAGGCCATCTGTCACATCCGTGGTCAGCCCATGAACGTCGTTCGTTCGGGAGAGCGAGCGCGGGCGCTGGGTTTGAAAGTGCCCGGCGGGGACATCACGACGATTCAATGTCACGGCTACTGCCTCACCATCGAGAATGAAGATGTCGCTCAGGAGACCATCAAACTCCTGGACGCTTACCACGCATCAAGCATAAAGGGCGATCAGAACGAGCCAATCATGGTGAACGGGCTCGATCACGCGGCGGGGGCTGCCATCCCTTCTCAACTTTCGTGACCAAAGGTTGAGAGAGCGCTTGCTTCGCTGATCGACCCCCTCAAGAGGCATTGAGCGAGTTCGCCCGGCTTTTGATACGATGACTAGCATGAAACCGACCGGCCCAATTCCAAGCGCCCAGGCACCGTCCTCGACCGAAAACCGAGGTTTGGCCGAGCGGATCGTCGCGACGCCAGGCGTGCGCGGCGGAAAGCCGCGCATCGGCGGGCATCGTATCACCGTCTCGGACATCGCCATCTGGCATGAGCGAATGGGGATGTGCCCGGACGAAATCGTGTCCGAGTATCCGACCATGACATTGTCGGACGTGCACGCGGCCTTGGCCTATTACTTTGACCATCGGGACGAAGTGGACCGGGAGATTCGGGAAGGCGAAGAGTTCGCCAACAAGCACCGGGCCGGCAGACAATCCGTGTTCGAGGAACTCCAGGCGCGGAAGGTCAATGCCGCGGACGATTCGCTTCCCTCCGACGACAAAGCTCGGCTTGTCGCCCGCCCGTTTTGACCGGAACGAGGGTGGGTGGAATCGCGGCGCGTGGCGATTCGCCGCGGATGGATTGGCCCTCCGCGCCGCCCCGTCTGAGTCCCGCGACGAGAGACGTTCGGGTGACCAACGCATCGCCGGTCTGACTGGCCGAGTTTCGATCGGCGCGCCCCGATAAACCCTTCAGGCCGAAGACCAAACCTTGCCGCTTGCCGCTCGAGGAAGCTACGCTGAATGGAGTGGTTTCGGGGATTCAATTTGGAGAGGGCCATGTTCCTGGTCAAGGACCGCCGCCTTGGAATGGATAAATATGTGTTTCTCTATGCGGATCCCCGGCCCGAAGGGTATCGGGGCGAAGTGACCGAGGGCGTGACGCTCGACTACGATATGAACGGGGTCCATCTCTGGCCGGACGGGCAGCCATGCCCGAATCCCCAGCTCGGCCGCGATCCCAACGACCCGAAGCATTACCAGGTATTCAAGTTTCCGGAGGAGCTTAACGCCGCGGCGTTCCGCCTCGTCCATTCCAGCACGCCGATCGTCGCTTATTCTTGGTCCGAGTACCGCAAGCGCTACTATCCCGTCCCTGAGGACTATGCGAAGTCCATGACCCAGGACGAGTGGTTCGACTTCCTTGAGGAAGCGGACTCCGCGACGAGAATCCGCAAGAAGCTGATCGAGCTCAACAATCCAAGGCACGGCAGCAAACGGAACGAGATCGCGGAGTGGGTCGCCAATCGCCACATGGGCGCCGACGGGGGGATCAACCAAGTCTGGTTCTTGGACTCGGGATCTCCCGCGGAAGAAATCCGGTTGCTGGAGGTCAGCGAGCGGTTCACGGGAGAAGCCGCAAGGATCGAGCCGATCGACCTTGGTCTCGACGTTGATGGCAAGAATTACAAGCTGCTGGTCGCCGACATCTCGTCGGAACACCTCGAAAAGATCAGGGAAGACCCGGCAAGAATGCTCCCCAAGGACTGGATGATCGAGAATGCGCTCGTCTGGGGTCGCCGGGGGCGCCAGCAATGAAGGATGAACAGCGGCTGTTTCTCGTTCAGGCGAGGTCGGCTTACGCGGTTTACAGAGTCCTCAACGCCGACAAGTCGCTGCACCATTGCCACGCCCTCCATTACCTCCAAATGGCGACCGAACTCCTGGGCAAGGCGAATGCGTGGAGGAGCGGCCCAATCAGAAAATCGCACAAAGCCCTCGTGAGTTTCCTCCGCGGCCTCTCGTCCAACGCGAAAGCCCAGCGCCAGCTCGGGTACGAGGGACGGAGCGAAAACTGGACGCACACCATTCGGAAAATCGCGCCCATCGCGGAAAGCCTCCAGCAATTGGCGCCGGCCTTGGCCAACGACGGCCCCAATCCCGAGTACCCATGGCCGAGGGACGCTCCCACGGCAGCCCCCGCCGAATACTCATTCCCAATCTGGGAAGAACTGACCGAGACCGTCTATGGGCGCAAGTTGATCGCGATCATAAGCGGTCTCTTCGCGGCGGCCGACGAGTACATGTGACCATTCGCCTCCGACATTGCGTCCGGACGGCGCATCGACGTGACGGCGACGCCCGAAGTCGGTCTCCTGGGTGCGGCCGTCATCGGCCGCATCTCAGGCCATCCCTGTTGCGGATGCTGCTTCGCGCTCAGCACGTCTCGCAGAAACCGCAGCGCGTGCACGAAGTTCGATTTCCCCGTGCCGCTCCTGCCCACGAGCACGGTGACCGGTGACAACTCGACGTCGACATCGACGATGCTCTTGAAATTCCGAACCCGGATACGATGGATCATAATTCCCCCGGAATCAGAAAACCCGGCTCGCCCACTCGTCTATAATACATCCTCTCGCGATCCCGCCGCGAGCCGGGCGGTTCGTAACCTGGAAATCGTGCGCCCGCGCGCGCCCCGTCTTCATTCTCGGGGTCGTCGAAAGGGCAGGGTCGGCGCGAGACGGAATCGACGATCGAGACGACTGATCGCGAAAACACGGGCGTCTGGAGGCTGTCTCTCGCAATGAATACAGTAAACCATATTCACGTGATAAGAACCATCGCGCTGCTCGTGCTGGCCGCCTCGTCCGCGAGCGCCGCCGATCCTCCGTTTCGCGCGGGCGCGGCCGCCGTGGACGTCACCCCGACCAGGCTGCCGGCCCGGATCGCCGGCGGATTCCTGGAAGGCCGGGCGACCCGGGTCCACGACCCCCTCCACGCCCGCTGCATCGTGCTCGACGACGGCCACACCAGGATCGCCTTCGCCATCGTCGACACCTGCATGATGACGCAATCGCTTATCGATGAAGCCAAGCGCCTCGCGAACGCGCGGTCCGGCATCCCCGTGGATCATATGATGGTCTCGGCCACGCATACCCACTCGGCCCCGGCGGCGATGTCATGCCTGGGCACGCGGCAAGACACGGATTACGCGGCCTGGCTGCCCGGCAAGATCGCCGAGGGAATCACGGCCGCGACCGGCAAACTGCAACCCGCCAGGATCGGCTGGGCTGGGGTCGACGACTGGGAGCACACCCACAACCGCCGCTGGATTCGCCAGCCCGAGCACAAGATCGTCGATCCGTTCGGCGAGGCGACCGGCCTGGCCAACATGCACCCGGGCTATCTCGCCAAGGACGTCGTCGGACCCTCTGGACCCGTCGATCCCGGCCTCTGGGTGGTCTCGGCGCGAACGCTCGCCGGCCAGCCGATCGCCGTGCTGGCGAACTACTCACAGCATTACTTCGGCTCGGCCCCCGTGTCGGCCGACTACTACGCCCTGTTCTGCAAGCACCTCGCCGACTCGCTGGGCCAGCCGGGCGAGGGCAACGGACCCTTCGTGTGCGCGCTCTCGCAAGGCACGAGCGGCGACCTGATGTGGATGGACTACGGCTCGCCCGCGAAAACCATGACCATCGACGCCTATGCCCAGGCCGTGGCCAGGTACGCCGCCCGGGCGCTCGAGCAAGTGCGCTATCGCGACTCAGCGCCGCTGGCGATCGTGGAAAAGCGGCTCGACCTCAACTACCGCGCGCCCGACGCCAAACGCCGGGAATGGGCCAGACCGATCGCGGCCGGAATCAAGAACGGTCTGGCGAAGAACCAGCGGGAGGTCTATGCCCAGGAGGCGCTCATTCTCCACGAACGACAAAAAACGGCGATCAAGCTCCAGGCGATCCGCATTGGCGACCTGACCATCGCCGCGATTCCCAACGAGGTGTATGCGCTCACGGGCCTCAAGCTCAAGGCGTGGTCGCCCTTCGTCGCGCATTTCAATATCGAGCTCGCCAACGGCGCTGAGGGCTACATCCCAACGCCCGAGCAGCACGTGCTCGGCGGCTACACCACCTGGCCCGCGCGCACGGCCGGCCTGGAAGTCCAGGCCGAGACCAGGATCGTGGCGACCCTTCTGGACGCACTCGAGAAAGCCACCGGCCAAAAACGACGCGCCCCTCGCGACGAGCACGGCCCTTATGCCAGGGCCGTGCTGAGCGCGCGGCCCGCCGCTTATTGGCGATTGAACGACATGGAGGGAACGACGGCGGCGAACGCCGTGGCCGGCGGCGCGGCGGCCCAGATCAGCCCGGGGGCGGCCTGGTATCTCCCCGGCGTCGGCAGCGGCACCGGCATCGGCGCGGGCGAAACGCTCAAGCCCTCCGCCTTCTCCGGGCCCAACCAGATCAATCGCGCGGTGCATCTCGCGGGCGGCGACATCAGCGCCCCGCTCGACGGCCTGGGCGACCATTACTCGATCGCGCTGTGGTTCTGGCTCGGCGAGGCCAGCGGCGCAAACGAGCGCGGCGGTACGCTCATGGCCGGGCCAGGCGGCGAAACGCTGGCCGCGCGGCAGTTCAAGAATCATCGCGCCCAGCTCGTGCTGAACGGCTCCCTCGGAGCGGCCGAGCTGCGAGCCGATGACTGGCATCTCGCCGTATTGACCCGCGCCGGCGACGAAGTTCGCGTGTCCGTGGACGGCCGGGAAAAGCCGGAGATCGCGCGCGAATCGCAGGCGCAATCGACGAATGAGAGCCTGGTTTTCGGTCGTGGCTTGCAGGGAAAACTCGATGAAATCGCCGTTTTCCGCCGCGCGCTCACACCCGGCGAAATCGCCGCGTTGTGGCAGGCGTCCGGCATCGGCGCGGAGCGCGCCCGCCACGAGAACGCGAACCAGGCCGCTCCGGCCAGCGCCCCGACAGGCCGCGTGTCACTTGATGAACTACTGACGCTGCGCGACGGCAAGGGCGAGTGGGTCAAGCTCTTCAATGGCAAGGATCTGACCGGCTTCCACACGCACCTGCAGGGCCAGGGGAGCAAGGATCCCGAGCATGTCTTCAGCGTCGCCGACGGAGCGATTCATGTTTATAAAGACACGCCCGCGGGCAAGAAGATGCCCTTCGGCGGCGTGATCACCGACAAGGATTACGGCGACTACCACTTGCGCTTTGAGTTCAAGTGGGGCACAAAGCAGTTCGCGCCCCGAACCACGACGGTGCGCGACGCGGGTCTGCTCTTTCATGTGTTCGGCGAGGACGGCGCCGTCGGAGGAACCTGGGCCAACAGCGTCGAATGCCAGATTCAAGAGCACGACGTGGGCGATCTGTACGCGGTGGGAACGCGGGTGTCCGCGCTGGCGCGGAAGGGTCCAAAGGACTTGTTAATCGCGGCGATCCGTTCGGGCGCCGAGGTGACGGTCGGCGATCGAGACCGGATCGCGCGGATCGTGAAGGAGAGCGATGCCGAACGTCCGGGCTGGAACACGATCGAGGTGATCGCGCGTGCCGACGCGGCGGTTTTCCTCGTCAACGGCGCACCGGTGCATTACATCTTCAACATCCGACAGCCCGACCCCGCCAACCCATCCGGCTGGAAACCGCTGACGAAAGGCCGCCTGTGGTTCCAATCCGAAGGCGCTGAGGTGCTCTATCGCAACATCGAGCTCCGCCCGCTCCCGCCGTCGGCACAACTTAAAGGGGTCAGGACTCATTGATTTGGTCCGCCGACCGCGCCCTGGATCTGCTTAGGAACGCGAGCCTGGCCGGTTTCCAGGACACCGGCCAACTGAAAAAAGACCCCGATCTGGACCCCTCCGCGACCGCGCGGACCTCCAGAAAACCATCGACGACCTGGAGCAAGAGCTTCGCGGCAAGCAAGCTCCGAAGTAGAGAGGACGGCTGGACCAGTCGCTCGCGTCCAACGTCGGTCTTCCTGGAAGCCAATGCTGCAATGCCTGGCTTTTCTTCCTCATGGAGAGCAGGTCAGGGGCCGCCTTGGATCATCGACCACGCCGCCCGGACACGATGGAGCGTGGCCAGTAGCAACCGCCGCTGCTCGATGGCCTCGGACTCCATGAACCCCACTGCCGCCAAGTGGTTCCTAAGTCCGGCGGCTTGACGCAGTTCCCCGGCCGCCGCGCGATACCGTTCCACGACCGGGTCTTCGGTCCGCGCCCGCCCAAGCATGCTGAAAAAAACCATGGGAACGCGGCCGAATCGCCGTCGACCAGAAGCCAGGAACGCGTCGGCCTCTCGCTTGAACTCGCTCGGACGTAGGCTCAACATCGGCGGCGCGGGCTTGAGGAACGCGGTCAGCCGACAGGACCATTGCCGCTTGAGGTCGTCGGCCAGCAACTCGCGATGATTCCCATCGGCCCAATAGATCCACGGCCCTGGCACGGGCTCGCGTTGGCGGGGGTTGTCATCGACCCAGTAGTCCCAGTGCCCGAACCGGTCTCGATATTCCGCGGTGGAGAGTCGGCTGTGATGGGCGAAGTAGTCTCCGTGTTCGATCTCGTAAACAATGAATTGATCGCCCAGAATTCGCACGCCCCAGCCCGCGTGGGGGTTCGGGAAGAACACGAACGAAGCACCCGGCGGGAAGAAGGGCAGGTGCTTGTACCAGGAGTGGTTGTCCGCCACGTGATCGGCGAACCGAGCCGTCTGCTCGAGCGTCGGCGCAAGCATTTGCTTCAGCCAATCGTCGTCGCGCATTCACACCCCCGCTCCCGCCGTCCTCTTCGTGATTCTCCGCGAAGCGGACGACCCAGGAATACCGCCGACATTACCGTCGGCCACATCGTGGGGCCAAGGGAAAAACGCGCTGCCTCCCCGTTTCCGCCACCCTGGCAGCCAACAGCGGGCGCCTGCCAACCGTCCACGGCCGATCATCATGTCGTGTCGGCCGGGTTATCTCACGGTATAATCACAATGTCGAAAAGGAGGGAACTCTCATGAGTGACATCAGGGATCCCGCCGTCGAGTCGCCTTTGAAGTTTCCCGACCCGGCCGAGGAAGCCCATGCCCGAGCCCAGGAATTCCGCCGCCTCTCGCCCGACCAGCGCTGGCGGCGGATCGAGGAAATGATGGAACTTGGAATGAGCATGGTGCAGGGTTCCCCCCGGCGCGCCGAAATCGAACGGCGGCTGGAGGCTCAAGAAGCGGAGTGGCGCGAAATCCAGAGGAACGTGTTTAGCCGATATGGCGCATGACCCAACGACATCCGGCGATATGCGGCGGGCTCTGGCGGAATTCGCCGCCGCCATGGACCGACACAAGGTGAGTTACGCGCTCATCGGCGGCTTGGCGACATCGTACCGATCCCAGCCCCGGTTCACGAAAGACATCGACTTTCTCGTCCATGTGCCGCAGTTCGTTCTTGCGCCTCTACTCGAGGATCTGCGCGGCCGCGGCTTCGAATTCGATACGCTCGCCACCATCAGCCAGTGGAACCAACATCATATGGTGGTTCTTTCCTACCACGGCATCGGGATCGACTGGCTCAAGCCCGTCATCCCGGCGTACCGACACGTCCTCGACCACGCCACGGAGGAGAGTTGGCTCGACCATTCGATCCGCATCGCTTCGGTGGAAGGTCTTATTCTGCTCAAACTCCTCGCGTTTCGCGGCCAGGATCAGGTCGACGTCGAAAACCTCGTCGCCGCGAGCCGCGACACTCTCGACCTCGACTGGATCAAGTCGGAATGGCAGGCCCTCGCGGACCTCGACGATCCCCGGATGCTCCGGCTGCTGGAATGGCTCGGAAAAACGCGCTCGCCGTCCTGACCCCTTTGATTTGTCGTTCCGGCATCCGCGCGCAATCTGTCGCGAGCCGCGGCGGGAAGTTAAAGTGGAGGCTGTCGAGTCGCGAAAGCCGGTTGTCGGGCGATGCACTTGTCCGAATGGGTCACGAGCCGCGTCCCACGGGAGGTCGAACATGGCGGGACCATTTCCAGGGATGGATCCCTACCTCGAGCTGCAAGCCGCCTGGCCCGACTTTCATAACGGCCTGATCGCGGAGATCCGCAACGAGCTCGGGGCGAACCTTCCGGATTCCTACGTCGCGCGGGTTGATGAGCGAATCGAGGTCGCGACCTCGGCGCTCGAGCCCCCGCGTTCGTTCCGCCCCGACATCTCGGTCGGCCGCTTCGAAACGGAGGCGGCAACCCCCGGGGTCGCCTCGGCGGCCGCGCCCGCGGCCATGCTCGAACCGAGGCTGGTCGAGGTTCTCGACCGCGACCCCGAGGAAGTTCGCATCACGTGGGTCGAGATCCGCGCATTGCCCAACCTCGAGTTGGTAACGGCCGTCGAGGTTCTTTCCCCGATCAACAAATCGGGCCAAGGGCGCCAGGCGTATCTGGAGAAACGAGACCAGCTCCACGCGGCGCGGGTGAACCTCGTGGAGATCGACCTGCTCCTGGGCGGCGTGCCTTTACCGATGAAAGAGCGAATCGAGCCGGGCGCTTACTCCGCGATCGTCGCGCGAGGCGTGAGGCTGCCGATGGCGGAGGTCTATCGCTGGAGCGTCCGCGACCCC
>DAIDHE010000325.1 GCA_027459775.1 Planctomycetales bacterium | reverse complement strand
CATCGGGTCCGCGCCCCCCTCGATCAACCGCGCCAGCCAATACATCGCCGCCGTCTCATCGGAATTGCGCGTGGACTTGATCAAGGCCGAGATCAGGTTGTAATGATCCTCGCCTTGTCGATCATAGGCGTATCGCGCCTTGCCGAGCGCCTCCGCCAGGGCGGGTTCGTCGATCGCGCGCGCGCCGTCGGGGCCTGGAGTCGACGCCAGAACAGCCTGTTCCAGAGTCGTGAGCGCCACCCGTGCGTCGCCCGCGCACCAGCCCGCGAGCTGATCGATCAAGCGGTCGTCGAGACGGGGCTTGAGCGCGGCCAGGCCACGGTCGGGGTCGGCGAGCGCCCTGCGCAGGATCACCGCGACGACCGCCGGTTCGAGCGGTTCGAGCACCAGCACGCGACAGCGCGAGAGCAGGGCCGAGTTGACCTCGAACGAGGGGTTTTCGGTGGTCGCGCCGATGAGCGTGATCGTGCCGTCCTCGACCGCGCCTAGAAGGGCGTCTTGCTGGGCCTTGTTGAACCGATGGATCTCGTCGATGAACAGGATCGTGCGCCCGCCCGGCCGGCGGCCGCGGCGGGCCTGGTCGATGGCCTCGCGGACCTCGCGAACCCCGGCGAGCACCGCGGAAAGTGCGATGAACTTGCTCCCATCGCGGGCGGCGACCAGCCTGGCGAGCGTCGTCTTGCCCGAGCCCGGCGGACCCCAGAGGATCATCGACCCCAGCCGCTCCCCGCGCGCAAGCGACCGCCCCAGCAGCGATTCCGCCCCCACGACCCGCGACTGCCCGACGAACTCATCGAGCGACCGCGGGCGCATCCGGTCGGCCAGGGGCGCATCCTCTTTCGAGGGCTCGTCCGCTGGCTCATCAAACAGCCGCCCCATCGTCTCCCGCGCCATGCGTGATCTCCCTCGGTGAACGGCAGCCGCATGCAGTCCGTCCACGGATGCGGACGCGTCGCCAATTTCAGGTCGCCCGCCGTGATTCTGGTCGCGAATCAAAGCCTGGCACGCCTTGATTTCATTTACACTCGGAGCTGTCCCCGCAATCATGACTCGAGGCCGGACAAGGCCGCCAGCCCCTCCGCCCAGGCGGCGTCCTCGGCGTCAAGCGGCGGGTCGGGCGGGTGCTCATAGAGGAAATAGCGGTAACCGGCCTCGTCGTACACCCGATCGAGGACCGCACGCAGGTCGAGGCGAGCGGCGGGCTCGTTATCCCTGAGCGGGACCGGAACGACCGGCAAGGAATCGCGCGGGCCGATCGGCCAGAAGCCCGCGCTCGGGCGCTCGCCGGCCCGGCTCACCAGCACCGAGTAGCGACACGACGGCCGATTCTCGGCCGGCATCGGCCGGCCCCCTCGCAACAAGTCGATCTCGACCAGATGAGCGGATGTGCTCATGAGATCGGCACGCTTTGCCAGGTAACGACGGCGATTCTCCCCCGGCAGCTTGTTCGAGGGGCTCAAGAGCTCGATCACCGCGACTACCTGGCGGCTGACTCGATCGCACACCGCCAGGAACGACTCGCGTTCCTCTTCCAGATCGGGAATGAGAACATGCGACGGCGCATCGAGTAATTCGACGGCTCCGGCGGCCCTGGACCCAGCTCGCGAACCCCGCCCGACCGTCGGATCGGGCCGGCCAATAAGCTGGTCGACACCGGAACCCGGATCGTTGACGTGGACGTGCTCGTCGATGAGAACGATATAACGAGGCAAAACCTGGGCCGACAGTTGCGCGGCCGCGACGGGAAGGAATCGCTCGTGAAAATCGTGCCAGACCGGTTCTTGTTCGAGGTAAGGGTCCATTCCCGGAAACGGCGACGGCATTCGTAAGCCCTCCTTCTCGATCGTTCACGGCCGAGTAGCCTTTCGCTGATCTCTTTCCATCGTATACAAACCCAAGGCCAAGAGACACATCCGTATCGACGCGCACCTCGTATCCGTGATAGATTTCGCCTGAACGGCCGGGGCGTGGGGAGGGATCGACGGTTCGCGCAAGGAGGTCAACATGCGATTACACCATGTGTTGGTTTTGATTTCGGCGGCCGGCGTGGGCCATGCGACCGCGGGCGATGGGCCGGTGCGGCGGGCCTCGTATCAAGCGGGCTCGGGAGCACTCGTCGCGCGCTGGATCGGGCAAGACGGGCGCGACTACGTCGGCGGCAGCGACCGGCTCGAGCCCAGCGACGTCCAGGACGTCCACCTCGCCCTGAGCGGCCTCGATCCCGCCCGCGAGGTCGAATCGATCGCCCTGACCGCCGAGGGGGGCGACAAGTGGCATTTCCCCACCCATGGCCCGTTCTGGCGCATCGCCTTCGCCCGCAAGAGCCGCGCCCGAACCGCCGATCTCTACTTTGAGCCCAGCCGCGCCGAGACCGGCCGAGCTTTTCATATCGTGGTTCGATATCAGGACGGCTCGGTCGCGGAAACCGACCTCCGCGGCCGCCGCGCCGACCCCAAACTGATGATGCCGAACGCAGGCGCGACCGCGCACTGGCTCGGGCAGGACGGCCAGGACTGGATCGGCGCCAGGCCCGTGGTCGGACCCGACGGCCTGGTCGACGCCCACATACGGCTCGAACACCTCTCGCCCCGGTCGCCGATCCAGTCGGTCGCCATCGAAGCCTCGGCCCGGTCGGTCTGGGAATTTGGCGCGAACCCCAAACTCCTCGCCCCCGCCGAGCTCGTGCGCGACACCAAGGATCCCGCCAAGGGTGATCTCTTCTTCCAGCCGGCCAAGGATCTGGCCGGCCAGCGGCTGCGCATCGCGATCACCTATGAAAATGGGCGAGTGGACAAGCTCCAGGCGGCGGCGGGAAAGATCGATCCGGCCAGGGCCATGCCCGCTCGGCCGCTGCCGAAGGTCGGCATCGAGAAGCTCGCGGTCGCATGGGCCGGCCAGGACGGCCGGGGTCCGCGCCCCGGCGACGTCCATCTCACGGTCGACGGTCTGCCCGCCCAGGGTCTTCGGGGCGCGGTCTTGACCAACGCCGCGACCGGGGTGTGGGCCTATCGCGGCAGCGACCGATTCCCGCCGGTCGCCGACCCCCGGGCGCGGACCCTGACCTGGCAAAAGAGTACGATCCGCGGCTCGGCCGACCTCTTTTTCGAGCCTACGCGCGATGAAACCGGCGGCGAGCTCGATCTGACCCTGTTTCTGGCGGATGGGCGGATCGCGACGGCGCGGCTGGCCGGTGGTTCCTGCGACCCCGCCCTGCCGCACGCGGGGCCCGCGGCGTCGAGCATTTCAGCGCGTCCCGGAGACGATCTGCAAGCCCTGGTCGATCGTTACGGCAAGGTCGAGCTGGCGGCCGGCGTCTACCCGCTGTCGCACACGCTCAAGCTGTCTCATCCCGTCACCCTGGACGCCCCGGCCGGCGCGACCCTGCTCTTCAGCCAGGGCGCGAGCGAGCCCCCATGGTCGGCGGCGATCAAGGTCCACGCGGGCGGTACGACGCTCTCCGGGTTCCGCGTTCGGTTCGAGGGACCCGTGCGCTGGAATCTCGACGTCTCCTGGGGGCCGGCCGTGATCGGCATGGCCGACAATCTCGACCAGGCGCCCGACTCCATCCCTGGCCCCGTCGTTCTGCGCAAGCTCGACCTCGAGGGTACGCCAGGCCCGACCTCCGGCTGGGCCGAGGCGCTCCGGCTGGTCCGGCTGGTGCGGGCCCAGCAGGGAGTGATTGAGGGAAACACGCTCCGCGGCGGGCCGATCGAGTTCTTCGGCGGCCCCTGGCGGATCGTCGACAATGAGTTTCTCGGAACCCACCCCGGCACCTTCTCGCACGGCGTCTTCACGGGGCACAACGTCCACGACGTCGTCGTGCGGGGCAACCGCACCCGCGCCCAGGGCCCGTCGGGCAAAACCTGGCGTTTCCTGGTCTTCACGGGGCAGGGGGCCTTTGACGTCGTCGAGAAAAACGACATCGCCGGCCTGGGCGCCCGCGACGACGACACGATCCCCTGGAGCAACGAGCCCGAGATCATCCTGACCGAGGGCTACCGTCTCAAATATGAAGGCAAGCTGATGGATCTCTCGAGCGCCGGCCGAGTCGCGCGGATCGGCCGCCCGCAGGGCGACAATCCTCAGACCGGAGACCTGGTCGCGCTCTTGTCCGGCCCCGCCGCGGGCTCGTATCGCCGGGTCGTGCTGGCGCTCGATCCGACCACGCTCCTCGTCGATTCCCCGATCCCCACGGGCACCCATGCCGTCTCGGTGGCGGTGGGCTTTCACCGCCAGACCTACGCCCAGAATCGCATCGACATCCGCGGCGGCGAGCGCTCGCTGGGCATGGTCCTGGTGGGGAACCACTACGGGACGAGCGTGCTCAAGAATCACTTCCTGGGGGGCGAGCGCGCGTTTCTCATGTCCGCCTACCCCACCGAGCAGCCGCTCTCATGGGGCTGGTCGCACGCCCCGTTCGTCGGCGGCGTGATCGCGGGCAACATCATCGAGGACTCGGAACACGGCGGCGTGATCGGGATCGAGCACGACCCCAAACACATCCGCTCGAACCAGGGCCGGACCTATATGTCCATCCGATTGGACGACAACATCGTGCGCTATAGCGCTGGCTTCTTGGCGCGCGAAACCGCGCGATCAGCTCGGCTCGTGGGTCTGACGCTCGGCCATGTTCCGAGTCACGATCCCCTGGAGCTCCACGTCCAGGCCAAGGGAAACCGGCTGGAACGGGGCGGCGGCGGGCGTGCGGGCGTTCCCTTACTCATCCACGGGGCTCTTTACAACGGCGCCCCGATCGTCAATCGTAACCTCGATTTCACCGACGCCGGCTCCGCGCTCGCTCCTGATCGGGCGGGGCGCTCATCCGCCGTGACGCGATAGGCCCGACCCGGGTCGTGGGGTCCGTGGTTCGGCCGTCCGCGCTCCACCGGCGGACCCGGCGCGGCGGGCGGTTCCGGCGGGCCGAACGGCCTCCGCGCAGCGCATCCGCCGGGCCGCCCCGACGGTTCTCACGCTGCGGGCTGGGGCGCTCCGGCTCGCCTTTTGCAGACTGATTCGGATGGCCGCGGACGCGGCCGCCCAGCCTTACTCGCCCCGATCCCCGGAGTCCATGGACCGTGGAACCTCGCCACCGATCAAGCCGCCCCGATTCCGGTTGGCAGTGGGCCGCGGGCGGCGACGTCAACGCCTTCTTCGGGCTCATGCTCGACAACCTGGGCGACATGATCCTCATGGCCAGCCTGCTCGTCGCCGTCTTCGAGCTTCCCCGAACATTCGTGCTGCGAAAGATGATCCCCGGGACGGCCGTGGGCGTTTTACTCGGCGACCTGGTGTTCACCGCCATGGCCTTTCGGCTCGCCAGGCGCAGCGGACGCCCAGACGTCACCGCCATGCCACTCGGGCTCGATACCCCGAGCACCTTCGGGGCGGTTTATCTGATCATCGGGCCGGCGTATCAGGACGCCCTCAAACGCGGGCTCGATGCCGACCACGCGGCACGGCATGCCTGGTTCTTGGGCATCGCAATGCTTCTGGCCTCGGGCCTGTTCAAGATCGGATGCTCGTTCGTGAGCGGCTGGGTCCGCCGGGTCGTCCCCCGAGCGGGTCTTCTGGGCTCGCTCACGGCGATCGCACTCGTGATCATCAGCTTCTTGCCTGGTCTGGACATCATGGCGCATCCCGTGGCAGGACTGACGGCGCTGGCGCTCATCCTCGCGACCCTGACGGCCCGGTGGCATCTTCCCCGGCGGGTTCCCGGGGCGCTGGGGGCGGTGGCCGTGGGCTGCCTGGTCTATTACGGAATGCATCTTTGCGGCCTGGGGCCAGGATTAGGCGCCGAGGGCGACACGCCCGCGCTCGCCTGGCGGGGGGCGCTCCCCTTTCCGATGGTCGAGTGGTGGGCCTGGTTTGGCGAGTCCTGGCGCGAGGCGGTCGGCTATCTGCCCGTCGCGATCCCGCTCGCCCTGGCGACCGTCATCGGCGGCATCGACTGCACCGAGAGCGCGGCCGCCGCGGGCGACGACTACCCCACCGGGGTCGTGATCGCCGTCGAAGGCGCGGCCACCCTCTTCGCCGCCACGTTCGGCGGAGTGATCCAGTCCACCCCCTACATCGGCCACCCCGCCTACAAGGCCATGGGCGCCCGGGCCGGTTACACACTCGCGACCGCGCTGTTCGTGGGCGCGGCCGGCGTACTCGGCTATTTCGATTGGTTCTTTTACCTCATCCCCAAGGCGGTCATCTTCCCGATCCTAATCTTCATCGGGCTCGAGATCACCGCTCAATCGTTCCACGCCACCCCCCATCGCCACTACCCCGCGGTGGCACTCGCCTGCGTGCCGGCCCTCGCCTATCTCGCACTGCTGGCGATCAACCAGGTCTTGCCCGAGGTCGGCAAGCCCTTCGGGGACTTACGGCCATCCACGCAACACTGGATCTTGACCGTGACCATGCTCTCCGGCGGCTTCATCGTCACCAGCCTGCTCTGGGCCGCCACGCTCAGCCACTTGATCGATGGACGGATGCGGCCAGCCGCGGCCACATTGATGGTGGCGGCGGTTTTCGCCTGGTTCGGCGTCATTCATTCGCCGCTGCCGTCGAGTCCCATCGATTCGCCAGGTCGAGTGATCCGGGAGCTCAAGGCCAGCGGGCGCTGGCCCGCCGCGGCCGAGCAGACGCCCTATCACTGGGCGGCCGGCTATGTTGCGGCCGCGACAGCGCTCCTGGCCCTGGCACGCTGGGGAACGCCCCCCGCAGCCTCCGAGCCCGAACTCCCCAAGGCCGTCTGAGCCGTCGATCTGGCGGGGCGCTCGCCCCAAACCCCCGCTCCGCAACCACTCGGATATGGACGACCCGTTCGTCGCGCTATACCCTAGTGACCGCGGCGCACCAGGATCAGGCGGCAGGCCGGGGAGGAAAATCCGATTTCGGAGGTATGAGAATTGCTTCTATCGCCTCCGATGCATGGATCTATTCTCACGCCATCGAACAACGCACGCGGGGAATCCGTCCGACCCCGTGGCGCCCGAACCTCCCTCACCTGGCGCGCACGCGATCACCCGGCTTGCGGACGCGGACCAAGGTGTTTTATAAGGCTTGTCCGGACGACGGGGTGGTGGCCAGGGGCCGAGTTTTGGATTGTGGTCGCGGCAAGGTGAAACGGTCGTTCCATGCATAAAGGAATCGGAGTCAGTCCGGGGATCGTGGTGGGCGTCGCCCATCGCGTGGAGTCGGTGCTGGGCTCACTCGAGCAGCAATCCCTGGCGAATCCGAGCGAGATCCCGGCCGAGATCGAGCGCTTCGACCAGGCGGTGGCCGAGTCGGCGGCGGAGCTCGACAGCTTCGTCCAGAAGGTCGCTCAAGAGCTTGGCTCATCGGCGGCCGAGATCTTTCGCGGTCACGCCCAGATGGTGAACGACCCCAGTTTGCAGGCGCAGGTGCATAGTCTGATCGAGGACCAGCATCTGACGGCGCTTTCGGCCCTTCAGGTGGTGATGCACGGCTACGCGGCGGTTTTCGCCCGGCTGCAGCAAGATCTCTTTCGCGAGCGGATGACCGACATCCGCGACGTGATCCTGCGGATCGAGTCGCACCTGGTCCGCAAGGTCGTGACCCCGATCGAGGAGGCGGCGGGCGCCACACGGAACGGCGGCGAGTCGGTGATCCTGGTGGCGCACGAGATCTTGCCGAGCCAGGCGATGAGCCTGGGCGACCTGCCGATCGCGGGGATCGTGACCGAGCTCGGCGGCTCGACCTCGCACGCGGCGATCCTGGCGCGCAGCCGGGGCATCCCGGCCGTTTCCGGGGTCGAGGGGATCATGTCCGAGGTTCAGAGCGGCGACATGATGATCGTCGACGGCCGCGACGGCATGGTTCTGGTCCGCCCCGATCAAGAGGCGATGTCAGCCTATCGCAAGGTTCAGCGCGAGTTTTTCAACCTCAAGGACCGGCTGATCGCCAATCGCGATCTGCCCGCCAAGAGCGCCGACGGGGCTCACGTCGAATTACTCGCGAATATCAACAACCTCGCCGACGCCCACGCCGCCCAGAAAGTCGGCGCGGCCGGCGTGGGCCTCTTCCGCACCGAATACCTCTTTCTCACCCACCACGATGTACCCGACGAGGAAGAGCAGTACGAATTCTATCGCCAGATCCTGCTCAACTCGCCCAATCAGACGGTCACCATCCGCACCCTCGACCTGGGCGGCGACAAGACCGTTCCCTATCTCGGCCGCCGCGGCGAGCCCAACCCCTTCATGGGCTGGCGGTCGACCCGGATCTTTCTCGAGAACTCCAAGCTCTTCGTCACCCAGGTCCGCGCCATCCTCCGCGCGGGCCGGCACGGCAAGGTCGCCATGCTGTTCCCAATGATCACCACCCTCGAGGAGCTGCTCTTCGTCAATAACCTCGTCAAGGAAACCCGCGGCAACCTCCGCCGCGAGGGGGTGGCCTTCGGCGAGGACGTCAAAACCGGCGTCATGGTCGAGGTCCCCGCCGCCGCCGTCTGCATCGACGCAATCCTGCGCGAGACCGATTTCATCTCGATCGGGTCCAACGACCTGATCCAGTACCTCGTCGCCGCCGACCGCGACAACCCCAAGGTCGCCCAGCTCTGCGAACCCCTGAGCCCGGCCATCTTTCGCGTCTTGCGCAACGTCTTCGACGCCTGCCAGCGGACCGGAACCCCGGTCACTCTCTGCGGCGAGATGGCCGGCCAGCCCCGCCCCGTCCTCGTCTTGTTCGGGCTCGGGCTCCGGCGGTTCAGCATGAGCCCCGGATTCATCCCCACCATCAAGGCGCTGTTATCGTCGGTCACGACGGCGCAGGCTGAGCGGTTCGCCCACCACGTGCTGCAGCTCAACACCAGCGAAGAAATCCGCTCTTACCTGACGGCGCGGATGCACGAAATCTCGAGCTCGCTAGAGATGTTCGATACGCCCTGAGCAGGCCTGCCGCGAACCGCCGCTTGGGCGCTCATTCTTTCCACCTGGCCTGACGGCTCAGGAGGCGGCCGCCTCGGTCGCGGCGGCCGCCTTTTTGGCCGCCTTGGCGGCCTCGCTCGGCTTCACCCGCCGCTTGCCATAGGTGCCCCGAAAAATCTTGCCCCGCTTCGAACGGCGATCACCCTTGCCCATGTGCGTCTGTCCTCGAGGCCGGAAAGGTTCAGGAGCACGGGCTCTTGAGTTTCCGGCGAACGTGGTTTAGGATCTGGTTCAATGACGTTTGTCCGTTTCGCGGCGCCCCTCGTCCCCGTCGGGGACTGGAGTTCGCATGCTTGCCAGGCGATGGTCGATTCTGACCGTGGTCGGTTTCCTGGCCGCGACGGGCTGCCAGTCGCGGCCGGCATCGCCCCCGGTCCAGGCGACCTCGGCCGGTGGGCCGCCCGTCTGCCAGCCCGTCCTGCAAGTCTCGCCCGAGTCTCATACCCTATCCTCGGACGACGTGGGATTGCAACTGCTGGTTTCTCAGGGCGATTTTCACGACGCGATCGATCCCGCGGGCGTCGCCTGGAACCTGACCCCAGGCGGAGTGGCGCGGATCGACGAAGCGGGGTATCTCGAGCCGCTCGCGGCGGGCGAGGCGACGGTGCAGGCGGTCTACCAGGGTCGCGCGGCCGCTGCTCGGATCACGATCGAGCCCCGAAACCCGCGTCCCTGGACCTTCGCCCAGGACGTGACCCCGATCCTGACCCGCTCGGGCTGCAACACCGGGAGCTGCCATGGCCGGGCCGACGGCCAGAACGGCTTCCATCTGTCGTTCCTGGGCTATGATCCGGCGGCCGACTATCAGGCGATCGTGCGCGACGCGGGGTCGCGGCGGATCTCGGCCTTCCGGGCCGAGGAGAGCCTGTTCCTGGGCAAGGCGACCGGCCGGCTGGCGCACGGCGGCGGGCGGCGGATCGCCCCTGGCTCGCCCGAATACCGCACCCTGCTGGCATGGCTCCAGGCGGGCGCTCCCCAACAGCGCGGCCCGAGCCGCGGCCGACTGCTCGAGGTCCGCGCCACCCCGGCTTCGCTCGCGCTTGACCAGCCGGGCTCCCGCCAGATTCGCCTCATGGCCCGCTTCGAGGACGGCCACGAACGCGACGTCACCCGATTGGCCGCTTACCGCACCCTCGACGACGCCCTCCTCACCGCGACCCCGGCGGGGACCGTCGCCCTCAAGGGCCGCGGCGAGACCGACCTCGTCTTTCGCTATCAAAGCCTGGTCTCGTGCCTGCGCGTCGCCGCCCTCGTCAATCCCGACCTCGCGATCGACCTCGCCGCCCGGCCAAGAGCCAACCTGATCGACGACGAATTGTTCAAACGACTGCAAGCCCTTCACGTGCCCCCCAGCGAACGCGCGAGCGACGCCGTGTTCCTGCGCCGCGTCTCGCTCGACCTGATCGGTCAGCAGCCCACTCCCGACGAAATCCGCGGCTATCTGGCCGACCACCACCCCGACAAGCGCGCCAAGCTCGTCGACCAGCTCTTGGCCCGGCCCGAGTTCGTGCTGTTCTGGCGGATCAAGCTCGGCGACCTGCTCCAAATCAGCCCCCAGCGCCAGGGGCCAAGCGCCTATCGCTATCAGGCCTGGCTCGACCAGAGGCTCAAGCAAAACGAGCCCTGGAACAAGGTCGTGCGGACCCTCTTGACAGCGGTCGGCGACCCCGCCGACCTCGAGACCGGCGGGCCGGTGAATTACGCCCTGGACGCACCCGAGCCGAACGTCCAGGCCGAGCTCACCGCCCAGCGGTTCCTCGGGCTCCGCCTGCGCTGCGCCCAGTGCCACAATCATCCCTTCGACGTCTGGACCCAGGACGACTACTTCGGCCTGGCCGCCTGCTTTGCCAAGGTCAGCCGGACGGCCAATATGGCGGGCCGGACCAAGATCGCCATCGATCCCAAGGGGACGATCGCCCACCTCCGCACCCAGCAGCCGGCCCAGCCGCGGCTGCTGGACGGCCAGGCCGTGAAGACCACCCCGAACGACGACCCTCGCGCCGTCCTGGCCGACTGGATGACCGCCCCCGCCAACCCCTATTTCGCCCGCGCCACCGCCAACTGGGCATGGGCCCAGCTCTTCGGCAAGGGGCTGGTCGACCCCCCGGACGACATGAGCCGCGGCAACCCGCCGGTCCATCCCGAGCTCCTGGCCGCCCTGGCCCAAGATTTCATTACAAATGGATACGACCTTCGCAAGCTGATCCGCGCGATCGCGGTGTCCGAGGCCTACGCCCTGTCGTCGGCGCCGGTCAAGGGAAACGAGCGCGACGACCGGCTGTTCTCGCATCAGCGGGCGCGGCCCCTTTCCGCGCATCAGATGGCCGACGCGCTCGCGCAGGCGACCGACGTGCCCAATCGCTTCCCGGGCGTGAACCCGACCCGCCGCGCGATCGAGGTTCCCGACCCCACGACCGAGAGCACGATCCTGAAGACCTTCGGCCGCTGCGAGCGGACCGACGTCTGCGCGACCACGCCCGCCCCGCCGCTTTCGCTGGGCCAGGCGCTGCTCCTGGTGGGGGGCGACGTCGTCGAGAGCAAGGTCGTGAGTTTGAACGGCTATCTCGCCAGCACCCTCAAGCTCGAGCCCACTCCCGAGGAGCTGGTCGAGAACCTCTACTACCGCACGGTCTGCCGGCCCCCCACCGCCGAGGAATCGTCGCGCTGGGCCGCCGAGCTCAAACAAGCGTCGTCGTTTTCCCAGGCCGCCGAGGATCTCTTCTGGGCGCTGCTCAATTCACGCGAATTCGCCTTTAACCATTGACCCGGGGCCCCCGCGGCCCGCACGTTCTCGAGAAAAGGGGAGGAATCGATGACCTCGAACGCGACCCCCAGGCGCTGCGCGGGCCCCAGCAGGCGCTCGTTCTTGACCGTCGGCTCGCTTGGCTTCCTCGGGCTCGGGCTGGACGACTGGCTGCGGCTGCGGGCCGCGACCCCGAGCGCCACGCCGGCGCGGGGCTGCATCCTGATCTGGCTCGCTGGCGGCCCATCGCATCTCGATACCTTCGACCCCAAGCCCGACGCCCCCGCCGACTTGAAGGGCGCGTTCAAGACCATCGCCACCGCGACCCCCGGGCTCTCGTTTACCGAGGTCTTTCCCAAACTGGCCAGGGTGACCAACCGTCTGACCCTGATCCGGAGCATGACCTCGCCCGAGGCCGACCACAACCGCGCCGCCCACCATTTGCTGACGGGCTATCGACCCTCGCCCGCGCTCGTGTATCCAGGATACGGCAGCGTCGTCTCCAGGATGCGCGAGTCAAAACAAAGCGCGCTGCCCAGCTCGATCGCCGTGCCCGATGCGCCGATTTTCTCGACGTCGGGCTACCTGTCGTCGGCCTACGATCCGTTTTCGATTCAGGCCGACCCCAACCAGGCCAATTTCCGGGTCCGCAACCTGACGCCCCCGGACCGGATCACGCTCGAGCGGCTGTCGCGCAGGCGTGAAATGGTGAAGGCGCTCGACGCGTTCGCCCTCGAAGCGCCCCCGACCGCGCTTTCGGCGAGCCGCGATCAATTCGCGGAAAACGCCTACTCGCTTCTGACTTCCGGGGCGGCCCAGGCGGCGTTCAAGCTGGAAGACGAAAAGCCCGCGATCCGCGACCGCTATGGGCGGACGACGGTCGGGCAGTCGTGCCTGCTGGCCCGGCGCTTGATCGAGGCCGGGGCCTCGTTTGTCACGGTCAACGACCGCGGTACGGGCCCGCTGGGCTGGGACACCCACGTCCAGAATTTCCCCACGATCAAGAACACCCTGGCCCCGCCCCTCGACCAGGCGGCGTCCACCCTGATCGAGGATCTGGCCGAGCGCGGACTGCTCGACCAGACGCTCCTCGTGATCATGGGCGAGTTCGGGCGCACGCCCAAGATCAACCCCAACGCCGGCCGCGACCACCACAGCCGCGCGAATTCGGTGATCGTCGCCGGGGCGGGCATTCCCGGCGGGCTCGTGATCGGCCGCACCGACCCCCGCGGCGAATCGCCCGTCGAGAGCCCCGTCACACCCGCCGACCTGGCCTGGGTGCTCTACCAGCGGCTCGGCATCGACCCCGAGCACAAGCTTCTCGCCCCCGACGGCCGACCCGTGCGACTGGTCGACGCCGCCCGGCCGCCCAAGGAGCTCATGCTCTGATACACCCCGCGCCGACCCCCGCTCGACCTCGCCTGGACCCCAGCGAACAGGCTTTTTGTGAGCCCGCGTCGCACCCGGCCCCAGAATCGCGGCGGCGACTCCACCGGTTTTCCCAGTTCTCCCTTGATTCTCGCCGTCATTGTGGTAACTCTGAAACAAACTGGGATCTCGCGAGGTCGATGGCTTTCCGCATAGAATGTTGCTCCACCGGGTAGGGCCTGCGTACGGGATCGGCCGTAATCCTGGTATACTTCCTCGAGTCGGTTTTTTCCCGTATCCGCCAGGAGTTCAACCCCGATGTCGCAAGGTCCCCGCCGTCATATCCGGATCGAAATCGTTGACGGAGTGACCGTTGTCAGCTTCGTCGAATCGAAAATCGTGACCGAGGAAAACATCCAAGAAGTCGGCGATCAGCTCTACAGCCTGGTCGAGGACGAAGGCCACAAGAATCTTTTGCTGAACTTTGGCAACGTTCAGTACCTCTCGAGCGCGGCCCTGGGCAAGCTGATCAACCTCAAGAAAAAGGTCGCGTCGGTGAAGGGGAAGCTCAAGCTCTGCTGCATCCACCCCGACCTTCTCGAGGTTTTTCGGATCACCCGGCTGGACCAGGTCTTCGAGATCCACGGCGACGAACAGGCCGCCCTCGACAAGTTCTGACCCCCGCGCGTGCGTGCGATCCGCGCTCGCCCAGCCCGCGTGGGCGCGGGTCTCTCATCGCCGAGAAGCCGGGGCGGTCCAGGCGGGCGAAACGGCCTCGGCTCGTAGGTCCGCGGGCGCTCCCCGACGACGGCCCTATCCGCCATTCGCGCCCAGCCGAGCCCGCCCAACTCATCCCACCCGATTCGCGCCCATCGATTGGCTCGGGGCGTTCGTCGCGGCGGGGGCTGGCGAGCACCAGGCGTGAACCGCCCAGGAACCGGCTCGCGTCCTCGCGCACCCCTGGGCCCAGTCGCACTCAATCGCATGAACGATTCCTCGATCACGCCGATGATGCAGCAGTATCGCGAGCTCAAGGCGCGCGATCCCGATGCGCTCTTGTTGTTTCGCATGGGTGATTTTTACGAGATGTTCGGCGACGACGCCGAACGGGCGGCCCCGATCCTGGGCCTGGCCCTCACCACCCGCGACAAAGGCCCCGACGCCATGCCCATGGCGGGCTTTCCCCACCCCTCGCTCGAGTCGCACCTGGCAAAGATCGTGGCCGCCGGGCTCCGGGCGGCCGTCTGCGAGCAGATGGAAGACTCGCGGTTCGCCAAGGGACTGGTCAAGCGCGACGTCGTCCGCGTCGTCACACCCGGCACCCTGACCGAGGAGGAGCTCCTCGACCCCAAGACGGCCAACTACCTGGCCGCGATCTGCGAGGCCGGCGGCAAGGTCGGCCTGGCCTGGATCGAGCTCTCGACCGGCCGATTCTCGCTCACGCCCCTCTTGCGCACCGAGCTCGCCGAGGAGCTCGCCCGGCTCGCCCCCGCCGAGATCCTGATCTCCGAGACCGCCCTCGACGCCCCGTGGGCGCGGATGATGCGCGGCGCCGGCCAGACGTCGATCACCGTCCGCCCCTCGTGGGATTTTCAGCCCGAGCAGGCGCTCAAGACGCTCTTCGAGTTGCTGCGGGTGACGACCCTGGGCGGATTCGGCCTCGACGACCGCGGCCCCGAAGTCCAGGCGGCGGGAGCGCTGGCGGCCTATCTCAGAGACACCCAGAAGTCAGACCTGGGCCACATCCGCGCGCTCATCCCCTATCGCCGGGCCGACGTGCTGGCCCTCGACGAGACCACCAGGCGCAGCCTCGAGCTCACGCGCACGCTCCGCGAGGGCAAGCGCGAGGGGTCGCTGCTGTCGATCATCGATCGCACGGCGACCCCGATGGGCGCGCGGCTGCTCTCGGAATGGCTGACCGCCCCCTTGACCTCGCTCGAGCTCATCCGCGAACGCCAGGAGGCCGTTCGCGAACTGGCCGACGAATCCGATTTGCGGGCCGACCTCCGCGGCTGGTTCGCCGAGGCTTACGACCTCGAGCGCCTGTCCGCTCGAGTGGGCACGGGCCGCGCCACTCCGCGCGACCTGGCGGTGCTGGGCAAGACGCTGGCGCTTCTTCCCAGGATCAAGGCCCGGATCGCTGCGAGGCGCTCGACGCGGCTCAATCAGCTCGAGTCCGCGCTCGAGCTCTGCCCTGAGATCCGCGACGAGATCAAGGCCGCCCTGATCGACGACCCGCCCCTGGCCGTCAAGGAAGGGGGCATGATCCGCGCGGGCTATCACGCCGGGCTCGACGAGCTCCGCGAGCAAGCGAGCGGCGGCAAGACCTGGATCGCCAAGTTCCAGGCCGAGCAGGTCCGCGTCACCGGCATCCAGAACCTCAAGGTCGCGTTCAACAAGGTTTTTGGCTACTACATCGAGATCACCCACGCCCAGGCCCAGGGCCGCGGCTCGACCATTCCCGCCAACTATATCCGCAAGCAAACCGTCAAGAACGCCGAACGCTACATCACCCCCGAGCTCAAGGAATACGAGGACAAGGTTCTTCGCGCCCAGGAGCGCTCATACGAGCTCGAATACGAATTGTTCACGACTTTGCGCGATCGCGTCTCGGCCGAGTCGCCCCGGCTGATTCAGGCGGGCGCGGTCCTGGCCCAGCTCGACGCCCTGGCGGCCCTCGCCGAGCTGGCGGTCCGGCAGGGCTATTGCCAGCCCGAGATCACGCTCGAGCCAGTGCTCGAGGTCGATGCCGGCCGTCATCCCGTGCTCGACGCGATCTTGCCCGCCGGCGGCTTTGTCCCCAACGACGTTCGCCTGGGCGAAGAGCACGGCTTGATCGTACTCATCACCGGCCCCAACATGGCGGGCAAGAGCACCTACATCCGCCAGGTCGCTCTTTTAGCGGTGCTGGCTCAGATCGGGAGTTTCGTGCCCGCCAAGCGGGCGCGGATTGGGATTGTCGACCGCCTGTTCGCGCGGGTCGGCGCGGCCGACGACCTGGGCCGCGGCCAGAGCACGTTCATGGTCGAGATGACCGAGACGGCGAACATCTTGCACAACGCGACGCCTCGTTCGCTGGTGATCCTGGACGAGATCGGGCGAGGCACGAGCACCTTTGACGGCATCTCGCTGGC
>DAIDHE010000296.1 GCA_027459775.1 Planctomycetales bacterium | reverse complement strand
GCATTGCTGGATCGCCTGGAGCTGGTTCGCCGGGTACGTGCCCGGCCGGAACGTGTCCTCGGGGGTGGCGAGGGCGTTGTTGAAATCGCCGATCTGGTGCTCGCTGAAGGCCCCGGTGTTGCTCGTGCCGTCGGTGATGCTCGCGATGCTGTTGCAGACCCCAATGAAAAACACCCCGTTGGGCGGGGGCATCCCCACATTCACGCCGTTGGGGTCGCTCGGGCCGTAGCCGTAGAGAATGTCGCTTCCCTCGCTCGCCCGGTAGCTCGTCCCAGCCCATCCGGCGGGGATCCCGTACGTGAGCGGATCGCTCGGGCAGAGAAACGACGCCACCGTGGTCATCGTCGCCGTGGCCTGCGAGGGATCCGACCAGAGGAGGCTGAAATTCACGGAGTTGAAGGTCGTCGATTGCTCCATGAAAGGAAGAATCGCCGCGTGCGCCGAGAACGCCTCGTCGAGCACGAGTGCACTCTGGTAAACCCTGCTCATCGGGAAGACGTTGTTCACCCCATGGTAATTGTGCAGCGCCAGTCCAATCTGCTTGAGATTGTTGACGCACTGCGCGCGGCGGGCCGCCTCGCGGGCCGCTTGCACCGCCGGAAGCAAAAGCGCGATCAAGACGGCGATGATCGCAATCACCACCAGCAGCTCGATCAGCGTGAAACCAGAAGAACGACGGTTCATGTGTTGGACTCTTTCGTATCAGGGTTGTGCAGGAAAAAAACTATGAACAAGTTCCGCTCACTCGGCGCAGGGAACGAACCCGCGCCGATCGCCGCCCAAACGAGGGACGGCGACGGACGAACTCGCGACTGGGACGGACGAGACGGGCAAAGTCAGGGCGATCAGATCCCGCCGCCGTCGCCGAAGGAATCGACGAGGGCCGATCGCGAGTGACGAGGTTTCAGCGGCCGGTCAAGCGGTTGGTCCGCGGCCTGCCGCGCTCGGTGGACGAGTTTCGCCCTGGAGCGCCGACGGTTCGCCGACGGGCCGCTCGAAACGGCGGCGTGAGCGCAAGCATATTGCGAGCGAGAGACGCTAGCGGGGAGGGTGGAAGATGTCGGCGGCGGCAGGCGCCGGAAGCGTCGGCTCGGGCTCGGCGCAGCGCGACGAAACGGCCGGCGCCGATTGGCCCGCGCCGACGGGGCTCCATGCCCACAAAGGAGCGATCGGCCGCGTCGCACCCGCGGGCGCGGCCGGCGCGGCGGGCTCTCCGGAGCACGAGAGGCCCGAGCACGGTTTCCCAGGCGCGGGCGCGGGCAGCGGGGTCGAGAGCCGATCCGTGCCGTTCTGGATCAGGCGATCCAGGGCCGCGCTCGATTTCTCGATCCCAAGCCGCGCCGAAACGTAATGCGAACATCCCCCCTGGGCGGCGCCAGGCGCGATCGCCTGCACGGCGATCATCATCATGATCGCAACGGCCGGAACGCCGATCGGTCGCCAGGAGCGGAAAGGGATCGTCATGAATCGAGGTTGATTGTCAGATTCGTCTGTGTGGATCGGGAACACCGGCACCGAGCGGACAAGATTTGCGATGTCGCCTGCGCGTCTTCGGTCCATATTGATACACTCGTCTCGATCGATTTGCAAGCGGTCGACGTTTTTTCCCGGCTCCAAGCCTGGATCGGCCGGATTGGGTGGCACCTGGGAGAGCGACGGAATGGAGTCTCAAGCGAACGCGATCCTCTCCGCGATGACACTGGGCCTGGCCTTGGGCATGGCGCCGTCTCAGGGGGTCGCGCAGAGTCCGAAGCCCAGCGGGGGCGAGGCGATCGTGATCCGGCTCGATCGGCCGGATCGGCAGGCGGCGGCGGTGATCGGGCTGTTCGACGGGGCGCGGGCCGCGCATCCGGCGGCGGCGCTGGCGGCGTGGAAGCGGGCCTCGGGGGGCGACCTGGGAAAGGCGCTCGAGGCCGCGATCGCGCTTTTCAACCCGCTCATGAGCCCCGAATGGCGTGCCTTCGACGGGGCGACCCTGGTGATCGAGCCGGGCGACCCTCGAACCGGGCCGCGCTACCGAGCGTTATGCCCCCACGACGACGACGGCGCGCTCGCGGCCCTGATCATGACGACGCGGCTCGGCGCCGGGGCCGACCTTCCCGAGCTCCAGGTTGGCGGCCGTCGGCTTCCGGTCGTCAGCCTTGGCCAGACGGGCTCGCTCCTCGCCGCCCAGGACGGCCCTCGCCTCACCCTCGCTAGCAACCGAGAATCACTCGCTCGAATGCTCGACCAAGCCGGCGAATCGCCGGCGATCTCGCTGCTCAAGACGCCCCTCGCGGACGGGCTCACCGCCGCGTTCGACCTCGAACGCATGTCGCCCGCCGCCGTGCCCTCGCTCGCCCTCGGCCGCGCGCTCATCTGCGCCCAGGGCCTGGGTCTCACACGGCTCGAGACGCGGCTGGCGCTCCACGACGACCAGATCCAGGCCCAGATCGAAGGCCAACGCACGGCGGCGGCGAACGAGGCGCCCTCCCGCGAGACGGTCGACCCAAGCTGGATCGACGGATTCTCGCATGAATCGATGATGGCGATTATCGCGGTCGCGATCGCGCCGGGCGGCGCTTTCGTCGATCGGGCGTTTGGCGTCGTCGATCGAGTGCTCAGGCTCGACCCCGCGTATGCGACGACCGCGCCCGCGCGAACGCGGCTGAACCTCACGACTCGGACGGCGGGGGTGAACCTCGAGGCCGATTTGTGGCCGCGGCTGCTGGGCTTCACGGCGGCCGTCACGGCCGCGCCCGATGCGCCCGGCAAGCTCACGGGGCTCGTGCTGATCTTGCACACCAATTCCGAGGCGAGCGCGACCCGGCTGGTCCGCGACGTCGCGCCCCGGCTCGGCCGCCTGGCGGGCGGGCTCACGCTCGACGCCAAGGGCGATCGACTCCGCGGCCAGGCTTCGGGCAGGCCGCTCGAGATCGACCGTCGCGGCCGATCGGTGCGCATCGCCTGGGGTGCGGATGCGCTCGCCGCGCTCGCCGCGCGGCCCGCGGAGCGGCCGACCACACTCGTGGACCAGGCATCGCACGTCTCGCGCCTGGCCCTCGTCTGGCCCGCCCGCTGCATTCCCGGGCTGGGGGCGATGGACGCCGCCATACGCAAGACACTGGCCGACGATCCGCCCGTTGTATGGCTCGGTCGGGACGAGGGTCCGCGCACCCACGACACGCTCGTCTGGAAGGGGCTCAGGGCGCGCACGCGGGCGTTTCTCGATCGCATCCCCCTCGATCCACCGCCAGCCGACCCAGCCCGGCCCCACTCTTGAATCCAAGGTTGAGATCCCACCCATGCGACTCGTCGACCTCCATTGCAACTGGCTGCTTCAGTACGCTGGCGAATCAACCCTCTTCGAGCCCGATGGAGAATACGCCCTGGCGGTCGCGCGACGGGGGCGTCTCGACGGCTATCTCCAGAGCGTCGCGACGGCCGTGCTCGTCTGCGCTCGATCCTCGGCCGACTGGGCCGCCCGCGGCGACCGCTGGCATGCGCTCGGAAGCCTGATCACGCGCTACGAGGCCGAGTTCGCCGGCCGGCTGCTCATCGGCCAGGACGACATCCCACGGCACGCCGAATCGCTCCGGATGGGTGGGCTCTGTTACGGCATCCTGGCGATCGGCGGGCTGGACCAGCTTGTCCGCGAACCCGCCGATCCGGACGCGCTCGCCCGCGTGTTTGATCGCGGAGTCCGGGTCTTTCAGCTCGTGCAGAGCCCCGGCGGCCCACTGGCGGGCTCGGCGGAATCCCGCGACGATCGAGGCCTGACCGCGCTCGGCCGCGACTGCCTGAGCCGGCTCGCCGAGCTGGCCCAGGGAGCTTCCGGCCCGCGCGCCATCGTCGATCTCGCGGGCATGAGTGCGATCGCGACCGCGGAGACGCTCGATTGGCTCTCGGCCGACACGAATCGGATCGACCGCTTGCCCGTCATCTGGAGCCGGGGAGGGTTGGGCGATCCCGGGCTCGCGAACCATGACAACCTGGCGCGGCTCAGTTCGATCGGCGGGGTGATCGGGCTCAGTCCGGGGCTCCCGAACCACGACTCGCCCGACGCCCTTAAGACCGCCATCGAGTCGATCGCCGCGATTCCGTTCCAGGGCCAGACAGGCTACGAGGGAATCGCCCTGGGCGCGGACCTCCTCGGCGTCGAGCAAACCTTGCCGGGCCTGGAAAATACCCAGCAAGTCGCGACCTGGCTCGGCAAAACATTCGACCGCGCCACCGCCAAGATGCTCGGCCAAGGCGCGGGCCTGCGGGTGCTGCTGAGAGCGGCCGGTGGTTGAGGCGAGAGGCGGAAGCATCTTTCCGGATCGCCAATCGCCGACACGCAACCCAACCGCGATTGCTCTCGCTCCGATCCCTCCACCACCTGCCTAAATGGCAGCGTCACGGCCACGGTTTCGCGAACCGGCAGGGAATCGGGCCACGCCGAATCCCGACTAACGTTCATAACGTCTTTCTGGAATGGATGTTAGAAAACCATTTCGGCAAGGCACGGGGCTTGCATGAGGGTAATCTCATCTTGAGTCATGTGTCGGGTCCGCGCCCGGTTGGTTGTGGACTCGCGAGGTCAATCGAGACGGAGGAGACGGGGTCGATGACGCTGAAGCCGCTGGGAGACCGCGTGGTTGTGGAACGCGAAGAGGCCAAGGACGTGACCGCCGGGGGAATCGTGCTCCCCGACACCGCCAAGGACAAGCCCCAAAAGGGCAAGGTGCTCGCCGTCGGCGACGGCCGCATCACCAAGGACGGCAAACGCCGGGAACTCCAGGTGAAGGTCGGCGAGCACGTCCTCTTTACCTCGTACGCCGGCGAGGAATTCAAGATCGACGGCGACAAGAAGGTTTTGCTCATGCGCGAGGACGACATCCTCGCCGTGGTCGGCTGAGCCCAAGACACACGGGTCGAACCGCGCCGCGATCGACCCCCATCCAGACCTGTTTCAAGCGAACAACTCCAGGTAAACCTCTGAAAACGCGAAGGGGAGAGATCCAAGCATGGCCGCCAAGATGATTGTGTTCGATCAAGACGCCCGCCAGGCGATGCAGCGCGGGATCGCGAAGCTCGCTCGGGCCGTCAAGGTGACCTTGGGCCCCCGCGGGCGCAACGTCATCATCCAGAAATCGTTCGGCTCGCCCACGGTCACCAAGGACGGCGTCACCGTCGCCAAGGAGATCGAGCTCGAGGACAAATACGAGGACATGGGCGCCAAGATGGTGAAGGAGGTCGCCAGCAAGACCTCCGACATCGCCGGCGACGGCACCACCACGGCCACCGTTTTGGCCGAGGCGATCTATAACGAGGGCCTCAAGGCCGTCGTGGCCGGCGTCAATCCGATGCTCATGAAGCGCGGAATGGACAAGGCGGTCGCCGATATCGTCGAGCACCTGCATAAGCTCAGCACCAAGGTCACCACCAAGACCGAGACCGAGCAGGTCGCCACCGTCGCTTCGAATTTCGACGCCGAGATCGGCAAGATGATCGCCGAGGCCACCGAAAAGGTCGGCAAGGACGGCGTGATCACGGTCGAAGAGGGCAAGACGCTCAAGACCGAGGTCGAGTGGGTCGAGGGCATGCAGTTCGACCGCGGCTACCTGAGCCCCTACTTCGTGACCAATCCGGCCACGATGGAGACGGTGCTCGAGGACGCCTATATCCTGATCCACGAGAAGAAAATCTCCGTGGTCAAGGAGCTCGTGCCGGTGCTCGAGAAGGTCGCCCAGACCGGCCGGCCGCTCCTGATCATCGCCGAGGACATCGAGGGCGAGGCCCTCGCCACCCTGGTCATCAACAAGCTCCGCGGCACGTTCCGCTGCGCCGCCGTGAAGGCGCCGGGTTACGGCGACCGCCGCAAGGCCATGCTCGAGGATATCGCCGTCCTCGCCGGCGGCAAGCCGATCTTCGAGGCCCTCGGCATCGAGCTCGAAAACGTCGGCCTGGCCGACCTCGGCAGCGCCAAGAAGGTCGTCATCGACAAGGACAACACCACCATCATCGAGGGCGCGGGCAAGGCCGACGCCATCAAGGGCCGGATCGAGGCCATCCGCCGCGAAATCTCCGACACCAAGAGCGACTACGACCGTGAGAAGCTCGAAGAGCGCCTGGCCAAGCTCGCCGGCGGCGTCGCCAAGATCAACGTCGGCGCGGCCACCGAAAGCGAGATGAAGGAAAAGAAAGCCCGCGTCGAGGACGCCCTCCACGCCACCCGCGCGGCCCTCGAGGAAGGCATTCTCCCCGGCGGCGGCGTCGCGCTTTTGCGGGCCTCGACCTCCGTCAAGCCGAAGGGCCTCTCCCACGACGAGGAAGTCGGCTACCAGATCATCGTCCGGGCCTGCTCCTCGCCCCTCGATCAGATCGCCGACAACGCCGGCAAGGACGGCGGGGTCGTCGTCTCCAAGGTCGCCGAGGGCAAGGGCAACTTCGGCTACGACGCCCTCAAGGACGAATACACCGACCTGGTCAAGGCCGGCATCATCGACCCCACCAAGGTCACCCGGTCAGCGCTCCAGAACGCGGCCTCGGTCAGCATCCTCTTGCTGACCTCCGACGCCCTGATCGCCGACGCCCCCAAGGACGACGAGAAAAAGCCCGCCGGCGGCCACGGCGGCTACGACGACATGTATTGAGACCCAGCCGATCGGCCGAGGCTGGCAAGAAGCCTCGGCCGAAACGCTCGCGGAAACTCACGACGCGGGGGCCCAAAAGGCCCCCGTTTCCGCGCGCCTTGCGTGCCTGCGCACGCGCCGGGGTCATATCTCTACTTCTTCCCGTCCGCCAGACGGCTTCGTTTTGTGAACGGGATCGACGGGGGTGCTGAGATCCCGCCCGACACGATCGTCTGGAGCGCCTCGTTGACGCTCCAGTCCACGTTCGTGACGTTCTCCTCGGGGACGAACAGGGTGAACCCGGTCGGCGGCATCACGCCCATGAGCATGCAGACCACCAGGATCTTCTGACCGGTCGCCTCGTCGCGGATCGAGTTGGTCACCAGGCCCAGCGACCGGATGCCGGGGTGGGGAAACTCGACCAGAACCACCCGCCGGGGGTCGGCCTTGCCCTGAAGCCGGCCGCCCAGCGAATCGACCAGGTTGCGGACCGCCCGGTAAATGGTCGCGACCACGGGCGCTTGCAGGATCATCCAGTCGACCATCCGATAGACCCACGACCGGACCGCCAGTCCCAGGATGTAAAGCGTGGCGAGCACGAGCAGAATCGCCAGGATCGGCGAGGCGATCGTGTACCACCAGTCGGAGTCGGGAATCCCCGCGTCCTGGAGCGCGGGCGCTTCGCGCAACCAATTGTGCACTCCCTTCACGAGCATCGCGAGCGGGTCGAGGATGAACCGCGCCAGCGTGACGAACAGCCAGTACACGATCCAGCCTGTGATGACGATTGGCGCGGCCACGAGCAGTCCGCTGATCAATCGTGCGCGGATCGGGGCGAACTGGCCGGCGAGCCATCCCCCGAATCTCGAGAAGGGCGCGCGTGGCGGCTCGACCTGGGGTTCCTCGGATATGGCGGTCTGATTCATGCGCGGTCCTTTCTGGTGGCCCTCGAATCGTGCGAGGCGTCGCCCTCGAATCCAGCCCGTGAGCCTAGCCTGCTCAGGCCCCGGATGGCAAACACCGCCTCGGTCTTCGTGGCGGAATCACTCGCGGGTTTCCCGGCCAGCGGGTACGATCATGGGTCGGCGCGGCGATTTCGCGCGGATGGACGGCCGAGGGGAAAGGGAGAGGATCGCAGGATATGTCTCTATCTAGGAATCCGGCGCGGACCGAGTCGCCGCACGCCCGGAGCGTCGTGATCGACGGTGTGACCCTGCGGCTGGCGCTGCCCGACGCGTCCCAGCAAGAATGGATCGGTCAACGCGAGATTCTCAAGCAATTGCTGGCGTGCTGGCTGGTGGTCGATCCGCGGGATCTGCCGCTCGCCCCGCGGCTGACCGGCCCGCCGGGGATCGGTAAGACGACGCTGGCGATGGCCGCGGCCCGGGCGCGCGAGCAGGCGATCTTCATCACCCAGTGCACGGCCGACACGCGGCCCGAGGATCTGATCGTGACCCCGGTATTGGCCGAGAGCGGCTCGATCGCCTATCACGCCTCGCCCCTGGTCTCGGCGATGGTCACGGGCGGCGTGTGCGTGCTCGACGAGGGGAACCGGATGAACGAGAAGTCGTGGGCCAGCCTGGCGCCTTTGCTCGATCACAGGCGATACGTCGAGAGCATCGTCGCGGGCATCGCGATCCCGGCGGCGGCCGATTTCCGCGTCTGCGTCACGATGAACGAGGACGAATCGACATATGAAGTTCCTGACTATATCTTGTCGCGGCTGCAACCCAGCCTCGCCCTGGGTTTCCCCAGGCGCGACGACGAGATGGCGATCCTCAAATACCACCTGCCGTTCGCCGAGGAAGAACTGCTGGCGATGACCGTCGAGTTCCTTCAGAGGGCGCACGAGCTCAGGCTGAGCTTCTCCCCGCGCGACGGCATCAGCGTGCTCCGCTACGCGATCAAGCGGATGGCCCAGGATCCCAATCACCCGATTGGCCGCGATTCGGCCTGGCGCGAGTCGCTGTTCCGGGTGCTGGGCGAAGAGGCGCTCGATCTTGAGAATCTCGCCAAGCGCAAACGAAACGCTCTGGGGGGCCAGCACTCGCCCATGGGGCTCGGGGATCTTTTCTTTGATCCCGACGATCCGCTTCACCCCGACCGCGGCGACGAGTTCGACGACGAATGAACGACTGGAGCGCCAACCGAGGATCTCGAGGTCGACCGGCTCTCACGAGGATTCCAGCCCCCCTCGTACGGCGGCTCATGCACGCGTAGGCGGCGGTTGATGAGTCTTTCAATATCACCGCGTTCGATCGAGTCGCGCTCATGACCGTCGCCGTCCTTCAGGATATCGGCCATTGCGTGGGCGGCCTCGTCGCGAGTCAGTCGGCCGTCGTGGTCCAGATCGTAGGCATCCATGAGAACGCGCGAAAAGACCGAGCCCGCGAACCCTGGAGGGCCGCCAAGAAAGCCAGCGCCGGGCAGGCGGGGCACGAACGGATGGCCCGCCAGCGAACCGGCCGGCACGCCGCCAGGGCCGGTCGGCGGCGTGCGAGGGAGAAAACCGAGGAACTGGCCCGTGCCGCCGCCGGTGTGCTTGAGCCGGGCATAGCCCAGCGCGAGCGCGACCGAGGCCGCGCAGGCGACCAGGACCATCGCCCCCACGAGCGGTGGCGAATCTGACGTACGCTTGCGCATCAATGCGAAGATCCCCGACAAGGTCATGGCCGCGATCGCACTCAATAGAAGGGCCGCCAGGATCTCGTCCATCGTCATTTCCAGGAGCGCGTCGTAGGCTGAGACTACCAGGTTCGTCATGGCGCTTTCTCCGGTGCAAGGTGTCCGTCGGGTTGGGCGTGACCGCCGCGCGGAACGACTCGTTCTCTAATCGTCGAGCCGGGGCCGATTCGGCTCGCACGGCCAGGCGTCCAGGACCGCCTGGTCGAGCGTGGGATAGCATTCCACGAGCATGGTGAGCCGAACCTGGTGGAGCACCGTCATGATCCGCGCCCGTCCCTGGCAAATGCGCAACGAGCCGCCCAGGTCGTCGAGACGCAGATGATGTGCGAGCAACACGCCGATCGCGCGGGGGGCGAGCTGGTCCACGTTTTCGAGATTGACGACGACCCGCCGTGGCAGTGCCTGCTCGATCAGGCCGTGAAGCGCCCCGCGGATCGCGTCGATGTCGGGATCCTCTTCGAGATTCGGCAGCTTGGGCGTGACGACGAGCACGTCCTGGATCAGCTCGTAATGGATCCTGGAGTCGATTGCCGCGTCGAGGCCGGAGGTTGGAAATGTCAAGGTCGGCCCATGATCGACGGCCTCGCCGGGCGAATCGAACGCGTGATCGTCCTCGTCGTGGAATCGCGGAGCGGCCTTGTGAGGGCCGCGCGCGTCGACCTGGACCGTGCACACGACTGGTCCGAACTGGATCCTATCGCCGTGGTTCACGACGGTTTCGCCGTTTCGAAGGGGCGCCCCCCGCACCATCGTGCCGTTTGTGCTGGCGAGATCCTGGACGTGGAGCGAGCCATCGCGCTCGATCAGGACCGCGTGCTGCTTGCTGATCATGGGTGAGCCAAGGCGCAGGTCGCACCCTTGCTGACGGCCGATCAGGTATCGGGGCTTGGTGACGGGAACGGCACGGGCCTTGCCGCCGCCGATCTGAATCAACAGGACGACCCGGCCGGCGCTCGCTTCCCTGCGTGGAGCGCGGCCGCTCGCCGCGGGAGTCCGGGGCGCGGGAGCGGTCTCGGCCGACGAGAACAAGGCCGACAGGATTTCGACGGGCAGCGCGGGAGGGCCTGAAGGCGCGGGCCAGGACGACGCGAGGGCGGCGGCCTGGTCGGCCGCGAAGCCGATCCGCGCCCGACCCGCAAGGGAGAAGACCCGCTGATTTCGTTCGTCGACTCCGCAAAGCCTGAGCGCTCCGTCGGGCCGCTGGGTCGCGCGGCCAGCCGCCTCGACCATGATCGCGGCAACCCAGCTCGAGAACCGCTCGACCCCGCTGAAGTCCACGATCAACCGGTGATTGTCGGCGGCGATCAGGTCCAGGAGCTGGTTTCGCAACTCTTCTACTCGTGCTGATTTAACGATATTCTTGTCAACAAGGCGGACGATCGTGATCCCTCGCTTGTAGGCGACCTGAAACCTCGCCCAGATGGGTGGAAGGGTTCGAGCCTCGCCCCGCGCGCCCAGGGGATGCTTGCGGCCGAGAGCTCCCGGCAGCCCCGCGATCAGGCGATTCCATATCGTGGCCGGCGACAGGGACGGGGACGATTCGTGATCGATCGTGCTCGCGATCCAGTCCTCGAGCTTGCGTTCCTTGGCCCCGCCCGTGGGGCGTACGGGCGTGAGCCCCAGCCGCTCGGCCGTCGAACGCGATTCCTGGGATTCGTGAGCCGACTCGTCTGGTTTATCGACGGCGATCGATGGGTCGGCGAGCGGAATCGTGAGTAAGAGGCTCGACATGGCTTCGGACGCCTCCTGTGGGCTCGGCGCGCGGTCCGAGCCAGCGCGACCGAGAGCCCCGGTCTGGTGCGAGCTCGCGATCGACGAGTGGATCTGGGGATCGTCAAGGGTCGGGGGGTTGTCCGGGGATTCGATTCCTCCCCTTCGCGTCCCTCCGCCCTGCACGAAATTCCTAGGCGTCATTCCTGGCCGGCCGGGCCCGCGCTCGGCGATTTCGCGGCCGCTGTTCGCGATTTGGTTTTTTCTTGGCAAATGTTCGGACTGGGGCCCCGGGTTTGACGCTGATTTGCACGAGCGGCGGCGTTCTCGTGCACGCGGGAGCGCAGCCGGCGCCTCGTGCGCTCCCCCCAGGGACTCTGGGCCTCGGTTCGACCTAGCCTGGGCTCATGCGGCCTCGAGCGGGCCTTCGGGTCCGTTTCTGGACGCGGACGACGGTGGGGCCGGTCTTCGATCAGGCAAACGATTGTGAGGAATCGTTTGACGGGTCGAGACCGGTTCCACCGCCGCGTTTTGGGCGCCTTCCCTCCGTGGAGCGGCCCTTGGAATTCACGGCTACGGCCCCGTTCCCGGAGCGTGCTCGACAGTCGGCGGAGTCGAGGCCTCCAGGCCCAGGATCTCGCGCGTCGAGGTCTCAATGGTCGAGCAGTATTTCTCGATCGGCAGATTGTCGCCACCAGGTCCGAAGGGCTCTTCGATCTCCTCGGCGACGAGTTCGATGCCCAGCAGGAAATAGGCCGCCATGAGAAACATGGGGAGGCCCGAGAATCCGACGTCGACGTCCTCCATCAAGTAAAATGGAGCGATCGCCAGATAAATCGCGATTCCATGCCGCAGGAGCGCCCGATACGACGACGAAAGGGGTGTATTTCGGATCCGTTCACATGCGCCGCAGACCTCCATGAGACCCCGCGTCTCGGCGTCAAGCCAGAGTAACGAAAAGCCGTCGAGCCGCCCGATCGCGCGAAGCCGCCCGAGCGCCGCGATCAATTCCCCCGCGACACGAGTGGGCGCGTGGGTCGTCGAGGATCTGGGGAGCCCGCGCTCGGGCTCGTCCAGGTTTTGCCTGAGCCTCAGGTGATTGAGCAGAGTCCAGGCGAATGCGATCAAGAGCCGTCCGACCTCGGCGCGGTCGGCGGCCTCGAGCTCCGGGAGCGCCCGAATCTTGAGGCAAAAGTTGCGGGTGTCGTTCAGGAGCTTCCCCCAGAGTTTCCGCGCCTCCCACCAGCGGGCATACGCATTGTTGTTGCGGAAGGCGATGAAGAAGCCCAGTACGAGCCCGTTCACGACCGTCGACTCCGAGCCCCACGGGATCTCCGGCAGGCCCTCGATCCGGATCACGACGCCGACGACCGCGCCATAGATCGCAAAGACGATCATCCACGTCCAGAGCTTCGCGCGGATTCTGAGTGGAGGAAACAGGCGGTCGAGGAGGTCGCGGATCGCGCCCATTCAGCGAATTCCTTGCATGGAACGATCGTACGAGCGACGTCGCTGTTCCCGATCATTGAGGATAGAATACGATTCGACCCGACAAGAGGCTCGAGACCCATGTCGGACTCTCGTGACCCGCGGTCCGAGGACGAAAAAGCGCCGGCCCGCCTTGAGGCCAAGGCACTCGCGCCCACGGGCGTCGAGACGGGCAGCATCCCCATCGCCCGCGGACTCCGATCGAAATCACTTGGCGGCCCTCATCTGAATGGCCTTCAAGATTTGTTCCTTGACGGCCTCGAGATTGAAGCTCGCCCCCTTCTGCATCGGAGGAAACTCGAGGAACGTTTCCGCGATCTTGGCCACCTCTTGCTGGACGAACGTAAAGCGCCAGAATTCGTGGATGTAGAACTCGTAGAAATTTAACGAGCCCGACAGTCCAGTGCGTTCGAAGGGGTCGAGGCGCAGATTGACCAGGATCGGCCAATCGGGTTTGATCGAGCCGCCCAGCCAGCCATTGGGCTGGTCGATGAAGCGGTACTTGTAATCGTCGATGCGAATCGCGCCTAAGGTTCCCTCGGCGAAATAAACGATCTCGTGGCGCTTTGACGGTCCCTTGCCCGTAATCATGTCGGTCTGATCGTAGCCGTCCAGGTGGACCTTGTAGGTCGTCTCGCCGAGGGTCTTGCCGTGCTTGAGCTCGTCCACGATCGCGGGGTCGCCGGCCGCGGCCACCAGCGTGGGGAACCAGTCGAGTCCCGACATCAGTTGGTTTTCGACCTTTCCGGCGGGCGTTTTGCCGGGCCAACGCACGATGCATGGCGCGCGCATGCCCCCTTCCATGACGGTCCCCTTGGCCCCCGCGAACGGAGTCTGGCCGCCGTCCGGCCAGGTGAAATTCTCAGCGCCGTTGTCGGTCGTGAAGACGAGGATCGTGTCGGCGGCCGCGCCCATGTCCTCCAGCTTTTTCATCACAGACCCCACGATGTCGTCAAGCTGGGCCATGCCGGCCTCGTAGACGTACCAGCCGTTCTCGGGGGTTTGTAGCTTGGCGTACTTGTTGGACAAGTGCGTGATGACGTGCATACGTGTCGGGTTCAGCCAGACGAAGAACGGCTTCCCGTCTCCGCTGGCCTTATCGATGAACTTGAAGGCGTGGCCGAGGATTTCGTCGTCCACGGTCTTCATGCGGTCGGGGTAGAGGGTGCCTGCGTCCTCGATTCTTTGTTTGCCGACCTTGCCCCAGCGCGGCTGTTCGGCTGGGTCGTCCTGGTCGGTCGCCCAGCAATGGATCATGTTTCGGGGGCCGATCTTGGCGATCAGCTCTGGCGGATAGGAATGAGATGCCGGGTCTTCCATGGCGTCGAGGTGATAGAGATAGCCGAAGAATTCGTCGAACCCGTGGACGGTGGGCAGGTACTCGTTGAGGTCGCCCAGGTGGTTCTTGCCGAACTGGCCGGTGGCGTAGCCCATCGCCTTGAGTGCGGTCGCGATGGTGGGCGCCGTCGCGGGCATGCCGACCCTGGCGCCGGCCTGACCGACGGTGGTGAGTCCGGTACGGATCGGCAACTGTCCGGTGATGAAGTTCGCACGGCCGGCGGTGCAGCTCGGCTCGGCGTAATAGTCGGTGAAGAGGATGCCCTGCGAGGCCAAACGATCGAGGTTAGGCGTCTTGCCGGCCATGATGCCGCGGTGATAGGCGCCGATGTTGAACCAACCGACGTCGTCGCCCATGATGAAGACGACGTTGGGCTTCTTTCCGGCCGCCGCTGGCGGGGCCTGAGCGATCCTCTTGCCGAGGAACGTCTGGGCCATGATCGCTCCCTTGACCACCCCGTCGGAACAGGAACCGGGCGTCGCGTCCGCCGGGACGGCCGGGTTGCCTGAGGCCGCCCGGGCCTCGTTGGCTCGCGACCAAGGCGCGAGATCCCTGGTCGCCGCCAGGTAGCCGAGCATCGCGCCCAGCCCCACGAACGCCAGTGATGGAATCGTACTCGTCTTCATTCGCGTCGTACTCCTCGAGATGGCACGCAAGGCTATCGCATCATCGCTTGTTATTTCATCATTGAAAAACATGTCTTGGTAGCGCGATTCGCGCCTGGGCGAGGGCCGAGGGCGGTTCGTCATTTCACGAACAGTTCCCAGACGCCCAGGAGGCCGATGACCGCGATCAGCATGGCCACGGTGACGCTCAATGGCCACTGGCTTACCTCGAGGGTTTCGCCGCGCCTGAGCCTGCGCAGAGTGGACCAGTGGGATAGACCTGTGAGCACGGCTCCAATGATGCCCAGAAGGATCAGGGCCATGCCCATGCGAATCGCGCCTCGGTGCAGGCGTACGGTCTCGGCGTTCGGCGACTGGTACTGCATCGTGCGAAAGAACGCGACCATGCTGAAGCCAAAGCTCGCCATGGTCAGCGTCGTTCTGACCCACGCGAGCGTGGTCCGATCGAGGGCGAGCAGGGTCCGGAAATAGGACAGGCCCGCCTGGTCTCGCGCGTGGAACGCGTGGGGAATGTCGGGTTTGAACGGCTCCTCGCTCATCGGTCGGCCTCGTTTTTATCCGTCCTGTTTTTGTGCTCGCGAAGCTCGAGGTAGCGCAGGCCCGCCTCGACGCTGTCGATCAAGTGGGGAAGCGCTTCGAGAATACCAAAGAGTCCGATCAAGACCAGGCCGTGGCCGACCCGAAACCGCCACCGCGCCAGATCCTCGCTGAAAGTTCGCGACGCCTCGCTGACGCCGATCAAGAGCAGCACAATTCCCTTCACCAGGTTCGTGATGGGATTCTCGACGAAGGCGGTCAATGCACGCGCGATCCTGGAACCGCGGTTTTTCCTGGTCTGATTCGCGCCAGGCGGAACCGTGCTCATGCGCCATGGGACTCCCGAGGTTTGCTTCATGGACTTTGGAACGTGGCGACCTGGGACCAAAACGCCCTGCCTTGATTTCAAGGCCAGGACTGGTTGCGGTCAGAGCCCGGTTCCGCATTGCCGGCCGGGCGCGGACGGGCGCCCTGGGTCGAGAGATCCGCGCCTGGCGTCTTGAGAAATCGGTCGTGGTCGTCGTGGGCGTGTAGCAAGACGTCGACCTTTTGTCTGAGCCACGAATCGGCCTTGCACTCCCATTCCAGGATGTCCGCTCGGTCGCTGGTCTTGGGGTACTGGACGGCTTGCCAGAATACCTCTCGCACGCGTCTCGGGTCTAGCATCATCTGGTGGTCCTTCCATTTGAGTCGTCACCATGGAATGCGTCGTTTTCGGAGTTGGCCGTCGAAAAAATAAGCAAAAAAACGACGCCGCGGACTCTCCGAACAGTGAATCGGCGGCGAGCCTGGGGGGTGGAGCGTTGATCGCCGTCACGGGGCGAATGGCTTCGCCGGTAGGGGGGCGTCCAGGATGAGTGCGTTGGCCTTGAGGAGGAGGAGTCGAGATTCCGGCTTGCCCCACCAGACGGCGTGGAGCGATCTGTCCGCCCGCGCCTTCTGGCCGCCGTGCCCGGCGGCGGGCGCGTCCTGGGCTCTGGTTCAGACGGGGATCGGGCGAGCCAGGATCGCCTCGCCGTCGCGGAACCGCCGCATGTCGGAGGCGGCCGTGGCTTCGGATCGGCAGCGCTTTTCGGGAGCCTTTTGCAGGCATACGAAGGTGATCGTCTCGACGTCGCGCGGCAGGCCGGGGACCAGCCGGGACGGCGGGGCGGCTCGGCGTTCTTGACTTGATCGAGGATCTCGAGAGTGGTCACGCCCCGGAACGGCGAGGCGCGGGTTAAGCGCTCCCATGCGCCCGCTGGCGCGCCGCCGGCCGCCAGAGCCGGTCGTGGACTAGCGGCGGCAACTGCTCGGCCGACCCGGGTCGCCGCTCTCGATCGCCGTCAGAATCCGCGTCGCGTCATCCGCGATTTCGCCGCGGCATGGCGCGCCCGATGTGCCCTCGACTTCCGGGCGCGCCTCCGTCGTCGCTCTTTCTCGGCCGTGAAGATAGAATACATCAATGCGAGAAACGACGCTTCTCATCTCCTGGCGGAATGGGCCGATCCAGGGGATCGATCGTGATCGGCGGGACGGACCATGAACCAGGCCGGCGGTTCGGCCGACGACTTTCTGGCGCTCAGCCCCCGGATCCGGGTGATGCCGATCATCCACGGATCGGGCGATTTCGCGGTCGCCGTGCGCGATGAGCTCTTGAAACGCCCCTACGACTGCGTGGCCGTCCCGCTGCCGCCGTCGTTTCAGGATGAGGTCGAATCGGCCGTCGCCCGGCTGCCCGAGATCGGCGTGGTCGTCGAGCGCGACGGCGAAAACGAGGAAGGGGAGCCGGGCTTCAGCTACGTTCCGATCGATCCCTGCCAGGGGGTGATCGCCGCCTTGCGCGTAGCGGCCGAGGAACGGCTGGATCGCGCGTTCATCGACATGGAAACGGCCGGCTTCGTGGCCGTCGCCGGCTCGTTTCCCGACCCCTACGCGCTCAAACGCGTCAGTCCCGACCGATTCGCGGCCGCGCTTCTACCCGCGATCCCCCCGCCGCCGCATGAACAGACCCGGAATCGAATCGCCTGGATGGCCGACCAGCTCAGACGACTCGAAACAAGGCACAAACTGACGCTTTTCGTCTGCTCGATCCTCGACTGGCCGTGGGTGAAAGACGCTTACTCGCGCGCCCTCCCACCCCCCGAGCCCGAACCCGCGGACGAGCGAGCCGTCGCGTTTGGCGTCGACCCTCGCACGCTGATCTTCGTGCTGGGCGAGCTGCCATTCATCACCGGGCTCTACGAACGTGGGCGCCGCGAGCTCGAGCCCGACGACAATCTCTCGATCGACGGCGTGAAGGAGCTCGTGCTCGAGGCCCGGACCAGGCTCAAGACGACCCATCCCCGGGTCGCCCAGCGGCTCACCCCCCAGACACTCTCGATCTATTTTCGTTACGTTCGCAACCTGGCACTCGTCGAAGGACGGCTCACTCCCGATTTTTACACGATTGTGAAGGCCGCCCAGCAAACCGCCGGCGACGAATTCGCGCTCGCGGTCGCCGAGACGGCCCGGACCTATCCCTTCGCGCCAGCCGAGCCAGACCACGCCGGCGAATCGGCCGGGCTGGCTCGGTTCGGCGTCGATCGGGCGTCGATCCCGCTCTTGGGCACGGGGCCGATGGTGTGCAGGCTGCCCGGCCAGTCGGTCACATGGCGGTCCACCGAGCTACGGCCCAAGCCCCCCAAGGCCCAGGAACGCCGCTGGCGACAGCGCTGGAATCCGTTCGGGATGTGCTCATGGCCCCCCGAGGACGACCGCATCGAGGGCTTTCAGCGCCACGTTCGCGACCAGGCCAAACAGGTCATGGGGCTCGACCTCGCGCGCTCCGAGAAATTCACCACCAGCGTCCGCGACGGGATCGACGTTCGCGAGACCCTGCGCAACTGGCACACGGGCGACCTCTACGTGAAGGTCGTGCCTCCCTCGCGAGGCTCGATCGAGGTCGTGGTGTTTCTCTTCGAGACGCCCGCCGACCCCTCGGTCTACACCAATCGCACGACCTGGTACGCCGAGCACGAAAATGAATCGACGCTCGCGTTTTACGCGACCAATCCGTTCGAGAAACTGATCGGGCCGGGGATCGCGCAGGCCGAGTACGGCGGGGCGATGTTCCTGTTTCCGCCGCGGCCGATCGAGGACGTCTGGACGGATAAGGCCTTGGATTTCACCGACACGCTCGAGGAGCGGCTCTTGGCGGCGGCGTTCGCCCACTCGCGCGAGCGGCACGTGGCCCTGGCCAGCCCGATCCCTCCCCTGGCCACCTGGCGCAGGCTGGCGCGCCGGTTTGGCCGCAAGATCGTCCACTTACCGCTCAAGCGCTTCAGCGGTTCGCTCATCGAGCAAATGCGGACGTTTCACGTCTTGAACGGCAAACACGTGCGGTCGTACGCCGCCGATTTCATCCGCGATCATTGAGGGTTGATATGACGATTCCTCTCACGATTCTGGCCGCAGTCCTGGCATCCGCCGAGCCCCAGGCGTTTGACTCGCCGCGTTACGGCCTCAAGGTCGAGATTCCGCCCGACTGGTCGATCGCGGCCCGCGAGCAGGACGACCAGGTCTTTGTCGCGATCATCCCCCAAAAGGATTTCGAGCGCCCGGGGGCCGTCGCGTGCGAGCTGGGGATGGCGCCCGAGAGTCTCGACGATTATCGCACCCGGATCGACAAGACGGCCCAGCGGGGCGGGCGCAAGAGCGGCAAGCTCGCCGCCAATCGCCTGGTCAAGGGGGTGGGCGGCGAACGGCTCGAGACAATCTGGGAGTTCCACCCCGACTCCGGCGGTTTCTGGCGTGAGATCAGCATCCGGATCGTCGCCAATCGCCAGCTCTACACGTTCATCCTGAACGTCGAGGATTCGATCCATGCCCAGGCGCGGCCGCTATTTGACCAGCTTGTGTCGTCGGCGCGGTTCACTCCCCCCAACACGGGCGCGGATCTTCTGGCCAAGGGGTCGAACCGCTGGATCCAGCGCGAGTACAAGTTCGCCCTCGACTTGCCCCCGGGCTGGGCGCCCGCGCTTGCGCCGAGCTCGGTCGCGCTCTTGTTCGCCAGCGGAGCGCCCCACGGCGTCTGGACCGACAATTTGCTCGTGCTGGCGCATGCCCGCCGCGACCTGGACCTACAAAAGCTGGTCAAGGAGCTTCCCGACCAGTTGCAACACGAAGAGCCTGGCTGCGAGGTTCTCTCGTGCAAGCTGGTGCCCCACGGCGACGCGCAGGCCCTCGAGACGATCGTCCGCACCGCCCGCGGCCCCTTTTCGATGACCGTCCTCGAGCTCAGGTTCCGCGGCGAGCGGTTCGATTACGAGGTCAAATACACCGTCGAAACCAAACGATTCGACGAGTTATTGCCGGGCTTTCGCAAGAGTCTCGACAGCTTCAAGGAATCCCCCGGCCCCATCGCCGCCCCCCGCGCGGGCAAGGCGGCGTGAAAGGCGGAGGAGGCGGTTCTGGCCCTGAGCACGGAATCCGGGCGACTATGACATGATGATCGAGAGCGACTGTTGCTCGTTGCGGCGGAAAACGGAGTCAAGCCTCCCAACGTTTACGATCTGGCCGACAACTCGACGCTGGCCAATTTGGATCCCTGGTACTTCGTATCCGACGAAGGGTTCGACCCCCTCTACACCGGTTTGAACGTTCTCTACCCTATCCGCTGGGTCGTACCGTTCGCGCACCGGGCGGACAATGATGACGTCGCGTGCTTTGTCATTCACGATCCCGAACAGGTCTCGGGCCAAATCGTCGTCGTCCACGATTTCGCCTCGCCCGGATGGGAGATCGTCGCCCGGATGTAGGCATTTGGAGACTGGCTCGAGTACGCGGCCCACGATCGGGCCGAATAGCGAGCACCTTCGGATGCGGGACGGAATTGGTCGCCTCACGCCGGCGTATCGCCCCCCAGCGTGCCGACGGACCCTGGTTCGCCCAATGAAGCCGGCCTGTAGATCGACCGCGAACGGCTCGGACCCTCAAGCCCCCAGTACGAAAACGCCTTCCTGATCGGCGGCCACTGCCTGCTGGCCCTGTTCGCGGCCGCGCTTGGCGGTGCGCTGGCGCCGCTGGTCTCCGGTCGGCGGCGCGCGGCGACCTGATCGGTCCGAGTCGTCGCCAGCGCGAACGCAGGCTGCCAGGCCTTATTTCCCGAGCAGCTCCCCGATCGCCGGCCCGGCCTTGGGAACGCTCGCTCGGTAATCGAAGCCCAGGAGCGCCGCCATCGTCGCGGCGATCTGGTTCTGGGCGATGTGGACGCCGGTTCTCGAGCCCAAGGCCCGCGTATCCGGGCCGATCGCCGCGAGCCAGATGCGCTCCGAACCCTTCACCCTTGCGCCATGGTGCTTCCACTCCTCGGGCGCATCGCCCCGGCCATGGTCGGCGGTGACCAGAAGCGTCGTCTTGTCGCGATAGTCGGGGAGCGATTGCAACGTTCCCCACAGCTTCCGGAGCGCCTCGTCTACCCGATGGGCGGAGTGCAGATAATGGTCGTAACGCCCCTCATGGGCGAATTCGTCGGTCTCGCCCAGGCCAATGAACAAGACCCTGGGATGCTCGCGCTTGAGATACTCATGGGCGGCCGTGAACGTGAACGAATCGAACGAACAGCTCTCCCAGAGCCGGTGCGTCGAGCCCTTCACCTGATCGAGCAGCTTTTCCTCGGGCGACAACACGCCCCCCGTGAGCGGCTCCCAGCACGCGACGATGTGCAGCTTGCCCCGATGCCGGCCCAGGATGAACGGGAACACCTCCCACGACCCATAGGCCGCCGCCCGGCCCTCGAAACCCGGCTGGCCGGCCAGCCACTCGAAGACGCTCACGTTGGGATTGTCGCGCTTGGCGTTGCTGGCGATCCGCGGGTCGGCCCAGCCGGTGAACAGTTCATTGTAACCCGGATATGAGAAATTCTTGCCGTTGGTGACCACCGCGTCCGCGCCCGAGTCGGCGTCGCCGTAAAGCTGGCCCTTGACCGCGATCTCGCCCCAGAAAAACGGAAAAAGCGCCCGCCTGCTTTCCGCGGGGGTGGGGCGGTCGAATTCGGCCTTGAGTGCCGCAGGATCGTCGACGCCGCCGTCCTTCTTGTTGAGCAAGGCCCGGTCCGCGCCTCGGAAAATCTCCTGCCAGCGCAGGCCGTCGGAGACGACGAGCACGACGTTCCGGGTCTTGGTCTCTCGCGGCGGCGTCTGGCCGCGGGCCTGACCGGCGGCGACAAAGCCCCAGACCAGCATTACCGTGAGCAGCCGCCTCATGAGCGCGAGCTCCAGCTGAATCTTGTAACAATGCAAGTGTATGGATTACTTGATCTTCGCGCCGACCTGGCATTCGGGGTCGTCGACGGTGAGCAGGATGACCTTCTCGCCGGAGGTCGCCGCCAGGAGCATGCCGTTCGAGGTCTCGCCGCGGAGCATGGCGGGGGCGAGGTTGTCGACGATCACGATCAGCTTGCCGACCAGCTTTTCGGGCTCGTAATGGGCGCGAATGCCGGCGACGATCTGTTTCTGGCGGTCGCCAAGATCGACCTGCAAGAGCAGCAGTTTGTCGGCGTTGGGATGGGCCCGGGCCTCGACGACCCGGGCGACCCGGAGCTCGAGCTTGGCGAAGTCTTCGTAGTTGATCGGGTCGGCCATGAGTTGGGCTCCTGGTGCTCGGTCGGTGACGATCGTCGTGGTTTGAGGCAGCTTATCCCGCCCGAGCGCCCGTTGCCAGCCGAACGAGGCCCGAAGCCATGCGCCTGACGACCTGGGCCGCGACGACGAAAGGCGTGCTGGGATGCTTGAAGACGGTCGGGATGTTGCGCTCGAAGACGAAGTGCCCGAAGAACATGATGGCGTAGGCGGCCAGGAAGAGCCCGACGCCCCAGGCGGGCCGAAAGGGCAGCATCACGACCGCGATCGCCGCGGCCGGCCAGCCGACGCCGACGTGGAGAAAATGGTTGACCGGGTTCTGATGGTCGTCGCGATACTGGTCGGAGAGTGCGAGTCGCGAGAAGAAGGCCGGCCTGGACGTCGCCGAATCGTTCGGTTCCGCATCGTGCATGGAGGGGTTCCTGGCTCTTCGTGAGGCTGGTGGTGGGAATCAGGGGCCGCTGGCGCCGGCTTTCGGGGCGACCGCCTGCGCGGCGGCGCCCTTGTGGACCTTGGGGTCGGAGTAGTCGTCGAGTCCCTTGTGGTGGATCTCGCTCTCGTAGCCGGTGAATTCGAATTCGCGGGAGTTTTCCTCGTCGTGGCACTGGAGGCACTGGCGGGTTCGGTCAGCCCGTTCGGTTGTGAGCGCAATCGCCTTGCGGAGCTCGCGGTTGTCGGGCTCGGCGACGTGCCGCGAGGCCGGCCCGTGGCAGTTTTCGCATTGATTGCCGAGCAAGTGCGGCGTCTTGTCGGCCGAGACCCAGCCGGAATTGATCTCGAAGCCCGTCGTGTGGCAGAGGATGCACTCGGCGTCGTACTGGGTGTTGGGCTTGGGATCGTGGAGCAGGGTCTCATAGGCCTCGGCGTGCTTGGTCGTTTTCCAGTGCTCGACGGTCTTGGGATGGCAGGTCTTGCAGGCGTCGACGCCGACGAACCGGCTGCCCGTCGGGGCCGAGGCCAGGTCGTGGCGGAGGATGTTCTCGACGATGCCGGCGGCCTTGAGCGTTTCGCGATACTCGGTCTGGATCAGCTTCTTCATCGCGGTCGCCGGTCCGTCGTAGCGCTTGTTCAAGGTGACGAGCTGGTATTTCGGCGCTTGCTCGCCATCCTTGTAAAAGCCGAACACGCCGACGTTCTTCCCTTTTTGCCCGACGGTGACGAGCATCGTCTTGCCGCCGTTTAAGAGCTCGGGATCGTGGTTCAAGGGGTCGGGGAATTCGGAGGTCGAGACCACGATGTCAAAGCCGGGATAAGCCCCGGCGAGCCGGCGGGCGAGATCCGGTGGCCCTTGCACCATCAAGATCTGGTAATCGCTCTTCGATTCCAGATCGGCGAGCACCTTGGGAAGCGCGTCCTCGGGACGGAGAATCTTGGGCAAGAGCGCCTCGCGCTCGGGGTCGGCCAGGCCCTCGAGCGACGCCGGGTCGGTGACGGCCGTCACCCCAAGCCTCACGGGGCCGCTCCTCGTGATCACGCTCGGGCGAAACAACGACGCGTAAGCCTCGTTCGGCTCGATGTTGGCCGCCACGATCCTGGTCTCGCCCAGGCTGTTCAGGAACAAGCCCAGCGTCTCGCTCACACCCACCTTGAGATCCTCGGCCGACAGCCCCAGTGCGCTGCATTTCAAGAGGGCGAGCGCCTTGATGGCGTAGTCGAGCTTGATCTTGGTCTGCTCAAACCCCCCCCGCGCGGTCGCCGGGTTCTTGATCAGCCCCCCCAGATCGATGAACGCGGTCGGTAGGTTTTGCTGGTGCAGCCTTTCGACCAGGTCGTAGAGCCGGATCAGCCCGCCGCTTTGGTCCTCGGAGCAGCCGCACGGCTCCATATAGCCGTTGCGTTCGCCAGAGACAATCAAGACGCCGACCGGGTCGCCCAGGTTGGCGATGAGCTTGGTCGAGGTTGCTGGCGGCGTGGCGGGCGTGGTTGCCGGCGTGGGCGGGGTCGCGGTTTTCTTGATCGGTTCCGTGGGCGAACTGGTGCAGCCGACGTAGGCGAGCGCGAGAATAACCAGGCTCACGGAGATCCAGGGGCGAAGGTCGCCATGGGTCATGATCGTTTGATCCTCGCGTCTCGGGGAGAGCCCCGCGCCTCCGTGGCGCGAACCGCGGCGCTTTTTCGAGCGCGCAGCACACCTGTCCCGCGTGGACGCATCCTGGGGGAGTTATAGCGTGCCGTCGCCGCCGCGATAAGGCCAATCACGAATGAGGGGGCGCGTCGGGCCGGCCGGCCGCCAGACGCAGTTACGGTCTAGCTGGCGCTGTTGTTCGAAACGATGATGCTGACCGGGATCTTGAGCTCGTGCGCCTTGGGGTGGTCGGTCTTGAGGATGATCTCATCGTCGACCCAGCCGGCGGCCGTGCCCGGAGGCACCTTGACGGTCACGAGATAGCGGCCCTTGGTCTCGCCCGAGTTGGACGGGGTGATGGCGACCTCGACCTTGTCGGGTTTATGGGCAACCTCGAACTTGGTCGTTTCCGCGCCCCGAACCAGAAGCGTGAGCTCGCGGGTCGCTCCCTGCTGGCCGACCACGTTCGGCATTCGCAGCCGTTCCGGCACCACGCTGATCGGGCCCGTCACGTTTCCGGTGATCGTGACCTTGGTCTCGGGACGTTTGGGATGATCGGTCGCGATCACGAGCTCGTCCTGGAATCGCCCCAGCGGCATGCCAGGCTTGATCTCGACCTCGATCCGATAGCCGGACGCCGTCTTGAAGACTTTCTTCTCCTCGTCGCCGAAGGGAACCGCCCGGGCCGTGATCAGGCTGGGCCGCGACGTCGTCACCTTCGTCACCTTGGTCGCCGGCCTGTCGAGCGAGAACACGCCGATTCGCGTGAGGGTCGGGTCTTCATTCGAAACCTGCGCGAGCGTGATCATCTGCGGCGGAACAACCATCACCGGAGGATGGACCAGCCCATGGACGGCGATCGTGAAGCTCGGCTTGGCCGGGTCGTTGGTGCCGATGGTGGCCGACTGTGAATAGTGATTCTCGCGCAGTTTCGTATCCCACACGAGATTGATCTTGGTCGAGTCGCCCGGCTTGACGTGGACGATTTTCTTGGGGCCGGCTTGTTCGTCCTTCGCGGTGTCGAGCTCGGCGACGGTGCACGAACAGGTCGGTTTTCCCTCGAGCCAGAGCTCGAGCTCGCCCGCGCCCGCGTTCTTGACCACCCAGGTGTGGCTGCGCTTGTCTTCCTGGGACATGATGCCGAAATCGTACGTCAGTTCCTGGGCGATGTCGACCTTGGGCGACGGACCGGTCGCCTTGACGACGGGCGAGATCAGTTCCCCATCCGATTCGGGAACATACTGAACCAGGAACGTGGCAGCGCCCGTCAAGCCGACGACGACGACCGCCAGGATGATCCATCGCGTCATGGTGTATCCTCTTCCCTTGGGAAATCCCAATCCAAAACGATTCTGACGACGCCGAGATGAGAGCACGACCAAAATCCAGAGGGCCGGCTGACTCGCGCTGGCTCATCTGGACCGAACACGTTCATCATACGGCTCGAGGGTTCGCGTCGGCAAGCGATCGTGCGCCCGTGCCGGCGCGAAGGGGCGGGATCTAGCCGCTGGAAACCGCCGGTCGGCGGCCGGCGATGTTGACGCCGCGCCCTTGACCCGCGTGGTAAAAGATGGGGTCGCGGCCCAGGTCGACCACGTCGTCGAGCCCCGCCCGGCGAAACCAGCCGATCACTTCCTCGGGCGTGTGCCGCGAAAGGTATCGAGGCGCATACCAGTCGAGCGTGTCGCAGACGCGGACCTCGGGATCGGGGTGCATCGAGACGCCGATCGTCGCCAGGTGAAGCGCGACCCCGAGCCGCTCGATCGGGCGGAACCGGCTCGCCGCCAGCCGTCGCTTCAGGGCCCCCACCGGCGCCAGCAGCCGGCAAAGCGGATCCAGGATCGCCAGCGGAAGCCGGGTCGAAACCCTGCGCTGGGCGTTCATCATGAGCTCGACGATCGGGCTCTCGCGGGGATAAACCCAGACCACGATGCGGCCGCCAGGCTTGAGCAAGCCTGCCAGCGAACGGAAGGTCGTCTCGGGGTCGGGCGTATGGTCGATCACGCCCAGGGAATAGATCTGGTCGAAGGCGCCGGGTGGAAACGGCGGCCGCGCGAGGTCGCCCTGGACGACGGCGACCGCGGGCTGGTCGCGGGTTGAGTCGCGGGCGGCCAGGACGGCCAGGCTCAGGTCGAGCCCCACGATCAGGGCCGCCGGCGCTTCCGCGGCGATGCGCAGGTATCGCCCCATGCCGCAGCCGGCGTCGAGCACGACGGCCCCCGCCAGGTCGGCCGGCCCAAGCCCCGTGTGGTTGCGAAAAGTCGCCCGATCCTCGTCCGGGCGAAGAATCCTGTATCGGTTCCACTGCAACGAATACGTTGACTTGGTGCGAGCCTGGTCGAGGCCAGGGGCGCTCGATTCCGATCTGGCGGACGCTCCCTCTTGGAGTCGCGACGAGTGATCCAACACCTTGCTCCTTCAGCTTTTGCCGTCGCCCGCGGCGGCCGCGAGCGAGGCCAGGCGCTTTTCCTCGGCCGCGCTCGGACGCGAATAGTGGGGTTCGAGGCTCCAGGGATCGTCGCGCCGACCCGTCTCATGGGTTTCGAGCACGAGATCCAAGACCGCGCGCCAGTCCGGCTGATTGACCTCACAGCCCACGCTGATGAGACCTGGCGGCATCCGCGCCCGGATTCGCGGCGATTCGAGCGCGGGCCCGATCGCAAGCTGGCCGGCCGGACGAGCCGCGAGCCACGATGCAATCGATTGGACCCGGCCCGCGCCCCGAGCGACGAGCGGAAGCCCTGACTCAAGCCGGCCGAATTCCGCCACGTACACGTTGTCACGTTGAGCGTCGACCAGGACGGCAATCTCGAGCGCCTCCGCCGGGGCGTTTCGCGCCAAAGCCAGCGGGCTGTCAATGCCGACGACCTTCGCCCCAGTCGCATAGGCCAAAGTCTTGGCCGCCGTCACACCGATCCGTAAGCCGGTATAAGATCCAGGACCCAGACCCACGCCGATCAACTCAAGATCGCGGATCGCAAGGCCGATGTGGCCTAACATAGCTTTTATCAAGGGGATCAGATCGCGGCCGTGGCGCCGGCATCCCGTGGCGGAGTCGCCCGCGCGGCGACCGTCACGTGAACACGCGGCCACGATCGTGGTCTCCGTCGACGTTTCCAGTGCGAGTGTATTCCTCATGCACCATCGCTCCGCGACCTGAAACCATGACGTCGTGGACTTGACCGCCCGGTCGAGTTCGCCCTATCCTTTACTCACGCTCGTCATTAGAATCAAAGTACGCAGAGTTGGATCATCGGTCGAGACGGTTAACCGAGCTTGAACGGGTCAATTGGGCCGTTGCTCGGTGAGGAACGGAGGGTTTTCCCCGGTGCGTCGCGCATTGATCAGTGACATCCATGGGAACCTCGAAGCCCTGGAAGCCGTGCTCGACGATATCAAGAGCCAGGGCGTCGCCGAGACGTACTGTCTGGGCGACATCGTGGGGTACGGTCCCAACCCTCGCGAATGCATCGACCTTGTCATGGAGTCGTGCTCGATCACCCTCCTGGGGAATCATGACCAGGGGGCGATGTTCGACCCCGAGGGTTTCAATATCGGGGCGGAGAAGGCGATTTTCTGGACGCGGGACCAGCTCGACAGCCCGCTGGGCCGCGACCGCAAGGAACAGCGCTGGGAGTTCCTGGGCGAGTTGCCCCGGTCGCATCGGATGGGGCCCTATCTCTTCGTGCACGGCTCGCCGCGAAACCCGCTTTCCGAGTACGTTTTTCCCGAGGATATCTACAACCACCGCAAGATGGAGCGGCTGTTTCAGTTGATCGGCCAATACTGCTTCCAGGGCCACACCCACGTGCCTGGAGTTTTCACGGAGAACCATCAGTTCTTCGCTCCCGACGAGGTTGACAACGAATACGCGCTCGGCGAGGGGAAGGTGATGGTGAACGTCGGCTCGGTGGGCCAACCGCGCGACGGCGACAACCGGGCGTGTTATGTCCTATTAGACGACGGACTGCCCGACAATCAAGCCAACGGCGCGGCGGCCGAGGTTCCGTTGGCTCTTCCCCGGGGCGCACGATTGCAGTATCGTCGGCTTCCGTATGATTTTGAGACTACGATCAAGAAGATACATGCCATTACCGACCTCGAACCGTTTCTGGGTGATCGCCTGCGGCAGGGACGCTGATCGCGTGCTTGCACACTCGGGAACGAGCCATTCGTTCGAGGGGTTTTCCGCGATTGGCCTGCTCCCCCACGGATGTCCGTGCGAGCCGCGGCACTCCCACGCGGCCGGTCGGAGCGGCGTGTCCATGGTCCACGATCGGGGTCACGATCACTCCTCGCTGGGCGCGATTCGGTCGCCAAGGTCCGGACTCGCCAGGATTCCTCTTGGCCCCAGGGTCGCCTCCACATGAGCACCGAGAAGCGTTTTGTTCTGTTTGTCACGGTCACGTTCGCCTGGCTGATGCTCTATCCCACCGTGATGCGGTTCCTGGGCTACGACGTCGCGCCCAAGAAGCCCCCCGTGCCAGCCAAGGCGGCGGCGGCCGAGGCCGCTCAGAAGGACCAGCCCGACGCGAAGAAAGACGCCGCCAAGAGCCCCGGCCCCGATTCGCCGCCGGCCCCGACCGAAAAAACCGCCAAGCCCGCCCTACCCAAGAAGCCTCAGGTCGAAGAGGTCGACGTCTCCGAGCTCGTGCTCGGTTCGGCGGCCGACAAGACCGACGGAGGCTATCGGCTGGAAGTGTGGCTGGCCCAGAAGGGGGCGGGGATCGAGTCGGTCCTCTCGTCGCGCTATGACGCCGATTTCGGCGAGCGCAAACGGGACCGGTCGCCGCTTCAGCTCATCCGGCAGGATCCGGTCTGGCCGCCGTCGCTGGCCCTCACGCTGACGCCGGCCCGCAAGACTGGCACGCCCGCCACCCCCGAGCCCGACGCCGACCACCCCGACGACCAGGTTCGGGCCGCCGTCACGAACGTCGAGGACTTTCTGGATGCCACCCTCTGGGAGGTCGTCCGCGACCCCGCCGGGGCAATCAAGCGGGCGATCGTGAAGGACGATCCCGCCACGGGCAAGCCAATCGAGGGGCAGTCGGTCGTGTTTCGCACGACCTCGGCCGACGGCGTCGTGGTCCAGAAGACCTTCAAACTCTGGAAAAACAGCGACGGCGTCGACGTCGAGATCACTTTCGAAAGCCCCGATCGGCCGCGGACCGTGGTCTATAACCTGCTCGGTCCCCACGGCCTCCGCATCGAGGGAGAGTGGTACACCAGCACCTTTCGCGAGCTGGTGTTCGGGCAAATGAACCGCGGCGCGGTGGATGTCGCCACGTACACGGCCAGCGACGTCGTCGGGGCCCGCGACAAGCCCATCGACAACAGCACGCTCCCGATCCGCTTCGCCGGGATCGAAAACCAATACTTTGCCACCTTGGTCGCCCCTTTTCCCCCTCCCGCGAAGCCCGAGGACCGGTGGGACGCGCGGACGATCGCCATGGTCCTGCACAAGGACGACCGAGCGCCCCACAAGGCCGACATTGGCGTGCGGATCTCGTCCCGGCCGATCGAGCTCGCGCCGGGAACTCCGGTCACGCACGTCTACCAGGTCTTCGCCGGACCCAAGACGCCCGAAGCCCTCGTCGCATACGGGGCCGAGGGGCTGGCGTCATACCGTAAGAGCTCGATCATCCCCTTCGCCGCCTACCTGGCCCGGGTCGTGATCACCCCCACCCTGGGCTTCATGTACGGCCTCACCGAGCGCATCGCCAAACTCTTCGGCGGCACGCGCGGGAATTACGGCGTCGCGATCATCCTGCTCACCATCCTGGTCCGGGCCCTCATGTTCCCGATCGGCCGCAAACAGGCCCTGGCCGCCCAGAAAATGCAGGCGCTCCAGCCTCATATCAAAGAGCTGCAAGAAAAACACAAAGACGACAAGGAAAAGCTCGGCAAGGAAACCTGGGCGCTCTATGGCAAGCACGGCGTGAACCCCATCGCCGGCTGCCTGCCAGCGCTCATTCAGTTGCCCATTTTCGTCGGCCTCTGGCAGGCGCTGAACACGAGCTTTTCCCTGCGGCATGCATCGTTTCTCTGGATCCGCGATCTCGCCGCCCCGGACATGCTCTTTCGGTTCCCCTTCGACATGCCGACGCTCGGCAGTTGGATCGACCTGGGCAACTGGTTCAACATCTTGCCCTTCATCGTCGTCGGGCTGATGCTCTTCCAGACCAAGCTCTTCTCGCCCCCGGCCACCACGCCTGAGGCCGAGCAGCAGCAAAAGGTCATGAAATTCATGATGGTGTTCATGGGTTTCATGTTTTACAAGGTTCCGTCGGGACTGGGTCTGTACTTCATCACGAGCAGCCTGTGGGCGATCGGCGAGCGGCTGCTTTTGCCCAAGATCACCCATGCCAAGGTGATCGTGGCGGACGATGCCGGGCGAGCGGGCGAGCGGGGTGGGTCGGCCACGAGTTCCAATGGTCAGGCCGTCGCCGTGAAGCCCCAGGGCAAGATCGCCCAACTCTGGGAGCAGGTGCTCGAGCAGGCGCGCAAGGACGGCACCTATCGCAAGCAAGACGGCGCGGCCGACCCCGAGCCGCCTCGCGGACGGCCGCGGCCGCGGGCGAAACCCCGGGGACGCTGATCGAAACCGCGATGCGCCCAGGCGAGGTCGCATGAGCCATGCAAGTCGCCCTTGATCCCAGCGACACCATCGCCGCCCTTGCGACCGCCCCCGGCGCGGGGGCTCGCGCGATCGTCAGACTCTCGGGCCCCCGCGCCTTGGTGATCGCATCGGTCGGATTCACATCCACGGACTGCTATCCCAATGCCCTGGGGCCGACCGTCGAGGCCGGAACCCTGGCGATCGAGGGTCTCGGCCGAGCACTTCCCGTCCGGCTCGGGCGCTGGCGCGGCCCGCGCTCGTATACCGGGCAAGACCTGGCCGAGATCCACCTGGTCGGCTCGCCCCCGTTGGTCGACCTCTTGCTCTCCCAGCTCGTCTTGCAAGGCGCACGGCTGGCCGAGCGCGGAGAGTTCACCCTGCGGGCGTTTCTCGCGGGCAAGCTCGACCTCACCCAGGCCGAGGCCGTCCTGGCGGTGATCCACGCGCGCGGGCCCGGCGACCTCGAGCAGGCGCTCGAGCGGCTCGCCGGCGGTCTCGCTCATCCCCTGGCGACCCTCCGCGACCGGCTGCTCGACCTCGCCGCCGGGCTCGAGGCCGGGCTCGATTTCAGCGAGGAGCCCGACGTCAGCGAAGTCGGCCGAGTCGCCTTGGCGGCCGAGCTTTCCACGGCGGCCGGCGCGCTGGTCGAGCTCACCAAAAACCTCCGCGACCGCGATCGGCCCCTGGATCACCCCCGCGTCGTCCTGGTCGGGCCGCCCAACGCCGGCAAGAGCTCCCTGTTCAACGCCCTCGTCGGCGCTGATCGGGCGATCGTCGCGCCCGAGGCGGGCACGACCCGCGATTACCTGACCGCGACCCTCGACGTCGGAGGCATGCGGGTCGAGCTCATCGACACCGCGGGAATCGAACCGGCCGACGACGTCCTACCGGCCCGCGCCCAGGCCCTCCGCGAACTCCAGGCCCAGGCCGCCGACCTGGTTCTCGATTGCCGCTCCGCCGGCGGGAATGGGGAATCAAGAGGAAGCAGGCCCGACGATCGTCTTACGATCAAGGTCTGGACCAAGGCCGACCTCGCCCCGTTCCCGACCGATGACGACCGCGGTTGGGTGGTCACGAGCGCGATGAATGGCGTTGGCATTGGCGCTCTCAGAACGGCCATCGGGCGCGCCCTTGAGGGGGCTTCCACAAGCGCCCTGATGGGGCTGGAAATCGGGGCGCGGGCGCGCCAGGGCGTCGCCGCCGCGGCCGAGGCGCTCGATCGGGCCGCCCAGGCGCTGGCGCTCGGCGCGGGCGACGAAATCGTCGTCTTCGACGTCCATCTCGCGATCGACGAGTTAGGGAGGGTTCTGGGGCGGGTGGTCGAAGACGACGTCCTCGACCGCGTCTTCAGTCGTTTCTGCATTGGCAAGTAGCCAGTGCTCTCGTGCCGGCCCGAGCGCGAACGAGTATGTTGGAGTCAGGTTGGGCTCAAAGAGACTCTTGCTGGGGTGAATCGCGATGATGACGGCGAACACGCGAATCGAAACCGATTCGATGGGCGAGATGCACGTGCCGAACGATCGGCTCTGGGGCGCGCAGACGCAGCGCTCGCTCGAGAACTTCAAGATCGGCCGCGACACGATGCCGATCGCCCTGATTCATGCGCTTGCGCTGGTCAAGCGGGCGGCGGCACAGGTGAACCTGGACCTGGGCAAGTTCAAGAGCCCCGAGATCGCCCAGGCGATCATGGCCGCGGCCGACGAGGTGATCGCCGGCAAGCACGACCAGGAATTCCCCCTGGTCGTCTGGCAGACCGGCAGCGGCACCCAGACCAACATGAATGTCAACGAGGTGATCGCCAATCGCGCCAGCGAGATCCTGGGGGGCGAACGGGGCGAGAAGCGCAAGGTTCACGCCAACGATCAGGTCAACATGGGCCAGTCGTCAAACGACGTGTTCCCCACGGCGACGCACGTCGCGGCCGTGGCTGCGCTGCGAACCGAGCTCGTCCCCGCCGTGACGATGCTCCGCGACGTGCTCGAGGCCAAGGAACGGGCTTTCGCCGCCATCGTCAAGATCGGCCGGACGCATCTCATGGACGCCACGCCCCTCACCCTGGGCCAGGAAATCTCGGGCTGGCGGGCGCTCATGGACGCAAGCTTGGAGCACATGAGACAAGTCACCCCCAAGCTTTGCGAGCTGGCGCTCGGCGGCACGGCGGTGGGCACCGGGCTCAATTCGCACCCCGAGTTCGCCGCCCGCGTCGCGACCGAGATCAGCCGCCTCACCGGCGATCCTTTCGTCTCCGCCCCCAACAAGTTCGAGGCCCTCTCCGGCCACGACGCACTCCTTTTCGCCCACGGCGCGATCAAGACCCTGGCCGCGTCGCTCATGAAGATCGCCAATGACGTGCGCTGGATGGCCTCGGGGCCGAGGAGCGGCCTGGGCGAGATTCGCATCCCCGAAAACGAACCCGGCAGCTCGATCATGCCGGGAAAGGTCAACCCCACCCAGAGCGAGGCGATGACGATGGTCGTCTGCCAGGTGATGGGCAACGACGTCGCGATCAACATGGGGGGGGCGCTCGGCAATTTCGAGCTCAACGTGATGAAGCCGCTGATCATCCACGCCTTCCTGTCGAGCGTGCGACTCTTGGCCGACGCCTGCGCGAGCTTCACCGAGCACTGCGCAAGCGGCATCGAGCCCCATCATGAGCGCATCACCGAATTGCTCAAGCAATCCTTGATGCTTGTGACCGCGCTCAACCCTCACATCGGCTATGACAAGGCCGCCAAGATCTCGAAGCACGCCCACGCCCAGGGTCTGACTCTCCGCGCGTCGGCGCTCGAGCTCGGATACGTGACCGCCGAGCAGTTCGACCAGTGGGTCCGGCCGGAAGACATGGTGGGCGAGCGCATTTGATTCGCGATCAGGGATGCTGGCTCTTCCACCCCGGCCCGCCGGCGAAGGGGCGGTTGGCACCGGCCAGAGGCAGGCCGGTGATGAGCGAGGCCTCGAGCGACAGCGCGCGGAGATCCTCGGGCTCGAGGTTGTGGACGTCGCTCTTGCCGCAGGCGCGGGCGAGCATCTGGATCTCGGCGTCCAGGGCGTGGAAGAAATTGGCGACGCGCTCGGCGGCGGGTTCGATTGCGAGGCGGGCCGAAAGGACCGGATCCTGGGTCGTGATGCCCACCGGGCAGCGGCCCGTGTGGCAATGATGACATTCGTAGGGGGCAGCGCCGATGGCGTGGTAATCGTCGATATAAAGAGGTTTATTGCAGTTGAGAGCGATCAAGAGCGCCGTTCCCAGGTAACAGGCGTCGGCCCCCAGGGCGAGGGCCTTGGCGCAGTCGGCGCCATGGCGAAGGCCGCCGGCGATCACGAGCTGAACCGTTCCGAACAGGCCGACGTCCTCGAGGGCCGCGCGGGCCTCGCAGACGGCGGCGAGCGTGGGGATGCCGGTGTGCTCCTGAAGCAATTCCGGGGAAGCGCCCGTGCCCCCTTCCATGCCGTCGACCACGACCACGTCCGCGCCCGCCTTGGCGGCGAGCCGGACATCGTCAAAAACGCGCGAAGCGCCCATCTTGACGAAGATCGGTACGCGGTAACGCGTGGCCTCGCGGAGCTCCTCGATCTTGAGCACCAGGTCGTCGGGGCCCAGGAAATCGGGATGCCGGCATGGCGAGCGCTGATCGACCCCGGGAGGCAAATCGCGGCGTTTGGCGATCTCGCCCGAGACCTTCGCGCCCAACAGCAGCCCGCCGGTGCCCGGCTTCGCACCCTGGCCGATCGTGAGCTCAATCGCGTCGGCCTGCTTCAGATGGCGAACGTCGATCCCATAGCGGCTGGGCAAAACCTCGTAGATCAGGATCCGCGATTCAGCGCGCTCGACCTCGAGCATCCCGCCGTCTCCCGTCGTCGACGACGTGCCCGCCAACCGTGCGCCCCGGGCGATCGCTGTCTTGGCGGGCAGCGAGAGCGCTCCAAAGCTCATTCCCGTGGCCATGAGCGGGATCTCGAGCTCGATCGGCCGCGACGCGAACCGCGTCCCAATGATTGTGCGGCTCGAGCACGATTCGCGATAGCCTTCGAGCGGGATCCGGGTCAGCCCGGCGGGGATGAAGGTCAGGTCGTCGAAGGTGGCCCAGGTGCGCGGGCGCAAGGTTCCAAAGCCGCGGATGCGATACCGCGCGAGCTCGGCCTTGATCTGGATGTCCTCGATCACCGCGGGCGAAAAGACGCCGGAGCGTTCGCGCGGCGAGGGGTCGCCGCCACGGTCATGGCGGCCCTGCGTGGATTCGGTTGGCTGATCCGCCGTGCTGTCGTCCGGCGTCATGAGTCCGCGATCCTTGGCGCCTCGATCGTCGTTCAATAGGTGTGATCTTGGGGCTTGAGGAAATCTTGGGGTTGGGCCGAGGGCGCCCCGTTGCCGGTATGGTGGCTGCCTGGAACGCCGCCCGCTTGCGGGGCCTCAATCTGTTGGATGTACGCCCGGGCGGGATCGGCGAAGTCGGAGTGGTTGGTCAGTTTGAGCACCCGATGAAAATCCGCGAGCGCCTCATCGAACTCGCCCTTGTGGAAGAGGCAGATTCCACGCAGGAGATGGCATTCGGGATCGTTGGCGCGCAAGATGAACGCAATGGCAAGGTCATCGAGCGCGGGCTCGATCTCGCCTTTTTCGATTCTTAACATCGCACGCTCGATCCGCGACCGCGCGTGCCTGGGCTCGAGATCGATCGCCCGATCGAAATCGGCGCGGGCGAGTTCCTTATCTGCCATGGCCTTGTAAACTCGCGCGCGGGCGCAGTAGGCCTCGCCCAGACGCGGCGAGATCTGGATCGCATGAGTGTATTGGGCCAGAGCCGCGGGATAATCGCCTTCGACCTGATACTTATGGCCGAGCTTGAGCCTGCGCGGGATCTGGGAGCGAAGCCATTGTCGGCGTGCGATCCAGGCGACCACCACCCATGCCGCCACGGCCGCCGGGACGGCGACCAGGCCCCAGCCCGCGCGGATGCGCTCGGCCTCGGTGTTGCGAGGGCGGATCACGGTGATGCTTTCGGATTGGTGCTCGGTGATCGTCTGCAAGCGAATCGTCGCACAGGCCGCCATGATCACCAGGCAACCCAGGAGGGCCAGCCCGCGCGAGAACCAGCGGAATCGACCCGAAAGCGCGATCATCCCCGCGGCCAGCACCAAGACGGCCGCGAACGCGACCGCCACGCCCAGCGCCCGCGGACCCGGCCAGTTGATCGCCTGCTGTAAGAGCTGGTACATTCTCATGGGTCGTGGATCATGCGTGTTCGGAGCCGGTGATCGACGTTGATCGAGATCGCTCGATCCGCCCCATCATGGTCGCGCACCCCCCACCTGCAACCCCCGAAAATGGCGGCCGCGGCGGAGACGCTTTCTAATGATGATAGACGATTCGAGGAGTGACTGACAGACTCATGCGTTCAAGGCGGATTCCACCCGACTTTACGAGGGCCCACCCTCACTGTCAATCATGTGCCGAACAGGAATTGGTATTTTACCGAACCTTCAAAGAGCCCCCTTCCAGACCGCGCGCTCGCTCGTCTGGAAATTCCAGAGCTTTCGCCCCGCGACCAGCTTGCGAAAGCCGTTGACGGGCCGGGACAGGCCGGCCCGTCCGAGCAGATCCTCGATCAGCCGGTGATCGGCCGGCCCGATCTCTTGAAAGACGGCGTCGGCCCCGAGCTCGCCCGCCTGGCCCCCCAGGTAAATCGTCCCCTCGTACATGCTGTCGGCGACCCCGTCGCCGGCGTCGCCGACGATGACGATCGCTCCCTTTTGCATCATGAACCCGGCCATGGGCCCGGCATCGCCCGCGACGACGAGCGCTCCCCCCTTCATGCCGATACCCGCCCGGGTGGAGGCGTTCCCTCGCACCACCACCAGCCCCGAGCGAATCGAGGCGGCCACGGCGTTGCCCGCGTTGCCGGCGATCACGACGGTCCCCGCCCGCTGGCTCTCCGCCGCAGCCCAGCCGGCATTGCCCTCGATTCGGATCGTCGCGCCGTCGTTGAGACCGCCCGCGTAATAGCCAGCACTCCCGGCGATCACGAGCTCAAAGCCCTCTGGCAAGGCCACGCCCAGACTGTGCCTGGCGCCTGGATTCTCCAACCGCGCGGTTTTCGACCCCAGGTCAACGGCCGCCCAGACGGCCGCACCGATCGCGCGCGTCGTCAACCCCTGGCAATCGATGACGGCCGCTTCGGGCCTGGCCGCCGGCGGGTCGCTGTTCGGCAAGGGCTCGCTCACGTTCCGGTGCTCCGGAGTCGCTGGCCTGCGTCCCGGGCCGATTGAGCCGGCTTGGGGGCGGGAAAAAACAGGACCGAGCCCGGGGCCGGCTCGCGGGCGTGGAAGGGGCCCGGAAGCGCCTGCTCAAGCGCGATCTCCTCGGTCGCGACGGCTGTGAACTCGACGGCGTCGGCGAGCACGAGAGGCTTGAAGCCATGGGGGTCGCGGACCACCCCCAGTCCCTCCGGCGCGGCCACCAGATAATTAAACGAGCCGTCGAGTTCGTCCACCGATCGCTCCATCGCCTGGATCAGGTCGAGACCCTGATCCATGGAGCGCTTCAGAAAGACGCCGATCACTTCCGAGTCATTTTCGGTATGGAACCGAGCGCCTTCTTGCTCGAACGCCCTGCGCAGCCTGTGATAATTCGTGATATGTCCATTGTGGACGATCGCGTGATCGGGAAGCCCGTGGATCCAAAACGGCTGTGAGTGGCAGAGGTCGATCCGGCTCTCGGTCGACATCCGGGTGTGGCCGATCGCGACTGGTCCGACGAACCGCGAAACGGCATGGGCGGCCTCGAGGGCCCGCGGCGGCCCGACGCCTTTCACCAGCTCGAGCCGCGGTCCGAATGCGAGAACCTCGGGAGCGCCCGCCGCGGCCGAGAGCGCGGTCTCGACCTGGCCCGCCGTCACGCCCTGGGCGGGCTCGAATCGCAGCCGGATCGTCCCCCCCTCGAGCCGCGGACCAGAGCCGGATTGGTCCACGATTCCGAGCGCATCGAGAGCGCGCAGAACCCTCAATTCGCCCCCGGCAATGCGAATCACGACCGTTTGATCGTGCCCATCGACCGCCGGACCGATCCCGGCGAAGCCCGCGCCGTCGGGCCCGCGGCGAGCCAGGGCCTCGAGCATCTCGAGCACGATTCGCCCGCTCGCCGCCGCGTGCGCGGAATCCTTCGCCAAAAACCCGACGATGCCGCACATGAGGATTCACCCTACCAGAAAAACGACCGGCCGAGATCCTGATTCTACTGGCTCACGCGGTCGATGTCGTCGACAATTGGCTGCCGATTCCCCGACCGACCGACCCGAGCGAGGTATTCGATGGCCGACAACGATTCCCTGATCCGCGAGCTCGAGGCCCGGTTCACCGCCGACGGCGTGGCGTTCTTGCTGGTTCAGTTCGTCGACATCCATGGCGCGGCCAAGGTCAAGCTCGTCCCCGCCTCCGCCCTCGAGACCGTCGCACGCGAAGGGGCCGGCTTCGCCGGAGGCGCGGTCTGGGGCATGGGGCAGGGGCCCGACGCCCACGACCTGATGGCGCGGGTCGACCTCGCCACCTACACCCCCATGCCCCTCCAGCCCGGCGTCGCCCGGTTCGCCGCCGACCTCTTCGTCGACCAAGAGCCCCACCCCTACTGTCCCCGGCAAAACCTCAAGCGAGTCCTCGACCAGGCCCGCCACAGGGGCTACACATTCAACGTCGGGATCGAGCCCGAGTTCTTTCTAGTGACGAGAAACCCCGACGGCTCGATTCGCGGCCACGATCCCCGCGCGATCGACCACGCCGCCAAACCCTGCTACGACTACAAGGCCATGGCCCCCGTGCTCGAGATGCTCGGCGACCTCGCCCGCGGCTTGAACAACCTGGGCTGGGGCGTCTATCAGGCCGATCACGAGGACGCCAATGATCAATATGAGATCAATTATCAATATTCAGACGCGCTGACGTCGGCAGATCGGTTGATATTCTTTCGGATGATGCTCGGCGAGGCCGCCCACCGCGCCGGCGCGATCGCGACCTTCATGCCCAAGCCGTTCGCCGAGCGCACGGGCTCGGGCGCGCATCTGCACTATCACCTGGCCCGCGCCGACGACGGCGTCAACCTGTTCGAGGACGCCGCCGACCCTCGCGGCCTCGGTCAAAGCGCCCTGGCCTACCATTTTCTGGGGGGCGTCGTCGAGCACGCGCGGGCGCTCTGCGCGGTCTTGTCGCCGACGGTCAACTGCTACAAGCGCCTGCGCATCGGCGCGGCCCTTCGCGGCTCGCGCTCGGGCTATACCTGGACGCCGGCCTTCATCGCTCTTGGCGATTCCAACCGCACCCTCATGCTCCGCGCCCCGGGCCCGGGCCATGTCGAGGATCGATCGGTCTCGAGCGCGGTCAACCCTTACCTGGGCCTGGCCGCCTATCTGGCCGCGGGACTCGACGGCATCGAGCGCGGGCTCGACCCCGGGCTCCCGATTCGTGGAAACCTGTATGACGCCGATATCGCCTCAATGGCCGGGCAGGGAGTGAAAACCCTGCCCCAAACGCTGATCGAAGCCCTCGGCTGTCTCGAGCGCGACCCCGTCGTTCGCGAGGCGCTGGGGCCAATCGCCGAGGAATTCTTGAAGCTCAAGCACGACGAGTGGAACGAATACCACGCCCAGGTCGAATCCTGGGAGATCCATCGCTATCTGACGGCTCTTTGAGAATCCCGGCTCGTCGTGGAATGAGGTTTTGAAGGGAAAACAAGCCATGGAAACGATCGAGGCTCGGAACGTGGTCCTGGGTGCTGGGATCATGGGGGCGATGGCCGCCTATCATCTGGCGAAGCGGGGCGAGCCGGTCTTACTGGTCGAGCAATTCGCACTCGATCACGACCGCGGCAGCTCGCACGGGGCCGCGCGGATCACTCGCCATTCGTACGCCGACCGGACATACGCCCAGCTCATGCCCTGGGCGTTTCGCACCTGGAGGGATTTCGAGGGCGAGGCCGGCGAATCGGTTTACTTCCGCACGGGGGGCGTGTCATTCGCCCCGGCGGGCTCGAGCTACACGAGCGCCGTCGCGGCCAATCTGGCCGAGATCGGCGTACCCCACTGGCATGGGCCGGGCCGCGACTGGAACTCGCGCCATCCCGTCTTCGCACTCCCGGGCGACGCCGACGTCGTCTTCGAGCCCGACGCCGGCATGCTCGCCGCCGACCGCGCCCGGGCGCTCGCGGTTGGGCTTGCTCGCTCGCTGGGCGGCGCGGGTACCAGGATCCTGGAGCAGACTCCGATCCGCCGGGTCGATCTCGACGGCGCGAAACCGGTACTGCTGGGGGACGCCGTTCGGATCATCGCCGACCGCCTGATAGTCGCCGCGGGCGCATGGGTTGATCGCCTGATCCCTGGCCTGCCTCGT
>DAIDHE010000293.1 GCA_027459775.1 Planctomycetales bacterium | reverse complement strand
CGCCGGGCCAGCTCCTCGATCGACACCTCTTCACTTGATCCGACGTTATACACCTCGCCGACGGCGTCCGGGTGGTCCATGAGGGCGATCAGGGCCCCGACCACGTCGGCCACGTCGACGAAGCAGCGCGACTGGGTGCCGGGTCCGTGGATGGTGAGCGGCCGGCCCAGAAGGGCTTGCTTCACGAAGGTGGGGACGACCATGCCGTACTGGCCCGTCTGCCGCGGGCCGACGGTGTTGAAGAGGCGAACGATCACGGTCGGCAGCTTGCGCTCGCGCCAGTAGGCGAGCGCCAGGAATTCATCGATGGCCTTCGAGCAGGCGTAGCTCCAGCGCCCCTTCGAGGTCGCGCCCAGGACCAGGTTGCCGTCCTCGCGAAAGGGCACCTGCTCCGAGAGGCCGTAGACCTCGGAGGTGGACGCGATCAGAACTTTCTTCTTTTTCTTGTTGGCCTGGGCGAGCACGACCTCCGCGCCATGGACGTTGGTCTCGATCGTGCGGACGGGGCTATCGACGATCAGCCGCACGCCGACGGCCGCCGCCAGGTGAAAGACCACGTCACACTCATCGACGAGCTCGGCGACCGTCGCCGCGTGATGCACGCTCTCGATCGTGTAATGAAACCGCGGATGGCCGCGCAGGTGCCCGATGTTGTCGATGCTGCCGGTCGACAGATCGTCGAGGACGAAAACCTCGTCCCCGCGCGCCAGATAGGCGTCGGCCAGATGCGACCCAATGAAACCCGCGCCGCCCGTGATGAACACCCGCATGAAAGTTGATTCCCAGGCCCCGCTTCGTGGCGAAACCTCAAGTATACGCCACGGACGTCGGGAATTCTGGACGAGCCGCCCGGTTCCCCGATACTGGGGCGCACGACATCGATCCCGGCAGCCAGGAAGGCCGTCGTATCGGGAGAGTCTTTGGCTTACAGGATGTAGGACTTTATGGCCCGCGCATCGACAATTCGTTGTCGATGGTTGTCTTTTAATTCAACTGCCCTACGGGGGCCATTTTGTTGGGCGCGGTCCCGAAAAAGCGTGGATTCGACCTTGGCAACTTCTCCGCGCCGTGCGCGCATCTTGTTCAGCATCGCGAATCGCACCGCTACCCGACGCATGCGAGAAAGTGGGTTTTGCGGCTGAGAGCGTCGTTCTGATGGTGCACAAGTTTTTGGTCGCGGCTTCGCCGCGTCGGTCACTCGGCTCACATTGGTGAAAGGCGGCGCGGCGTGCGTCCGCGTAAACCCAGGGCTGCGCCCTGGGCTGTAGCCTCTCACCCCGTTGGGGTGAAACTGAATCGATCGTGCCAGGACCCCTTTTTCAGTCCGAAGGACTGAGAGGTTATAGCCCAGGGCGCAGCCCTGGGATGGCCTCGTACGGACAGATTGCAGCTCCGCCTTGGGCGTCATCGTTCCACATGGATTGGCGTCGCGGTCGAGAGGATGTGGCAGCGTCGAGGCGCCGGGTCGACTCCCCATCGCGGGGAGGATAGAATGATGTGAACGTTCTTGCCAAGGAGCGAGCCATGCCCAGCGTAACCGTTCCCGAGGAGACCTTCAGCCGGCTCGCCGAGCGGGCCGCTCTCCTCAAGATTTCCGTCGACGAGCTTGTCAAGTTGGAGCTCGATCGGCTTGCAAGGAGTTTGGCGAGTCCATCCGAGCCGACGCGCCCTCTGACCGGGGACGCCTGGCTGGCCGAGCTCGAGGCCTGGAAGCGAGACGCGGAGAGCCTGGCCAGACGCCTCCCTCCTGATTTCGTCCTTGAGGAGAGCCGCGAGACCATGGATCGCGAGCGGGAAGACGAACAGCTCACCTGATCCCGAGCCGGCTCGGTGAAGCCGCGATTTCTCGGTTTGTAGCCCTCGGGTCGCGGCCTTACAGGCTGCAATGCCAAGGCAAAAGGTGTTCATATTTCGTTGCAGCCGTGCCAACCCAGAGCTTTGCCCTGGGCTGTCATCTCTCAGTCCTTTGGACTGTAATCGGGTTGTTCGCGCGGGCCGAGGCACGAGGGATCCGTTTTGCGCGCCCAGCGGTGAGAATCCATGGCCCAGGCGCGGGCCTGGGATTTCAGGAATCGGCGATCTCGATCGGCCGCTCACGCCGTCTCGATCCGGGCGGCCTCGACCAGGCCCAGCGAATCGACCGCGCCGTCGCGGAGGACGTGCTTCTTGATCTTGCCGGTAACGGTCTTGGGCAGCTCGTCGACGATCATCACGTATTTGGGAACCTTGTAACGGGCGATCTGGTCCTGGCAAAAGAGCTTGAGCTCGTCGGGGGTCGCGGTCGCGCCCGGCTTGAGCACCACCCAGGCGGCCACGACCTCGCCGTAGTGGGCGTCGGGCAGGCCGGCGACCGCGATCTCGGCCACCGCCGGGTGATGATGGAGGAATTCCTCGACCTCGGCCGGATAGATGTTTTCACCCCCTCGGATAATCACTTCCTTGCATCTGCCGACGATCCGATAACAGCCGTCGTCGCGCTTGCGGGCCAGGTCGCCGGTGTAGAGCCAGCCGGCTTGGTCGACGGCGCGGGCCGTGGCCGCGGGGTTCTTGTAATAGCCGGCCATCACGCAGTGCCCGCGCACCCGGATCTCGCCCGCCAGGCCGGGCGGAAGCACGGTCCGCGCGACCGGGTCGACGAGCTCGACCTCGAGGCCCGGGATCGGCCGGCCGACGGTGCCGACGCGGACCTCGGTCGGGTCGTCGACCGCCGTGAATGTGATGATCGGCGAGGCCTCGGTCTGCCCATAGCCGATGCAAATCTCGCGCACGCCCATCACCCCCTCGACCATGTGCATGAGCGGCAAGGGGCAGGGGGCCCCCGACATGATCCCGGTACGCAGGCTCGACAGGTCGAACCCGGAAAACCGGGGATGGCCCAGGATCGCGCTGTACATCGTGGGCACGCCGTAAATCGCCGTACAGCGCTCGGCGCTCATCGCCTCGAGCGTCGCCAGGGGGTCGAACGAAGGCGCAGGCACGACCACGGCGGCGCCATACACGGCAGCGACCATCGTCCCCAGCACGCAGCCAAAACAATGATAAAACGGCACCGGCACGCAGATCCGGTCGCGCTCGGAATAGTGCAGCCGTTCGCCGGTGTAATACGCATTCATAAGAACGTTATGATGTGTGAGCATGGCCCCCTTGGGTAATCCGGTCGTGCCCGAGGTGAACTGGATGTTGTGGACGTCGCCCGATCGGACGGCGTGCGCGGCGTGCGCAACCGTCTGGTCGCGTCCGGCGGGTTCGAGCGTGCTCCAGGCGAGCCAGCCCGGCCCGGGCGCGGCCCCCAGCGCGATCACGCGCCTGAGCAGGGGATAGCGCGGGGCCGACCAGTCGCGCCCGGTCGCGGCGGCGAGCTCGGGGCAGAGCGATTCGACCATGGCGGTGAAGTTCGAGCCCTTGAAGGGATTGCCGACGACCAGCGTGGCGATGTCGGCGAGCGCGAGCGCGTCGGCGAGCTCGTGCTGGCGGTACGAGGGGTTGATGTTGACCAGGACTGCCCCCAGCCGCGCGCAGGCGAACTGGCAGATCACCCATTCGGGGACGTTCATCGACCAGACGCCGACGTGCTCGCCGGGCACGACGCCGATCGCCAGCCAGGCCGCGGCGACGCGGCTGGACTCGCGGTCGAGCTCGGCCCAGCTCAGGCGAGCGCCGAGCGCTGGAAAAACGAGGGCGTCGCGGTCGGGAAAGCGGCGGGCCGTCTCGGCGAGAACGCCGCCGACCGTCTGATCGTCGACCCAGGGACGCGCTGGGGTGGGGTTGGTCATCTCATCGCCTCGCACGAAGGGAACGATGTCGGGGGCGCGGGTCAGGTCGAGGCATCCCAGGCGGGGGGGCGTTTCTCGAGAAAGGCCTGGATGCCCTCGCGGGCTTCCTCCGACCGCCGAGCGGCCGCGCTCTCGGCCACGGCGAGATTGGGGTCGTCGGGCCGGAAGGTTGCCTCGTCGAGAAGGCGTTTGACGGTCGCAAGGGCGGCTGGCGCCGACGCCGTCAGCCGCGCGGCCAGCCGCACGGCCTCGGCCCGGCATTCGTTCGCGGGCGCGACCTCGGTGACGAGCCCCCAGTGGGATGCCAGCCGGGCCGGAATCAAGTCGCCGGTCAGCAACAGCCGCCGCGCCCGGCTCGGGCCGACGTGCTCGAGCAGATCGTGCATGACGATCGAGGCGACCAGGCCCCGTTTCACCTCGGGATAGCCGATGCGCGCGGACTCGTCGGCGATGGCGATGTCGCAGGCGGTGACCAGCCCCGCGCCGCCGGCGATCGCGTCGCCATGCACGGCCGCGATCGTGGGCTTCAGGGCGGTGTGCAGTTTCTCGAGCACAAGAGCAAACGCCAGGAGGGGGTCGTCGTCGGCCGTGAGGGCTTCCTTCAAATCCATGCCTGCGCAAAACACGCTGCCGGCGCCGGCGAGCACGATCGCGCGGACGGCGGGGTCGGCGAGGGCTTCGTCCAGGCGCTCGTTCAGCCGGGCGATGAGCGCTCGGGAGAGCGCATTCCGCGCCTCGGGCCGGTTCAGGATGAGGACGGCCGTCGTCGCGTGGTCGTCGCGTAGGACCAGGTCGTGGGTGATCATGGCGCCTCCTTGGTGGACATGTCCGCGTGGGGGTCGGGAATGGGTAGCTCGAGCATCACGACCCCGAGCGCTTTTCCCTGGGTGTCGATTCGCAACGAGCGGCTCGCCCCGCCCGCGAGCGCGTGGTCGATCACGAAATTGAACGCCCACAGGCCGGGGATCGCGTACCGCGTGACCTTGCCAACGCCCATGGGCTCGAAAAACGCGGCGACGGCGGCCTCGGTGAGATGGCGCTCGAGCCAGGCGTAAGCCGCCGGGTCGACGGCCACGACGCCGATGTTTGAACGGTCCCCCTTGTCGCCCGACCGCGTTCGCGCAAGCGCTCCCAATCGTACGACTTCGCTGGCGGTCGACATTGTGGTTCATCTCCCAGACCGGAATCAAGCATGTGGATTTCACGACGACGCGGGACGGGCCGATTCGCGTTCGAATTCGCGCGCCCAATCGGCGGCCGAGCGGGTTTCGACGCGAACGTGCTCCTCGGCGAGCGCCCGTGGCACAAGCGCGGGCCAGTATGCGAAAGCCGGCCTGGGGCTGGGCCGGCCCGCGGCGTAGCCGGCGATCCCCGGCGGCCCGGCGGTGACCAGGGGCGCGAGCTCGCGGCAAAACCGCTCGACGGCCGCCCGGTTGGGGTCGCGCACGGTCACGCGCAAGACGACCTCGAACGGCGGGCTCGCCGGCCTCAGCACGCCCGGCGCGACGTCGCCCGCCCCCAGGCACTCGACGAGCGATTCGGCCAGGTCATGGCCAGAGCGCTTCACGCGCTCGAGCACGATTCGCCCGGCCGCGCGGGCCTTGGACTCGGCGTCGCGACCGACGACCGCGAGCATCCCGCTGGCCGTCCAGCCGTCGCGATAAACGGCCGACAGCTTGAGCCGATCCGGGCGCGGCCGGCCCGCCGCATGCGAAACCTCCACGCGGTCCGGGCCCCACTGCTCGAGCGCGAGGCCGCGGAAATCGGCGTCGACGTCGGGCGTGCGATAACGCGCGGGGTCGTCGATCTCGTAGAGCAATTGCTCGGCGACGGTGCTCAGGTCGACCTTTCCGCCTGTCCCGCTCGGCTTGGAGACGATCGAGCGGCCGTCCTGGTGGATCTCGACCGTGGGGTAACCCACGCCGGCCAGGTCTGGCAGACTGGCCCAGTCGTGCGAGAGCCCCCCCGTGACCTGTGCGCCACATTCGATCAAGTGGCCCGCGACGGTCGCGGCGGCGAGCCGGTCCCAGTCGTCCCAGCTCCAGCCGAAATGGGCGACGGCGGGCCCGACGGTGAGCGAGGCGTCGGCGACCCGCCCGGTCGTCACGATCCGCGCCCCGTCCTCGAGCGCCCGCACGATGGAACGCGCGCCGAGATAAACATTCGCCGCCGCGAGTTTCTCGGCGATCGCCGCGGTCATGGGCTGGCCGGTCTCGAGATGGGCGAGGTCGACGCCGTCGGCGAGCCAGCCGGGGATGCGGCTCTTGACGTCGTCGCCCGTCGCCGCGGCGAGGGCGACCGCGCCCTGCCCCAGGCCGTCAAGCACCGACCCACACCGCCGGGCGCACCAGATCGGGTTCAGACCGCCCGCGTTGGTGACGATCCTGAGCGCGGGCTGGACCGCCAGCTCGGGCACGAGCCTCGCGAGCAGGTTCGGAAAATCGTCGATAAAGCCCGCGCGTGGGTCTTGATCGCGCAGGTGGGCCAGGATCGCCATCGTGAGCTCGGCCAGGTACTCGAGCGTGAGGACGTCGAGGGCCGCGCCACGGACGAGCGCGAGCGGAGCGTCGAGATTGTCGCCCCAGAAGCCCGCTCCGTTGCCGATCATGAGGGGGGGCCGGGTTTCCGGCGGCATAGTGCGAAGCCTCCACGAAAGTCACCGCCGTTACACCTGAAACACCCCGGTCGTGAGCGAATGAGCCGGCCGCGTTCGCGTCGCCAGGTCGAGCGCCGTCGCCAGCACCTCGCGGGTCGAGCGGGGGTCGATGACCGCGTCGACCCAGAGCCGGGCGGCGGCGTAACGGATGTCGGTTTCCTCTTCATAACGTTTCACGAGCGAATCGGCCATGGCCTTGAGCTCGGCGTCGGGGACCGATTTGCCCGTGCGTTTGAGGGTCGCCACGTTGACGTCGAGCATGGTCTTGGCGGCCTGGCGAGCCCCCATGACGGCGTAGCGGGCCGTCGGCCAGGCGAAGAGGAAGCGGGGGTCGAAGGCCCGGCCGCAGAGCGCGTAATGCCCCGCGCCAAACGAATTGCCCACGATCAAGGTGAGCTTGGGCGTCGTGCAATTCGAGACCGCGCTCACGAGCTTGGCCCCGCGGCGGATGATCCCCGATCGTTCTGCGTCGCGGCCGACGTCGAAGCCGACGACGTCCTGGATAAAGAGGATCGGCAGCCGGCTCTGGTCGCATTCGAGCACGAACCGGGCGGCCTTGTCGGCCGAGTCGCCGTAGATCACGCCGCCGAACTGGATCGGCCCATTCCCCTCGGGCCGATGCCGCAGCCGCTGATTGGCCACCACTCCGAGCGCGATCCCATTTAATCTTCCGAATCCACACGTGAGCGTCTTTCCGAACTCGGCCTTGTATTCGTCGAGCCGGCCGGCGTCGAGGATCGAGAGGAGCAGGTCGTGGACGTCGTACTGGCCCTGGGGGTTGTTATAGGTCGTGGCCAGGAGTGCCTCGCCGTCGCGCGCGGGGGGCTCGGGGGCGGCCGCGCGGGCGGGGTCGGCGGGCAAGAGCCCAATCAAGCGCCGCAGCCGCGCCAGGCAGGCGGCGTCGTCGGGCTCGCGATAGTCGATCGTGCCGCTATAGGCCGCGTGCACGTGCGCGCCCCCGAGCTCGTCGTGCGAGATCTCCTGGCCGATGGCGGCCTTGACGAGGGCCGGCCCGGCCAGATAGAGGCCCGAGCCCTCGGTCATGAGCACGGTGTCGCAAAGAACGGGCAGATACGCGCCGCCGGCCACGCAGTTCCCCATGATCGCGGCGAGCTGGGGCACGCCCTGGGCCGACAAGACGGCGTTGTTGCGAAAGATCCGGCCGAAGTCGTCGACGTCGGGAAAGACCTCGTCCTGCATCGGCAGAAACACGCCGGACGAATCGACCAGATAGACGATCGGCAGCCGATTCTCGAGCGCGATCGCCTGCGCCCGCAGCATTTTCTTGATCGTGAGCGGGAAGCAGGCGCCGGCCTTGACCGTGGCGTCGTTCGCGACCACGATCACCCGCCGGCCGCAGGTTTGACCGATCATCACGACCACGCCCGCCGAGGGTGCTCCCCCCCATTCGTCATACACCCCGCGCGCGGCCCAGAGACCGATCTCGAGGGCCGGCGAATCGGGGTCGAGCAGGGCCGCGACCCGCTCGCGCGCGGTCATGCGGCCCTTGGAGTGCTGCCGCGCGATCGCCTCGGGTCCGCCCCCCTGGCGGATGACGGACTCGAGGGCCGCGAACGCCTCGAGGACGGCGCGGGGATCGGTCGCGGAGGGTGAGATCGGCTCGTCATGCGGCACGCGGGCGTTTGCAATCATCAAGATCCCTCGCGGCGAACGGCGTCGATTGGGCGGCCCCCGCGCCGCCTCAGTGCTGTCTGGGGTCGGTCGCGGCGATGATCGAGCTCACCGCCTGCTGGTTGAATCCCTTGTAACCCTCGCGTCGTTCGAGATTCTCCAGGTGGCTGCCGATCGTCCCCTCGGCCTCGAACCGGGCGTGCTCGGCCGGGGTGATCCAGCCGGCCTCGAGCGCCCGATCGAGCCGCCCGCGATCGATTCGCCAGCGCTCCCCCGCGGTGAAGGCTTGCCGCAGGAACGGGAAGTTCGAGAACGGCGGCATGGTTTCGATGCCGGCCTCGGCCTTGAGCCCGTCGCGGAGGAGGTCGAAATCAAACTGGGCCTCGAGGTGGTGCATGCCGGCCTCGAGGATCGACTCGCCGTGGAGCGCGACCCAGAGCCCGACGGTTCCGGGCCGGGGCAGGGGGGGGAGCGCGATGTGGGTGAAATCGCACTGGGCCTCGTCGGGCGCCAGGTCCAGATCGGCGAAGATCACGATGCCCGTGACCGGCTGCTCGACGATCTGCGCGCCCCAGCCGGCGTGCTCGCCCGCGTGGAACCCCTCGCGGAGGTTGAAGCCGAGTTTGGTGAACATGCCGATGATCCGCGGGAAGAACCGGCGTGAGCAGCGAAAGGTGTGGTGATCGTGGTTGGCCCAGCCGAGCCCGAGCCGGTCCTGGCGGGCTTTTTGCACGCGGGCGGCGTGGTTGCGCGACTGCCAGTAGTCGCGCTCGACCTCGAAGATAAGATGGCATGCGAGGTCGCGCGAGCCGGCCTTTTCGATGACCTTGTCGAGCAGTTTTTCGGTGGCCGCGATCCCCTCTTCGTCGTCGTCATAACGGCGTTTGCGGCCCTCCCAGAGCTCGCGGGCGGCGAGCGCCTCGCGGGCCGAGGCCGGGGTCATGCGGCCTTGCCGGGTCAGCTCGCCGGGGAACGGGTCAAAGCCCAGATAGCCGCGGCGTTCGACCACGGCGAGCGCCGTCTTCACACCGCCGACGCGGCCAACGCGATACGGACCCAGGGGCGCTCCCTCGATCGCGAGGCCCAGATCCAGCGCGCGGGAAAACGCCGCGACCGATTCGACCTTGAGGGCGAGCTCGTGGATTTCGCGGGGATCTTCCGCGCCGTTGGTCTCGGCGCCTTGTCTGGCCTGGGGCAGGATCACGATCCGCGGGAACATGCCCCCGGAATGGCCGAAGACGGGGTTGCCCACGTCGTAATCGCCTGGCTCGCGGGCATAGCCCAGCGCTTGCAGTCGCCGTCCCAGGGCCGGGCCGCCGCGGACGACGACGTGGTCGAGCCAGACCTTGAACCGCGTGCCGGTCTCGAGCGGCATCCGCTGGGCGAGCTCGGCCGCCAGCGCGTTGCCCTCGAGCCCGCGCTCGATGAGCCGGTCGACAAACGCCTCGGTCTCGGGCCAGCGCCGCCATTCAAACGTGTTGGGCGATGTCGTTAACGTGACGTCCGACATTGTTCGATTCCTCTTCGGCCAGAGCCAAGGCCTCGGCCAGCAGATCGAGACCGATTTCGACCTGCCTCGGGGTCAGGCACAACGGGGGGCAAAAGCGCAGCGTGCTGGGTCCGCACGGAAGCAGCAACAGCCCGCGGTGAAACGCGAGCTCGATCACGCGGTCGCGGAGCAGCGGGTGCTGGCCGCCCTCGTGGTTCTGGATCTCGACGCCGATCATGAGCCCCAGCCCGCGGACCTCGCGAATGAAGCGGAACCGGGTGGCCAGATGCTCGAGCCCGTCCATGAGCTGTCGCCCGCGTTCGACGGCGCTCGCCTGGTATTTCCGCTCGAGAAGGTCGATCGTCGCCAGCGAGGCCGCGCAGGCCACGGGATTGCCGCCAAAGGTCGAGGCATGGCTGCCGGCGGGCCAGTCCATGACCGATTTCCGGGCCACGATCGCGCCCAGGGGAAGCCCGTTGGCGAGCCCCTTGGCCAGGCACAAGATGTCGGCCGCCACGCCCCAGTGCTCGCAGGCGAACATCCGCCCCGTCCGCCCCATCCCGCACTGGACCTCGTCGAAGACAAGAAGGGCGCCATGCTCGTCGCAGATCCGCCTGAGCCCCTTCAAGAAGCCGTCCGGCGGCACGATGTAGCCCCCCTCGCCCTGGATCGGCTCGACGAAGACGGCCGCCAGCTCGTCGGGCGGGCAGATGCTGTGCAAGAGCGCCGCCACGCTCTCGAGATCGCCATAGCGGGCGTGGTGGATCTCGGGGACGAGCGGCGAAAAACCCCTGCGCTGCATGGGTTTCGAGCCCGACAGCGACATCGCGCCATAGGTCCGCCCGTGGAACGCGCCCAGGAACGAGATCACCCGTTTTCTGCCGGTGTGTCGTCGCGCGAGCTTGAGGGCGGCCTCGACCGACTCGGCCCCGCTGTTGGTGAAAAACACCCGTTTGGGCTCGGGCCCCGGCGCGATCGCGGCCAGCCGCTCGGCGAGCTTCACCTGGGGCGGGTAGTAAAAGTCGGTCCCCGACATGTGCACGAGCCGGCCCGCTTGCTTGCGGATCGCCGCGACCACCTGGGGATGCGAGTGCCCGACATTGACGACCGCGATCCCGGCGGTGAAGTCCAGGAATCGGTTGCCGTCCATATCCTCGATCATCGCCCCCTTGGCCCGCCTGACGACCAGGGGATACATCCGGGTGTACGAAGGCGACGTGACCTTTTCGTCGCGCTCGAGCCACCGCGCGCTCCGGGGGCCCGGCAACGGGCCGAGAATTCGCGGTTCCTCGCGTGCAAGCTTGCTCATGCGCCCCTCCTCCGTCCTGGATTCCGCCGACCGCCCCTGAGATCCTCGGGCGCATGAACGTCCTCGCGCCGTCACCCCACGCCACCAGGAAATGTAACCTAATTATCTGGGTTTTTATGAGTTTCGTCAAACCGAGCTGGGTAGGGATGGGTCCGCCAGGGCGCGGAGCGCGAATCCGGCCAAGATTCACCGCCTTGACTCCGCCGGCTGTTTCGGGGTACGCTTTTGATGCGTACACGAAGGAGAGAATCATGCCTCGCGCCGCGGTCGACGACAACAAACGGATTGCCCTGCGCGTCCGGCCGGCGGACAAGGCCCTGATCATGCGCGCCGCCGCTTTCGCGCAATCGGATATGACGACATTCATCCTTCAGGCGGCGGTGAGGGAAGCCCGATCCGTCGTGGAGGAACACGAACGCGTCGAGCTCACCGAGCGTGACAGTCGTCTGGTGAGGGAGTTGCTGGAGAACCCGCCCGCTCCGAACGCGAAGTTGCGAAAGGCCGCCCGCGCGCTGCCGGAGCGGTCGTGAGCCTTCCCGATTGGCGTGAAGAGCCAATCGCCAAGACCCACGACCGCGCTTCGTTCGACTGCGGCGAGCCCGCATTGAATGAGTTCTTGAAGAGGCACGCCCGCCAGAATCATGAGAAGGGCGCAGCCAAGACGTTCCTGGCCGTTTCCCAACTGGACGGGAAGACGATACTGGGTTTCTACAGCCTCTGTCCGGCCTCGCTTGAGTATTCCCGCGCGCCTGAGATCGTCCGCAAAGGGTTGGCTCGGCATGGAATACCGGTCTTTCGGCTCGGGCGATTGGCGGTCAGCCGCTCGGTACAGGGACAAGGGCTGGGGGGGCAACTCCTCTTGGCGGCGAGTCGACGGTGTTTGCTCGCCGCCACCGAGGTGGGCGGGGTCGCGCTCCTGATCGACGCCAAGAACGAGCGGGCGGCGAATTGGTACTCGTCCTTCGGTGCGATCCCGCTTGGTGACGCCCCGCTGTCGCTCCTATTGCCCCTTGCGACCGTCCAGGACGCGCTCGGGAACGTAGGGAAGCTCTGAGGCGAGAGGGCAAGATCGAGCGCCCTCGTCCCGCGGCGAGGCCCGCCAATCGCCCGCGCCGGCGCGATCTGGCGAGAAGCCCCACCAGAGGACAGGACATCCCCCCCTCCTAGTGCTCCCCAGCCCTCCAGCGGACAGGCACTCGAGCGCACCAGCGGACAGGCACTCGCGCCGTCACCCCACGCCACCAGGAAATGCAACCCAATGATCTGGGTTTTTAGGAACTTCGTCAAACCGAGTGGAGTTTGACGACCAGGGGCGAGGGAAGGGCTGCTGGGAGTGCGCCGGAGCTTCTCCGCTGGATCTCAAGACGATCGAGACCGCCAGATGCGGGGATCGCGGCTGCCGTGGAGAACCCCAAGAACGGTCAATTCGTCGGATTCGAGCCGATAGTAGACCAGGAATGGAAAACGGCGCACGCGGGCGCGACGAACCCTTCGATAAATGATCGGGTGCGATTGAGGCGCCTGAACGATCCGATCCAACGCCTCTTCGACGCGTTACAGGAATTCGCCGCCCAGCCCCTCTCGCTGTTTCTCGTACCAGTCGCGGGCGTTCGCGAGGTCGGACTCCGCCTCGGGGCGGATAATCACGGTTTTCCCTCGGTTTTTCGGCTCAGGCGGGCCTTCACTTCCTCCCAGGTCGAGCCGGCGCTCGGGTTGTCCCTCAGGGAGGCGAGCCGGCGGTCGAGCTCAGCTTTGAGAGGCCCCGGAAACTCCATCGAATCCAGGGCGTCGGCGAGGCTGTCCCAGAGTTCTTCCAGCAGCCGGAGACGATCGGCCACGCTGAGCCGGTCGATGCCCAACTCCTCAATGTAGGTATTCATCGTCGAACGACCTCCAGTAGAACCTGCCAAGGAAGAAGATCGGGCGAAGGAAAAACGTCCTGACAGGGATCTTGTGGGTGCTGGCGAAACACTCGCCTGCCTCCTATTCTGGACGAGCGGCCCCGAAACGGAAAGTCTTCTCCGTCATCCACGCTGAGGATCACCATGCGCATCGCACCTTGGTTCGCGGCCGGGGTCGCGCTGACCGCGTGCCTGGCCAGGGGAGACGAGCCGGGGCTCGTGGGCAAGTGGAAAACGAGCCTGGGCGCGGTCACGATCACCAAGGAGGGAGGCACATTCACGGCCAGGTTCGCCAACGCCCAGATCCCGACGGTCAAGGGAACACTCAAGGGCAAGGAGACGACGTTCAAGTCGGAAGAGGGCAAGACCAAGGGCGAGGCCGCCGCGACGCTCGGCGAACGGGGGAACTCGTTTACAGGCTGGTTTCGCTTCGCCAACGGCTCTCAGCGCTCCTGGGAGGGCTTTCGACCCGATCCCGAGGCGGCCAGGGACAAGACGGGCCGGTTCGCCGGGCTCTGGCTCACCAACCTGGGGCTGATGGAGCTAGAACAAGACGGCGAAAAGGTCACGGGCCGCTACGCGCTCCGCGGCGTCTCCACGCTCGACGGCCAGCTCAAGGGCCGCCATCTGGACCTCCACTACCAGTGGTTCCGCGACGGCTCGGGGTGGTTCGACCTCGCGCCCGACGGCAAATCGTTCGAAGGGGCCGCCGTCGGCGACGGCTCGAGCGACTGGTACGGCTGGCACGGACGCCTAGCCCCGGAATTCCGCCGTCACGCCCCTCTGGAGGCCGGCAAGATCGTCGACGGCTCGACCAACGGACTGCTCACCTACAGCATCCGCGCCCCCGACCTCTACAAACCCGGCGACCCCAGACGCTGGCCCACGATCGTCATCCTGCACGGGTCCAACATGAACGCCAAGGCGTATGTGAACACCATCGCCACAGCCTGGCCCGAAATCGCCCGCGACCACCTGATCCTGGGCCTGAACGGCGAAACCCCGTCGAGCACGAACGACGACCCGCGGTTCAATTACACGTATGTGAATTTCACGGGGAAGAGCACGTATCGCGGCTTTCCCGGCACCGACCGCGAAAGCCCGGCGCTTGTTTCCGAGGCCCTCGCCGAGCTCAAGGGGGTCTATCCCGTCGCGCGTTATTACGTCGGCGGCCATTCGCAAGGGGGGTGGCTCGTGTATAGCTTGCTCATGAACTCTCCCGAGATGTTCGCCGGCGCGTTTCCCATTTCGTGCGGCCTGCTCATGCAGTGCGAGCCGGGGGTCTTCGAGGACGCCCACCTGCGCAAGGCCCAGCGGCGCGTGCCGCTCGCCATCGTGCACGCCAAGAACGACCCGGTCCAGGGCTACGGCATGAGCGAGCACGCCGCCGCGGCCTTTGGCGACGAGGGCTGGCCGGCGCTTCGCTTTTTCACCGACGACGCGGCCGGCCACATGTTCGCCCGCCTGCCGGTCGATCGGGCGATCAAGTGGCTTGAAACCATGTCCGCGGACGATCCCGCGATCCTGATCGATTTCGCCGAGAAAGAGGCCAAGGATGGGCGTTTCCGCGACGCGATCGCGGCGCTCGAGCGGGCGCGGGCCATGGAGCTCAAGGACGCGCTCAAGGACCGCGCCAGCCGGCTGGGCGAGGTTCTCGACGACAAGGCCCGGCCGGGCGCACTCGAGTATCTGCCCAGAATCCAAAAAGACGCCGATGGATCGTGGGTCGACGGTTTTCTGGCGTATCGGGCCGAGTTTGAATTTGCCCCCGCCGCCCGCGCGGTGGTGGCGGCGTATACGGCGCTTCGGGCCAGGCAAGAGCCCGAGGCGAAACGGCTGATGGGCGAGGCGCGGATGGCGTTTCAGCAGGGGAATCGAGACCAGGGCTACAAGCTCCTGGAGCAGATTGTCGACCGATGTCATGCCTCGGCGATGTACCGCGACGTGAAAGGGCAAGTCATGGCGCGACGCAAGTGAACCGCGGAATCCACCGCCCGTGAGGAGGAATGTCCAGTGATTGGGGTCGCCGTCGTTGGTTATGGTCTGGCAGGTCGTTCGTTTCATTGCCCCCTGGTGCAAAGGCAACCGGGGCTCAGGCTGGTGGGGATCGTCGCCCGCGATCCGGTCGCGCGGGCCGAGGCGACGGCGAGGTGGGGGCCGGGCGTCGCGGGTTACGCGAGCCTCGACCAGGCGCTCGACGACCCCGCGGTCGAGCTCGTCGTGATCGCCACGCCGCACGATACGCACGCCGAGATGGCCGTGCGCACGCTTGACGCCGGCAAACATTGCGTGGTCGACAAGGTGATGGCGCTCGGGACGGCCGACGCCGACCGCATGATCGCCGCCCGCGACCGCTCGGGCCAGATGCTCTCGGTGTTCCACAACCGCCGCTGGGACTGGGATTACGCGACGGTCCGCAAGATCATGGCCCTGGGCGTGCTGGGGCGGGTGCGTATCATCGAGAGCGCTGTCTGCCGCCATGCGGCGCCCCGGAGCTGGCGCGGCCAGGCCGCGAGCGCGGGCTCGATCCTCCACGACTGGGGCGCGCACCTGGCCGACCAGGTGCTCCTGCTCGGGCTCGGTCCCTGCCGCGGGGTCTGCGCGTGGATCCTGGACGGACCCTGGAAGGGCGTCGATAGCGGCGGGCACGGGCGGATCGTCATGGATTTCGACCACGCGCTCGTTCAGCTCGAGACCAGCCGGATCACGCGGATCGACCGCCCGCGGTGGTGGATCGTCGGCGACGGCGGCGGGTTCGTCAAGAATGGCGTCGACCCCCAGGAAGAGGCGCTTCGGGGGGGCGACCTCGACGCCGCCCGCGAGCCCGACGAGCACATCGGGCGGGTCACCGTCGAGGATCCCGCGGGCTCGCGACGCACCTACCCCGTCGAGTCGGAAAGACCTTCCTGGGACGCCTACTACGAAAACATCGCTCTTCATCTGAGAGGGCGAGCGCCTCTGGCCGTGACCGCCGAACAGGCTCGCGAGGTCGTCCGCGTTCTCGAGGCCGCCGACCGGTCGGCCCGCGAACACGCCTGGATTCCGGGCCCGTTCGGGATCGTTGCGCCGGACGCGGGCTCGAGAACGGGCTGAAATCGCCCATCGCGTCCCTCTCTTCCCATGCGATCGCGCGTGAACTTCACCTGATAATGCTCGAACACGTTGCGAAACCTGAAATAGGGGGGTAGCTTAGAGCGAATACTGGCCGAGCGCTGTGAGCACCCCTCCCCAGGGCGGCCAGGATGAATCAGGTCCAACCGATGGGGTGCCAGGGCGCGGGCTTTACCGGCGCACCTGATGGCGAGCCCCAGGGTTGGTTTAGGCGGAGTCGGGCCCATGATCGAGATGCAATGCCCCGCGTGCCACGCGGGCGGGCGAGTGCCGCGCGAGAAAGTCGGCACGCGGCTCGTCTGTCGGAAATGCCTCCGCGTGTTCTACCTTTCCCCGTCGCACCAGGCGATTCTGGGCGAGCCCCCGCCTCCCAAGGACGCAGGCAAGCAACGCGCCCCGAAGGAAGAGTTCGACATCGATCTGGGAATGGACGCGCTCCGGAGCAAGATCAACAAGTTCAAGCTCCCCGACCCCCGCATCCTGGCCGCCGTGGCGGCCTTGATCCTGGTCGGAGGCGCCGCCTTCTGGCTCTTTTCCCGGCAGTCGCTCGAGGTCCGCGCCCGGATCGTCGCCGACGCCATCAAGAGCAGCGATATGAAACAGATCATCGACATCGCCGTACCCGGCACCGAAAACGACCTCATCCTCTGGTACGCCGACGTCTACAAGCAGTACCTCAACCTCAAGCTCGTCCTCGGCCAAGACGCCGCCGTCACCATCCACACCACTGGCGACTCGCGGGGCGGCTCGTCGATGGTCGTCGCCCAGTTCGCCATGCCCGGCGCACGCGCTGAGAACCCCGCTCTGGCTGAATCGCTCCAGCCGATCCCCAGCCTGTCGCACATCAAGAACACCCTCGACGTCCCCTTGTTCTTCGTCGTCGACGGTTACGGCAACTGGGTTCTGGACGGCAAACGCACCGCCGTCGGCGCGAGCGACTCGGCGGCGAGCGCGGCCCAATAGGCCGACTCCGATCGACGAATGGCTCTATCCAGAACGAGAAAGGCCGGGCGGCTCGTGAAGGACTCGCTCGGCCAGTTCCGCGAAAAACACCCGCCTTCCCCCGCCGACAACGACCCCATGGATGGTCGATCGGCGAACCGCCGCGGCGAATGACGGGTGGTTGCGACCGCATTTTCCGCGACCGCCTGGGGGGGCGTCCCTCGTGAGCGACTCGAATCCGCCCACCCCCGAGCTCGTCCTGGTGGACCGCACCGACTACTCCGAGTGCCGGCTGCACGCTCGAGTCTGCTACATTGACAAGTATCACACTCGCGATCTTGAGGACTGTCCGGTTTGGCGCGGTTGGCTGCTGGGCGACACGCCAACCGAGGTCGAGTGCTCAACCGCGGGTTCCCACGACACGTCGGGCTATCCCGAGGGCGCCGACGAAGTTTATGACGCCGAGAGCCCTTTATCGTTGAACACCTCGGAGGTCATGAATGTCGATGCCGTCCAGAACCAAGGGTATATCACAATCGATTGTGCCAGCGGGGTTCCGCGTCCTCCGTTCTTCATCGCACGGCGGCCGATGGGGCCGCCGTGCCGGGTCCGGGCAAGGATCCGGCTCGCCGTGCGGAGCTTATGGGATTACCCCGACGTCCAGGTCGTCTGGCGAGACTTCGAGCGAAGAAAGAACGGTCACGGAGACAGCTCGCTCGAGAACGCCGTCGCCGCGCGGCGAGTCGCGACCCGTGTGATGAAGCTCGTGACGTGGTTTGTAACACAAACGCATCGTGATGTCGTCGCGATGCGAGCGGCGGCCCGTGAGATGAAACTGCCTCTTGAGGTCCATCTGCCGATTTCATTTCAAAACGGGAACGTCGTAACCCACGGAACGTTGATGCTGCATGATGCTGATGAGAACTTGTATTGTAACTGTTCACTTTTTATTCCCGAGGGAATCAGGTCTGACATCGGGGGCGAGAGTATATTCCGGAGCGTGGCCCACCTGCGAGGCGCCGGTCGGAGGCCGGTCACACGCACCATCGCGAAGGTCAACACCGTCCATTCGATCGTACCGCTGTCAGATTGTCACGGACCCCACGGGGGATAATCGGGGACGGCGGGGGTCACCGGCCACGAGCCAGCTCATGCGGCGACGCCCTCGGCCAGTCAAGGAGAGGGTTTTCTTGCCATCAGCGGTCACGCCCGGGAACAGGTGATCCTCAAATACGATCCCCCCAGGTCGCGTTCAAGCGACATGACATGAGAGCGCGTGATGAGCTCGATCCGACTTTCCGCACGTCTCGGCCGTATTACCCGTGAATGATTTAGGAACGCTTCGGACGCCGCGTCGGTTTCTCCCAGGCGAGCGGAACAGCCGCTTCACGGCCGCACTCGAAAGCACCCCCGCATCCCTTCCGAAACGCGACTTCGGACACAATCCGGCGCCCGCAACGGGGAGCGACCCCTTGCAATTATTCTCAGTTAGCCATATAGTGTTTTTGGTGGGGTCGCATCGGTCTGGCGGCCGAGAGGTGGAAGCCGGATGATAATGGGTGGTCCTGGCGGGGCGGCACGAACAGTTGGAAAGGCGATCACATGGCGCGGCTCTTGATCCTGGGCGCGGGGGTGGCGGGGCATACGGCCGCCTTGCACGCCAGGCGAAAGCTGGGGTCGGAACATGAAGTGGTGGTGGTCTCGCCCAACAGCCACTGGAACTGGATCCCCTCGAACATCTGGGTCGGCGTCGGCCAGATGACGCCCAGCCAGGTGACGTTCCCCTTGAGGCCGGTCTATGACAAGCAGGGGATCGTCTTCCATCAGGCGCGGGCCTTGAGCCTCAATCCCGAGGGCAAGGCCGGCGATTCGCGCCCTTTCGTCACGATCGAATCGACCGAGCCCGGCAACGCGGGAGTACAAGAGTCGATTACATATGATTATCTTATCAATGCAACGGGGCCCAAGCTCAATTTCGAGGCGACGAGCGGGCTTGGCCCCAGGCTCTACAGCCTGACGGTCTGCACGGCCAGCCATGCCGAGGAGGCGTCGCGGGCTTTTGACGAATCGGTCGATCGCATGAAGAAAGGCGAGCGCCAGACTCTTTTGATCGGAACCGGGCACGGAACCTGCACCTGCCAGGGAGCGGCGTTTGAGTATCTGTTTAACGTCGAATTCGAGCTCCGCAGGCGGGGCGTGCGCGACAAGGCTCGGCTCGTGTGGATCTCGAACGAGCCCGAGCTGGGCGACTTTGGAATGGGAGGCATGTTCATCAACCGCGGCGGCTACGTGACCCACAGCCGCGTCTTCACCGAGTCGCTCTACGCCGAGCGCGGGGTCGAGTGGATCACCCGCGCGGCCGTCAAGGAAGTCGCTCCGGGCGAGGTCGCCTATGAGACGCTTGATGGGAACAAGTCATCGGTCCAGGCCGACTTCAAGATGCTCTTGCCGCCGTTTTCGGGGGTCGGGCTCAAATCCTACGACCGCGAAGGGGCCGACATCACGTCGGCGCTGTTCGCGCCCAGCGGGTTCATGTACGTCGACGGCGATTACACCCAGAAGCCGTACGACCAGTGGAAGCCCTCGGACTGGCCCGAGATTTACCAGTCTCCAACTTATCCGAACATTCACGCCGTGGGGATCGCGTTCGCGCCTCCCCACTCAATCACCAAGCCGATGTCGAGCCCCTCGGGGACGCCGATCTTTCCCACGCCTCCGCGAACCGGGATGCCCTCGGCGGTGATGGCCCGCGAGGTCGCGTTCAGCATCGTTGATCAGATGCAAGGGAAGGATCGTCGGCCCCGGCATGCCTCGATGGCCAAGATGGGGGCGGCCTGCATCGCGTCGACCGGCGCCAACGTTTTTTCCGGCACCGCGGTCTCGATGACCGTGTACCCGATCGTCCCCGATTTCACCAAATACCCCGACACCGGCCGAGACCTCCATTACACGTCCGGCGAGATCGGGCTGGCCGGGCACTGGATCAAGCACCTGCTGCACTTCGGCTTCATGTACAAGGCTAAGGCCAAGCCGTTCTGGACGGTCATTCCAGAATAATAATGATATGCGAGATCGATCATGGAACTTCGCAAGCCGTTCGAGCAATCGTATTATCCCCCCTTGCCGACCCGGTTCACCAGGGCGATGCGCACGAACCTGCTCTGGCAGTTCTTTCGCTTCATCGTCATCAACGTGAAGATGCTGCGGATGGCACGCAAGCACTGACGCCGAGCAGGGGTATTCCAGGCTTTGGCGGCTCGTGGGCCGTGGGGTGAGGCGTGGTCTCGGGCTTCGGAGCCCCGAGGCGAACGAACAGGCGATCCAGCCGGCCAGGAACGCCCAGAGCAGGGCCTTGAGGGCGATTCCGATGCGCTCGAGACACTCGAGCCTCGGAAGTCGGGGCGGGGATCCGCCACGGTTCGAACGCCCATGCCTTCATGCTCGCACGTGCATGGCGCTTGACGCGCGGGACGTTGGGGAATACGATTCTCGATTCGAGATCCATGGAACAAGTCGGGGCCACGAGGCCGAGCCGGTTGAGACCCATACGACGATGGCTGTCTTCGACGATTTTCGGGGGATCGTGCGGCAAGACGTGCCGATCGCGCCCTTGGTGTGGTTCCGGCTGGGCGGGCCGGCCAAGTACTTCGCGAGTCCGCGCACGCTGGAAGATCTGACCGGCATCCTGGCACGGTGTCGCGAGGCGGGGATCCCATTCAAGATCCTGGGCGGCGGTTCGAACGTGCTGGTGCGGGACGAGGGCGTCGATGCGCTCGTCATCCAGCTCGAGAGCCCGTTCTTCTCGGATCTGAGCGTTCGCGACAATATTGTCCAGGCGGGCGCGGCCGTCCCCCTGACGGCGCTGATTTCCCACACGGCGCGGGCGGGTTTGGCGGGGCTTGAGGTGCTGACCGGAATACCGGGGACGGTCGGCGGCGCGCTCAAGGCCAACGCGGGGGGCCGCGGGGGCGCGATCGGGGCCTACGTGCACCGGGCAACCGTGCTCGATCGGGCCAATGAAATCCAGATCCGCGAGCGCGACGATTTGAGCTTCGCCGATCGTGATTCCAATCTCGACGAGCCGGTGATTCTCTCGGCCGAGTTCGAGCTCCGGCACGAGGATCCCGAGTCGCTGGTGCGCAGAATGCGGCGCATCTGGATCGTGAAGAAGGAAAACCAGCCCTACGGCCACCAGCTCTCGGGCCTGATCTTCAAGGATCCCTCTCGCGAGATTTCGGCGGGGGCGTTGATCGACCAGGCAGGGCTCAAGGGACTGCGCGAGGGGAACGCCGAGGTCTCGGACCGGCACGCCAATTTCATCGTGGCCCACGAAGGGGCCACGGCGGCCGAGGTGCTTTTGTTGATCGACAAGGTGCGGCAGCAGGTCTGGCAGCAGTTCGGCCATGAGCTCGAGCTTCAGCTCCAGGTCTGGTGACGCCCCGTCTCGGTGTGGGCGCGGACGATTAAGATCGCATGGCAGGAGGCATCACGATCGATGGACCGCCGCGAAACGCCCTGGATCGCGGCCAAAGATCAAGCAACGGGCGAGCCCGCGCGCCTGGGCGGACCACCCGAGCCGGGCGCCCAAGCCCCGCGGCCCCGCTCGCCGGAATGGCCCAGGCTCTTGTTCGGCCTGGTGATCGCCCTGGGGCTGGGCTCGACCGGGCTGGTGCTGGGCAATCGGCTGCTCGGCCAGGCCGCCCACTGGCTCGGACGCCAGCCGGCGTATCAGATCGCCTTCCGCGAGATCGAGCTCGTCGACAAACCCCCCCCCTGGTTCAAAGGGGACGATCCCGCGTTTCTCGAAAGCGTGCGCAAGGCCGCCGGAATGCCGGAACGGATCTCAACCCTCGAGACCAAACCGCGCGAGCTGCTGGCGGCGTTCAAGGAAGCCCCCTGGGTCGACGACGCCATCCAGGCGGTCTATGCCCTCGGCAAGATCCAGGTCCGACTGGTCTATAAGCGACCCGTCGCGTACGTTCAACTCGAGGGGGGAGACCAGTTCCTGGTCGACGCCCGGGCGACCGTGCTCGCGCCCGAGGACGTCGATTCCGAACGATTAGGCCCACTGGTCAAAATCCTCGGGGTCGGGCTCGAACGACCGCTCGACCCCCGGCCCGGCGTCGTCTGGAAGTCGGCCCACGGCCCGGACCCGCGAATCGTGGCCGCCGCCAAACTCGCCGGCTTCCTCGTCCAGGCCACACGCCCCCAAAGCCCGATCCAGATCCCCCGGATCATCGTCACCGACTTCGTCCGCAGAGGCCTCTGGGTCGAGACCGACTCGGGTGTCGTGGTCTGGTGGCGATCCGCCCCGGGCGACGAAGAACCAGGCGAGCCGCCCGCGCGGCTCAAGTGGTCAATGCTCACCGACTGGGCCGGGTCCAGACCCCCGGAACCCCTACCGCAGGATGACTACATGGCCTTTTCCAGCAAGGGGTTGGAACAAAAATGCTCCCATCCCGGACGACCGCACCTCAAGAACGAGCCGCCTGGCTAGGACGACTCGAGCAAGGAGCCGCGAGTGACTGCATTGACGAATGCGACGGCCGGTCGGGATAGTCGGCAGCCTGGGCGTCCCATTAAGAGTGGGTGAGTCGGCCCGCGCCTGGGCAGCAAGCGCGGGACCGTCGTCGCGACCAAATGAATGCGCCTGGGACGAGTTAGCGGGGGCGATCATGGCGAATCGACTGGGACCAGGTTGGCTGAATCGGGTGCAGCAACTCGCCGGGCCGACGCACGCCGGGCGGCTGGGGCGCTATGCGGTGCAGGTGGAACGGATCAATGCACTCGAGAGCGTGATCGAGCCGTTGACCGACGCCGAGCTGCTCGATCGCGCGCACAAGGTCCGGCTTCGCGCGCGACAAGGGGATTCGCTGTCGAGCTTGCTGGTCGAGGCGTTCGCCTTGGTGCGCGAGGCGGCCAAGCGTGGGATCGGCCAGCGCCATTTCGACGTACAGCTCGTGGGGGGAATCGCGATCCACAATCGCTCGATCGCCGAACTCGAGACCGGCGAGGGGAAGACGCTGGTCGCGACCTTGCCGGCGTTCTTGAACGCACTCACCGGCAAGGGCGTGCACGTCGTCACGGTCAACGACTACCTGGCCCGTCGCGACGCCGAATGGATGGCACCGATCTATCAGCGGCTGGGGCTCACCGTGGGCTGCATCCAGACCGGGCAGACCGACGGCGAACGGAGAACCGCCTACTCCCGCGATATCACCTACGGCACCAGCAAGGAGCTTGGGTTCGACTTTCTCCGCGACGAGCTGAAACGACTTCAGCTCGGCGGCGACGCCCACCGCAAGACGTTCGAACAAGCGTTCCTCGGCCGCGGCCCCACGAGCGAAGCCCAGCTCCCCGTCCAGCGCACCCACCACTTCGCCATTGTCGACGAGGCCGACAGCATCCTGATCGACGAGGCCCGAACCCCGCTCATCATCGGCGCCAACAATCAACCGACCCAGGAAGAAGCCGCCGCCTATTACGGCGCCGACCAGCTCGCGGCGACTCTCACGCGGGTCAAGGACTTCAAATACGATCCGCTCGAACGCAAGGCCGAACTCACCGCCGCCGGCCGTCGCAAGGTCCAGGCCGTCGCCGCCAACCCGGCCTTCGTGAGCCTCACCGTCGACGGCGTCTACGAATACGTCGAACGGGCGCTCCGCGGCCAGATCGACTATCTCCGCGACCGCGATTACGTCGTGCTCGACGGCGAGGTCGTCATCGTCGATGAATTCACCGGCCGCATGATGCCCGGCCGCCAGTGGCAAGACGGCCTTCATCAAGCAATCCAGGCCAAGGAACGTCTTGAAATCACCCTCGAGACCATCACCGCCGCCCGCGTGACCGTTCAGGACTTTTTCAAACGCTACTCGAAGCTCGCCGGCATGACCGGGACCGCGACCTCCGACGCCCGCGAGCTGAGGCGCATCTACAAGGTCGTCGTGTTCAAGGTTCCCACCAACCGCCCCAGTTGCCGCGAGTGGATCCCCGACCGCGTCTTCTCGACCTCCGACGAGCGCTTTCGCGCCGTCGCCGACCAGATCATCGAGTGGAACAAGAAAGGCGTTCCCGTCCTGGTGGGGACGCGATCCATCGAGAAATCCGAGCGCTTGAGCGCGTTGCTGGAACAGGCCGGCGTCGAGCACCAGGTCTTGAACGCCAAGAACCACGAGATCGAGGCTCAGATCGTGGCCCGAGCCGGCGA
>DAIDHE010000381.1 GCA_027459775.1 Planctomycetales bacterium | reverse complement strand
TCGTCGCCAGCGACCTTGCCCGCGGCCGGATCCCAGGTCAGGCTTCGCCCCAGCTTCATCGAGAGATTGGCCAGGATGCAGCTCGTGGTCGAAATATACCCCTCCTCGATGTCGGCCACCGGCCGGCCGCGCGAGGCGATCGCACCCAGCAAGTCCTTCATATGGCCCCGGATCGCCGACGCGACGTGGCGCTCGAGGTCGGGCTCGGTCCGGTCCTCGGGGTATTGCTCATATTCATAGACGACCTCGCGACGAACCGGCTTGCCGCCCCCCTCGGGGATGAATTCATAGCCGTACACGCTCGTCTTGAGCGTCCCCTTGTCGCCGTAAAAGATCGCCGACCAGGGATAGTCCGGGTCGGCCGCCCGGCCCCACGTGCGATGCTCCCAGTTGACCAGCACGTCGCCAAAGTCAAACGTCGCCGTCTGCGTGTCCGAGATGTTGGCCTTGGATTTCTTTTGCACCAGGATCCCCCCCTCGGAGGCGACCCGCTTGGGCCAGCCCAGCTCGAGCATCCAGCGCGTCATGTCGAGCATATGAATGCACATGTCTCCGATGATGCCGTTGCCATACTCCATGAACGCCCGCCAGCCCCGAGGATGGACCAGCGAATTGTACGGCCGCATCGGGGCGGGCCCGGTCCACATCTCATAATCGAGCGAGTCGGGGGGGGCCGAATCGGGCGGGTTGGAATTGGCCCGCATGTGATAATAACAGCAAATGTCGACGACGCCGACCTTGCCCAGCTTGCCCGACTTGATGATCTGGTCGCGGGCCTCGATCAGGTGGGGCGTGCTGCGGCGCTGGGTGCCGACCTGGACGACGCGCTCGTGTTTGCGGGCGGCGGCCAGCATCGCCTGGCCCTCGGCCACGTCGACGCTGATCGGCTTCTGGACCCAGACGTCCATGCCCGCCTCGACGGCGGCGATCATCGGCAAGGCGTGCCAGTGGTCGGGCGTGGCGATCAGGACCAGGTCAAGATCCTTTTCCTTGAGCATCGCGCGATAGTCGGCGTAGGTTCGGGGAACCTTGTGCGAGGCCTGGCGAGTGGAGACGATCTCGGCGGCCTTGGCGAGCATCGTCTTGTCGACGTCGCAGAGCGAGACGACCTCGACGGGCGCGACCTGGATCAGCCGCAAGAGATCGCACTTGCCGTACCAGCCGCAGCCGATCAGCCCCACGCGCCTGGCCTCGCGGCCGGGAAAATCCACTTCGCGCCCCAGCGCGGAGCCCGCCAGCCCCGCGACCGCGCTCGATTTCAGGAACTCGCGCCGACGCATGGTTCGCACTCCTCTTTTGAATGACCCGGATCGATGGGTCGAACTTACACGGCCCGGGCGCTCATGTCCAAGGGTCGGCGGCGAAGCGACCAGGGGTTTCCGAGTCGCGGTGATCCTTGATCGGGGCCTTGCCCCTAAAAGAACCCGCCGACTGGGTCGAGAGGCCGTCGGCCCTAGGAAAGCGCGCCGACCCTCGATTCGGGCTCGTCGCTGGCGGTCAGGGCAAGGCCGGCGTCGGCCTGATCGACGTCTGCCTCGGCCTCGGCGAGGTCGGCGACGGGAAGCGAGCGCTCGCCGAGCTCGATCAGGGCGGCCAGGGTCCAAAGGCCGATTGGCAGGGTGGCGAAATGGGCGTAGGCGTCGGCCGCCGCCAGGATCCACGACTGGGGCGGCAAGAGCAAGACGATCCCGTAAGCGATCGACGAAACCAGAGCCGAGGCCGCGCCCGCCAGGGCGAGCACGACGAGCACCCGAACGCCGTCGGCCTTGAGCATTCGCCCGTATCCGTTCAGGCTTTCTCGCAGCGAGCCCCGGCTCCAGGCGGTCGCGCCGGCGAGTCCGACAAGACAGAGCGCGGCCGCCTGAAGGTCGACCAACCCCCAGCCGAGCTGCCAGCGGATTGCCTGGCCGACCACGGTCGAGGTGACCGCGGTCGGCAGGTAGCTCATGACCAGGAGCAGGAACGTCGCCAGATATCGGGCGGGCAGGGCGACCGCGCACGCGAGCGCGGCCCCGGGCAAGAGCCCAACCGCCCGGCTGGCGTCGAACCGCTCGGTCGCAAGCCGGCCGGAGCTCGCGTCGCGGAGTTCGACCAGGAGCCACGCCAGCAAGAAAGCGTCGACGGTCAGCATCACCACCGGGACCAGGATGGTCTCGACCACCAGGATGCTGCCCAGCGGGAGCTCGATGCTCCCCGTTCCCCAAGAAATCAGGCGGTAGAGCGCATACAAGGCCGCGCTACCCCACACTGCCGTCGTGAAGCCGGGGCGCGGAAGCAGAGTCGCGGGCGCTAAGTCGCCGTCCCGCTTCGGGGACCAGGCTTGGGGCTCGATCGAGATTCGAAAGACCAGAAACGCGGCGAGAACGAGCCAGGGGAGGTTGTCCGCGAGTCCGGCGGCGTCGCGAAGCGGGGTGAGCGCGGCCAGTGCGCCCTGTTCGAGTGCGATTTCGGTGTGCGATCGGGTGCGGAGCAGGGCCTGCAGATCCTGCAGGCCGGCCATGCGGCCAAGTAACAGCGCCTCACCGGCCGTCCAGGAAAGCACGGTCATCGTGATGGCGACCATCAGCAGGCGGCTCGCTCGGCCCACGCGCCCGGCCGCCGAGCGAATCAGACGGATCTGGCTGGAGAGGTCCAAGAGCTGGCGAATCGCCTGACCGGGCCCCTGAAAGACGAGCACGATGAGGAGGAGTAGCCCCAACCCGGCCAGAAACGCGACGACACCCTGCGCGCTTGGGGTGATGTCGGGGGGCGAGAGCGTGAGTCCATAGCACCAGCGTCGGAGCGGTAAGAGCGGAGTCAGGCTGGTGCTGGGGACGCTGGGCGCGGGGGCCTGGGCCCAGACGAGCGCCTGCGTCGGAAAATCCATCGAGTCTCGCTCCCGGGCTCGGTCGCCGGCTGATCGTGATCGCGGGCCGCGAGCGGGTTCGCGACTTGGGACGATTGTAATCGGGGGCGCGAGGCCAGGGCAATTGCCTGGCTCAGGCCGGTGATTTGGCGTCGGTCGCCGGGGCTGAGCCGTCGTCCGGATGCGTCGAGTCACCGTCGGCCCGGCTCGAGATATAGTCGCGAAGATAGCGTAAGAACGTGGGCAGGCCGGCGTCGTCCCAGGCCTGCTCGATCAATTCCTTGAGTCGCTGATTCTCGGCCTGAAGGACGCGGAACGCCTCGGCCTCGCCTCCCAGGTCGATGCCGGAGACCTGGTCGTGGGTGTTGACCGAGAGCATGAAGCCGGCGTCATTGGGCCAGGGCTGGATCTGGAGCTTCATGTGGGGATAGCGTGCGTTCCCTAGACGGAGGGCGTGGATGGGGGTCGAGCGCCCGGGCGCGTTGCCCGCGCGCTCAAACGGGGGCGCTGACACAACGTCCTCGGCCGGACAATCGTCGCGCCAGACGAGCCGCTTCGCGACCGAATCGGGAACCGATCGGCCGGCGTAGGCGTGGGTCACATAGATCTCGGCCGCCTGCTTGAGCAAGTCGAGCCGCAGGCCGCCCAGATTGTTTTCGCCCGCCCGCGCTCCCGGCGTCATGAGCGACCCTCGTACCGACGGCATGTGATGACTCTCCCCGGCCTGGGCCGACCCGCGAACATCGCGCCAGCCCTCCCGGTTGTTCGCGGTCTCGCACGCCTTTATTGGACCCAACGCCCGTCATGAACCACGGGTTCTCGCACTGAGTGTATTCTAGTCCCGTTCGACAGGTGTCAAATAGCGGCTTCGCGTTTTTCACGCAACCCCTTGTCAGCCCGAGGATTCGAAGAAGAGCCGCAAAAGCACGGACTGACCGGGCGCGAGCACGCGCAGCCCCGCGTCCACCCCCCGAGCCTGGAGATTGATCGCGTCGGTGGTCTGGGTGTAGGGCTCGACGGCGATCACGTTGTCGCGCCCCTTGGGCGTGAAGACGACCAGTTCCCGGAAGCCGCGGTCAAAGCCGATCTTGAGCTCGGCCGCCTGGGCCAGGTCGACCAGCCGGCAAGCGCCCCATTCGCCCTCGTGGTATTCGAGGCCGGAGAGGACGTCGTCGAGCTCGAGGTTCTGACGGGGCTGGCCCGACCGAAAATCGAGGCGGGCGTCAACCGGCCGAACCTCCCCGGTGGGCAAGCAATCCTTGAGCACCCAATAGGTCGACGCGGGCAGGACCACCTGGGTCTGGCTGGGGTCGCCGTCCGGCGCCACCGGCAGGAAGAAGTAGGGGTGGATCCCGAATCCAAAGGGTAAATCCGTTGGGGACGGGTTCGTGACGGTCACTTCCATCGTGAGCCGGCGGCCCAGGAGCCCGTATCGGACTTCGAGCACGGCGTCGGCAGGCCACGCGGCGAGGCGTGTGGGCGCTTGCCGCGAGATCTGAAACCGGCCGGTGATGAAGGCTCCCTCGGGCCCTCCCTCATGATCCACCACGTCCCAGTCCGCCTCAAGGGCAAAGCCGTGGATCGCGTTCGGCCCGTTTGTGATCGGCAACGCGAATCCGCGATCGCCGAACCGGAATCGTCCGTCGCGCACGCGGTTGGGATAGGGAAACAGGATCGGGACGCCGCTCCGCGCGGGATGGCTGGGATTCTCCGCGAAATCCCCCGCCGCCGACACAACCGGCGTCGAGCGACCTCCCAGAGGCAGCCTGAGGTCGAAGAGATTGAAACCATACGACGGAAGCACAAGCGCCGACGCTCCGCTGGATTCATCGATCAGCCGATAGACCGCTCGCCCCCCACGCTCAAGAACCTCGATCGATGCCATCAA
>DAIDHE010000281.1 GCA_027459775.1 Planctomycetales bacterium | reverse complement strand
ATGCAGTGATACCAGCGAGTGACCGAGGGGTCGACCAGGTGCGCGCGTGCCATCGTCATCGGAGTATCTCCTGGGTTGGAGGCCGCAGATTACGCCATTCCGGCCGACCTGTCAAGACCACACTGCCTGTCTGAGTGTTTTTGTGTCAAGACCACACTGCCTGTCTGAGTGTTTTTGTCTTGTTTTTGTCTTGTCTGAGTGTTTTTGTCTGAGTGTTTTTTGTCTGAGTGTTTTTTGTCTGAGTGTTTTTAGTCTGAGTGTTTTTGAGTGTTTTCTCGAGGACGAGAAGGACGAATTGACGCAACCATCGGCGCGGAAGCGATCTCAGCGTACCGCGGCATAACCGCTTTTTGGGATCACACCCTTCCGATCCCCCGTGGGGCGGGGCTGGCCCGGTGCGTTCGCGCGTGACGCAATTCCACTCGCCGGAGTAGAATCGCATCACGCAGGGTGCTGTTTGAGGGGACTACTGAACGTCGGCAGGGCAAAGGAATGACTGATTCTGTCAGGGACGCTCTGGGGGGCTATCTCTACCAGTTCCTGGGAGCAGCGGGGCTGGCCGCATGTGCCCAGAGTCTGGGCGCCAGCCAAGACCTTAATCGCCAGGGAGTCGGCGTCGCGTCGCGGGCAGGGGCAGTCGTCCACGAGGAGAAGGATATGGACGTGGTGGTCCACTTGGCGGGAACTCACAGCGCTGCTGGGGTGCAATTCAAGTATTCGCGAAGCGCGACGCCGCGACCGATTGAGGGGAGTGAGCTGATTGACATCCTGGACGCGTTTTTTCGAAGTGTGAAGCTATCGCCTAACGTCGAATTCACTGAGTTCGTCTTAATCTCGAACCGGCATTTCGCGCCCTCGGCGGACCAGCTCTACGCGACTCGCAATGACGCCGCTCCGGCTGCCGCATTGCGACCCAAACCGGCCCGTGGCAAACGCGATAAACTTGCCCAAAGGGTGTCGGCGCTCTACGGGAAAGCGGAGGCCGCCGGGGCGCGGCACACGATCCTCGGCAAGCTGTCGAAGGATCTCTCTGTCAGCCAAACGATGTGGATCGAGGCCGTTAAGGCATACGCAAGCCGACGCGGCGTCCTGCCGCTGGAGTTCGATAGATCTCTCGCCACGCTGCTCGGGCGGATACTGCAAAGAACGGTCGAGAAACCTTTGGAACTGACTGGCGAGTTTCTGAACGAGTGCCTCCTTGGCGTCGCGGATGCGCGATCGCTTGCCGTGAACGACGGTCCAAAGTCAGCGCGCGCGGCAGCAAGCGAGGCTGTGCGGGAATTCATCGCCAGGACCCTCGTGGATGACCCAAAGCGCTTGATTCGTCGTGAACTAATCGAGGAAGTCGAGAAGCAGATCGCAACGCACTCGCTCGTATTCGTTATGGGCGATGGCGGCTCTGGAAAGAGCGTGTTGGCGGCCCAATTTCTGCAAAACGAGGCCGACCGGCGGTTCGCTGCCGTCGCGCTCGCACGCGAGGTCGAGGAGAACTGGGCGGGGCGTCTCGTGAGGGAGTGGCGCAGCCCGGCCCATCCGACAAGTTTTTGCATTGAGGAGCTGGCGGAAACGGTCGCACGGTTGCGCCATGCTAACCCGGATGCATCGCGGCCGATCCTGGTCCTGGACCTGGACGGCATTGACGAGGCAACCAATGAGCAGCGATGCGCCGTCCAGCGACTCATGCACCAGTTTTGGCGCGCGCGGGGCAGCGAGGCGGCCGATGCGGTGCTGTTGGTTACTTCCCGCAGTGCTAGCGGAACCTCCGAGGCGGCGATGGATAAACTTGTTCGCATGTGGATTACGAGCGACCTGTATAGCGGCGTTTCAGCCAAGGTCGGGAAGGTTTTCGTTACGGACTTCGGCGAGGAGGAATTGAGCAATGCGGCTCGGCTACTTGGCGAGGACTGCTGGCGCCGTATCGCACCGGCGTTGGCGGCCAGCGCGCGGGGGGGTATCGGGCCAACCGCGCTCGGGGACGAAGCGCTTTTGTCGGGGGATTCGCAGGCGGCCGTTCCTGCGATGGTTAATTCCCTCCGCCATCCGGCTATGTGGGGGAGTTTCGTCAGCCTGGATCATGATCGGCGCCTCCTCGTCCTCGATCAACAGTCTGCTGCCTTAAGTGCGCTTACGGAGCGGTTCCTTGTGCGATTCTGCGAGAAGGTGAACAGGCGGCACATTTCCCTCGCGGACAGACGAGTTTTGGACGCGCTTCGCGCAATCTGCACGGCGATCCCGCGAGGCTGCGAAGAGCTGTCACGCCGGGACCACTGGATCGCGCCAGCGCGGGGGCCGGTGACCGACGACGAAGCCTCCTGCCTTTTCGACGAGGCGATCTCCTATGGGCTCATCATCGAAAACGCGCGCGGCCAATGGCTATGGCGACATGGATTCGTTCCGGACCACTTGAAGGGAGACTGAACCATGTCGACCACTCAGCACGAGGACATCGGACCGCTGTATCGGCGCCTGGAAGAGGCGAGCACCGTTAGTACGCTGCGGCCGATGCTGCAAGACATCGCGGAGCTGGAGCGTGCGAGCGAGGGCGAGGCGGAGATTGACAGTTTGCGCGAGCAAGTGTTCGAGGCGCTGCTGCGCCTCACACGAGACCGGCCGGACGAGGCGAGGAGTGTTCTCGTGGACGACCTCCTTCCGCTTTGCCTCCGCTCGAAGGACGAATGGCCGCGTTTGAGCATGCGCGGGCGTTATGACGAAATGCTGCGCACATGGCTCGACGCCTTTCCGGGCTCGACCCGCGATAACTTGCGTGCTGTGGTCCTGTCCAAGATACTGGAGGCGCTCCAAGGTCAGCGCGTGAAGTCCGCTTGCGCCACCTTGTATGCGTTAGGGCACCGAACACGAGAAGTAGTCAACGCCCTGGCGGGCATCGCGTCGGCACACGACGACGAGACTGGCGATCTTGCCGTCAGGACCCGGATTCACCTTGGAGTTCCTGGAACTGAACGCGGCCCGATCGTCGCGGATGTGCATCGAAGAGCGCAAAAGCGCTGGAACCATTCCCTGGTTGCATGTCTTCGGGAGCTAGCCGATCACGGCAGCCTTGACATCGTCTTCGCTCGTCTTGCGGTCGAAGAGCCGCCTCCTGATGAGGATCCTGCGCCGTTCCTGGATGAGTCCGCGGCCCAGATTCCGTCGGCGATCGCGGAGGCGAACGCTGATGATGGTGCCTTGCAGGATGCGGTGTGGCAACGCCTCGTGTCCGGGGGAATGGCGAAGGGCGTCAGATCTTCTCTGATCATGAACGGCGAGCTCGCAGGTCGGATCGACTCGCCGGAAGTCGTGGCGACTTATTTGGGTCTGCTAGAAACCGAATCGGCGGTCCGAAGCGACATCGTTTATTACCGCCTGGCGGACCTTGTGCGTCCCAGGCAACTGGACGGCTGGGTTGGCGATCCTGGAGATCAGGCATTTTCGGTGCTCAAGCGCGATGCGGTGGCGGGAACGCAGATGGAGGCGGCATGGGTGACTCAGGAGCTGCGGCGAAAGCTGCTGGCGTGGGAGACTCTGCTCAGCCTCGGCCGCACGGACCTCTCGCCCTTGATGCACTTCGCTGTTGACGCTGAAACCAACGGTTATGTCATCGGCGAATTATTTGAGATCGCATCTTGTATGGCTCTTGACTCGCTTCCGCCGTGCGTGCCTCAGTTGATCGCGGGAGTATTCACGCGTGTGGCGGACACGGACGATCAGCGGTTGATCGCACATATCGGCGCTATCAGCGTGGCAGGCTCCGCGCGGTCGGAAGAGGCGTTTACGGCGCTCATGAGTTTTGCAACTTTCAAGCAAGAAGGCGTACTACTTAGTCTGATCGATGCACTTGCCAATTGCGCCGCAGCGCTGATCGATTCGGGCAGGTCGACTGCGGAAGAGGCTTTGTTGAAGACGGCTCGCACCGGAGAGCTTGCCCACCGGCGTACGGCATCGGCGGCAGCGCTGGCCAAGCTGATCCGGCGCAATGTGATCCGGCGTCCGAACCTTAGGGACTTAACCGACCTGATCCAAGATCAGTCCCTGGATATCTACGCCCGGCGCGAGTTAATCGACGCTTGCGGGCATATGAGGCAGGCAGGTCGCGAGGCTGAACTATTCGCGGCATTGCGCACGATTGCCGTCAAAGGTGTAACGGTCGATGGCAAGGATACGGAGCCCGGGACGTTGCCGAGCCTGAGCCCGGTCGCTCTTGGAGCTCTCGCTCGATGGGGGGTACTTGCGAACGACAGCGCACTCCTGAACGATGCTCTTGGACTGGTCCGGAGCCCGGAAGGGTGGGCATTGTCGACGGAAGTGAAGCGCGTGTCCGTGGCTTCGTTTGTCATTGGAATCATGTACGCTGAGAGCGCGGAGGCGTTTGCGCCGGCGGTGGCCCTTTTGATCCGGGAGAGCGACTGGCTGTCTTTGTCTCGGCTCGTCCCTCACCTGGTTCGCGACGGCTGCGTTACCCCGTCGGTCGTGATCGATGCACTGGTCGAGCGCATCCGCCGCGTTCAGACCGGCCGCACGGCCGAGCCCGAACTCTTCTCGCTGCTTGCCCGCCTCGCGCCCGATCGATTGGTCGAGGAGCATTGGGGCGACTTTTCCGCCTGGATGCCGCAGGCGCGGTCGGAGTTCGCTGACGCACTGGCACTGACACAACGTGCCACCGTCACTCCACAGCAGCTTATGCTGCCGTTGCTTGGCGACGGCCAATACGGCGTCCGGCGGGCAGCATATCGAGCCATGTCGTCGGTGGACGCCGGGGCGCTCGCGACGATCTGTGAATCGTGGGCCTTAACGAATGAAGGCGAGGATGCGGTAGAACTGCGGGAACGGGCGGCGGAGGCGGCCGCCTGGTTGCCGGAGGAGTTGCGGAGTCCGCAGATAGCAGCGCTGTCGACCGATCCCGAGCCAACCGTGCGGCAGGCATATAAGCGTTGCGATCGCGAGCGCCGCGAGCGCAAGTGGGCCGAGATTTACGTCAACCGGATCATGGCGGTTGCGGATGATCGCGGCATCGAAGCGATCTGGCGGTATGGTCGAGCATTGGCGGCGGTCGGTGACGACCAAATCCTGGAGCGGTTGGAGCGCCATCGCAAGAATGGTGATCTTCCGCCCGCGCTTCAGCATTGGCTGACCCGGATCATCAAGAAGCTGCGCAAATGCTGGGACGAGGTCACCCGGCGATGGCCTGAGCCGTGGTTCGCTCGCCGCGGCCGACTGGAGGAAGTCGAGGGAGTCGTGGTCCATGCCGACGGTGCCGAGATTGCGTTCCGCGGATGGCTGTGGCTGGTGATCAAGAGCGACCCGACTGCGATCAGCTCTTGGGGTGGTTGGGCGATGCAGGGTGGTCTCCGGACCGGGTCGGCGACGCTGAGAATTAACGGAAGGACGCCCGCAGAGATCCTCGTCAACCAGGTCAACGCGCCCAATGGGGCGACCTACTTTAGCGGTAACGAACCGTACCCCTCGGCCATCGAAACATCGACTTGCGATAATCCAGGAGGTTAAGTGCGTTAACTGAGCAACTCATGGACGACATGTTGTTCCTTCCCCGTAGCGTGTCGACATCGGGAACAACCTCGATAGATAGTGAATTGCCGCCGGTTTCCTATCGGACGAACCGTGTTATCACCGACCTGCCAAGCGCTTGCTCGGTACCATCCCAATAGTTGCCCGGATTCGTAGCGCGAGCTTCTCGCGTAGCTCGCCGGGCTCGGTCCACACAATATGGTTGTATTGCCGCGTGTCAAAATGAGCGCTGGCGATGTCGGGTGACTTGCAAGTCCAGATCACCGGAAGGCCCAGGCCCATCGCGTACCCCGCCTCGAAGTAAACGCCGCCGCGGTGTCCCGTAAAGTCGGCGACCAGGTCGTGTCTCAGACAGGCGACCAGGTCGTGTCTCAGACATGCAGCGTGGTCCCGACGAGGCGGCCAGAATGCGGTGGCGGTTTCGCTTCGTGCACGCAAAATAGGCAAGCTATGCGGCCAGCGACGTCCTCTTGTTACCCCATGCGGCACAAGATCTTGTGGGGGTTTGGTCTTGATCGTCTTGGCGTTACGCGCTTAGGATGTGCACGCATTTGGAGGGGTGGGCGGGGCGAGTTGCGCGCCTGGCTCGAGGGGATTGCCTGACTCATGACTCCTCGATTCGAGGGGAGAGGTTCGGGAACGCATGATCGCCAACAGGGAGGGAGGCGTCGCTTCCAGGCTCTCCGAACGACCGGCGGCTCCGGGAGCGCGGCGGCCGAGCTTCACATCCGACTCGCTCGACACGGCTTGCCAGAAGACAGCGGAGTGGCTGCTCGATCGCCAACATGACGACGGCTACTGGGTCGGCGAGCTCGAGGGTGACACGATCCTCGAGTCGGAATACATCCTGCTCCTGACGTTTCTGGGCCAGGAGACCGACCCGGCCTGTGGGGCGCTCGCACGGTATATTGTGGATCAACAGCTCGAGTGCGGCGGCTGGGCGATTCATCCGGGCGGCGCGGTCGACGTGAGCGCGTCAGTGAAGGCGTATTTCGTCCTCAAGATCCTCGGTTACGATCCCGAGTCGCCGCTGATGGCGCGGGCTCGGCGGGCGATCCTGGCCGCCGGCGGAGCGCCCGCGTGCAATAGTTTCACGCGCTTCTATCTGGCGCTCCTGGGTCAGATTCCCTATGACGAATGCCCCTATGTGCCCCCCGAGCTGGTGCTGATCCCACCCCGCTGGCGGTTCAGCTTGAGCGCGATGTCGGCCTGGACCCGGACGATCGTGGTTCCGCTCACAATCATGGCCTATCACAAGCCGGTCCGCCGGCTTCCGGCCGAGCAAGGCATCGGCGAGCTGTTCCCCACCGGGCGCTCCACGCCCGCGCGGCGGACCAAGCAACTTGTTTCGTGGACCAACTGTTTCCTGGCGGTCGACCGGTTGCTCAAGCTCTACGACCGCCTGGCCCCCGCCTCCTGGCGCGCGCCCGCGCTCGCCGCGGCGGAGCGCTGGATGCTTGAACATTGCGAGGGCACCGACGGCCTGGGCGCGATCTTCCCACCCATGATCTATTCCATCGTCGCATTCCGATGCATGGGTCTCGAGCTCGATTCGCCGCGAATCGCGTGGGCGCTCCGGGAACTCGAGGCCTTGCGAATCGAAGAGGGCGATCGGATCCGCGTCCAGCCTTGTCTGTCGCCGGTCTGGGATACGGCGATCACGGCGATCGCCCTGGCCGACGCGGGCCTGCCCGACGACCACCCGGCCTGGGGCCGAGCCATCGACTGGCTGCTCGAGAAGGAAATCCGCAAGCCCGGCGATTGGAGCGTGTGCGGGCCTCGGGTCGAGCCCACGGGCTGGCACTTCCAGTTCCATAATCCATTTTATCCCGACATCGACGACAGCGCGATGGTTTTGCTCGCGCTGGCGCGGTCGCCGCTGTCCCGTACGCCCGCGGTTCAGGCGGCGATCCAGCGGGGCGTGAGCTGGCTTCTGGCGATGCAAAACCGCGATGGCGGCTGGGCGGCCTATGACGTCGATATCGATAATCAAGTGCTCACCAAGCTACCCTTCGCCGATCACAACGCGATGCTCGACCCGAGCTGCGCCGATATCACGGCGCGGGTGCTCGAGCTGTTCGGCACGCTGGGGTACGCGATCGACCACCCCGCGGTTGTGAAGGGTCTCGAGTATCTGTTCGCCACCCAGGAGCCGGAGGGTTGCTGGTACGGCCGCTGGGGGGTGAATTACGTTTACGGAACGTGGCAGGTCTTGCAGGGTCTGCGCGCGATCGGTTATCCGATGGATCATCCCGCGATCGAGCGCGCGGTCGGCTGGCTCGAGTCGGTCCAGCAGCCGTCGGGGGGCTGGGGCGAGACGTGCCTGTCTTACGAAGACCCTGCGCTCAAGGGGACGGGCGAGCGGACGGCGTCGCAGACGGCGTGGGCCGTGCTGGGGCTGGTTTCGGCCGGCCGGCACGAGAGCGCGGCGGCGCGGCGGGGGGTCGAGTTTCTCGTGAGCACCCAGACGGAGGCCGGCGACTGGGACGAAGCCGAATTCACCGGCACCGGCTTTCCCCGCGTGTTTTACTTGCGATACCACATGTACCGCGTCTATTTCCCGTTGATGGCGCTGGCGCGTTATCGCGAGGCGACTCCGGGCCAGGAGGGCCGGGCCGGGGCGGACGCCGCCCAGGGGATCGCGGCCGAGTCGGTTTCGCGCGAGGCGTGAGAGGCGCGAACGGCTCGCGGGACTTGCAATCAACCGAATCATTCCGATCATTCACTCGAGCGTGTTCCCGACCGGACCGCTTTTCCTGGGAGGCTCTCTCTGACATGCGTTTTCCCCTCGCGATGACGACCCGGATCGCCAGCTACGTCGTCCGCAAGCGGCTGGCTCGGGCCGAGAAGTTTCCGATGGTCCTGATGCTCGCGCCGCTCCATGCCTGCAACCTGACCTGTACCGGCTGCGGGCGGATCCGCGAATACGAGTCCACGATCAAGCAAAAGCTCTCGATTGACGAATGCCTGGCCGCGGTCGATGAGGCGGGCGCTCCGGTGGTCTCGATCTGCGGCGGCGAGCCCATGATCTATCCCGGCATCGGCGAGCTGACGGCCAAGATCCTCGAGCGCAAGAAGGTCGTCATCCTGTGCACCAACGGCATGTTCATCCGGAAGAAGCGCGACGACTTTCGCCCGTCGAGCACATTTTTCTTCAACGTCCACCTGGACGGCATGCGCAAGAACCACGACATCGCCGTCGAGCGCGAGGGGGTGTTTGACAGCGCGATCGATGGCGTCAAGGCTGCGAAGGAGCGCGGATTCCTGGTCTGCACCAACACGACCATCTTCAAGGAAACCGAGATGGCCGAGATCGACGAGCTCTTCGCCTATCTGACCACGCTCGACGTCGACGGCTTCATCATCTCGCCGGCCTACGGCTACGCGGCCGTCGGCTCGCGTGAGATTTTCATGACTCGCGACGACATCAAACAGAAATTCCTGGCGGCCGAGGCGATGTTCCGCAAGTACAAGTTCCATACCTCGCCGATCTATCAAGAATTCTTGCAGGGCAAGCGCGAGATGCCCCGTTGCACGGCGTGGGCGAGCCCGACCCGGAACATCAAGGGATGGAAGGGCCCCTGCTATCTGATCACCGACACCCACCACGAGACCTACCACGACCTCTTGAACAAGACCGACTGGGACAAGTACGGTTATGGCAACGACCCCCGCTGCGAGGACTGCATGGTCCACGTCGGCTATGAGACCTCGGCGGCGGTGGGGGTGAACAGCCGGCTGGGCGACACGTTCAAGATGCTCGCCTGGCAGCTCTCATGACCCACGGAAACAGGCGGGAATGGCACCCACGGGGGCTGAGGCGGTGAACGAGGGAACCCAGCCGCGGGGCCGGTTCGCGCCCCCGCCGCTCTGGGCCGACGTCGCGGTGATCGCGGCGCTTTCGATCGAGGTCGCCGACTTGGTCGACCAGCTTCGGGGCAAGCGACGTTATCAGGCGGCATCGATGCCCGTGCTCGAGGGCGAGCTCAAGGGCAAGATTGTCGTCGTGGGCGTCTGCGGGGTCGGCCGCGCCGCAGCCCGCCGCGGGGCCGAGATCCTGCTCGCCGGCCATCACCCGCGCTGGCTCGTCTCGGCGGGATTCGCGGGCGCGCTGAACCCCGCCCTGGCGCGCAACGACGCGGTGCTGGCCCACGAGATCGTCGGGCTCGACGGGTCGATCCTCCCCGTGGCCATCCCCGACGTGCTCGACGGGGGCGCGCGCTGGCATCGTGGGCGGTTGCTCACCGTCGACCGCGTGATCACGACGGCGGCCGAAAAGGCCGAGCTCTGGCGATCCTACCAGGCCGACGTGGTCGACATGGAGACGGCGGCGGTCGCCCAGTTCTGCGCCGAGCGCTCGGCGCGGTTTCTGTCAGCGCGGGTCGTGAGCGACGACGCGCATGGCGATCTGGCGCCCGAGATCGCCGACCTGCTGTCGCGGTCGGGCAGCTACCGCGTGGGAGCCGCGCTGCGATCGCTGTGGCGGCGTCCCGCGAGCCTCAAGGACTTCTGGCGGATCCACGAGCATGCCCTCGAGGCCGGCGGCCGTCTCGCCCGCCTGGTCGCGCACGCCGTCGAGTCATTGCCCGCATGAGGTTCCGGCCGCGGGAATCAGGCCCGCTTACTTGGCTGGTTCGGCCGGTTTGGCCGGCGGCGCGGTCAGCGACGACCGGACGGGCTCCTTGGGCGTGAACGGCTGGGCCGCCGCCGAGGTTCGAGCCGGCCGGGCGAGGATTCCGTCGACGCCCATTGTCGCCAGACCGGGAACCATCAACATTGTCGCCAGACCCAGCCCGAGGGCATGCCAGGGGTGAAACCGCAAGACGAGCATGAAGACGGCGACCCAGACGATCCCCTGCAGCATGGTCCAGATGATATTCGTGGTGAACATCGATTCAAAGGACGCCGGCGTTCCGCGCGCCTTGTACCAGGTCAAGAGAATCGCGATCAAGAGCGAGCCGCCCGTGACCTTGAAACCGGCGTAGGGGGTGATTTCGTCGTAGAGCTGGTCGTGACCGACCTCGACCACGACGAAGCACGCCACGAACACCGTGAGCCAGTAAATGAGCAGAGTGAAAAGGATGGTGGTCATGGCGTCTTGGCCGCGAATTGGAGAAGTCGTCGTCGAAAGGCCCGATAGCATGAATCGTACACGACGGAACGCCCGCACGCCAACTCCTGGCGGTTTTCGAGCGGGCTGCTAAGATCGACGGGGTGGGAACCGAGGCTCGCTTCGTTTCATCCGGGGCGCTGATCGATGATTCGCTTGTCCGCATTCGCCGACGAGATCTCGCAAGACCCGACCGAACAGATCGACGTACTCGAACGCCACGGCATCCGCCACATCGAGTTCCGGGCGATCCACGGCTCGAACGTTCTCGAGCTTGCAGAAGACCAGCACGCCGCGTTTCGCGAGCAACTGCGTGCCCGCGGCTTCGGCTTGAGCGCGATTGGCTCGCCGATCGGCAAGAGCCGGGTCGAGGACGATTTTGAGTCGCACCTGGCGCGGTTCGAGGAAGCGCTCGAGCTCGCCGAATACTATGGCGCCCCGCGGATCCGGGTGTTCAGCTTTTACATCCCGCCGGGCGACGATCCCGAATCGCATCGGGTTGAGGTCATGCGTCGCATGGGCGAGCTCGCTCGCCGTGCGCATGATCGTGGAGTCACGCTCTTTCTTGAGAATGAGAAGGGGATTTTCGGCGACACGGCGGCTCGGGTGCTCGACATTCTGGAGACGGTCGGCTCGCCCGCGCTTTCGCATGCGTTTGACCCGGCCAATTACCTGGAGGTTGGGCAGTCGATCGACCAGGCGTGGACGATGCTCAAACATCACGTGACCCATTTTCACGTGAAGGATCTCGATCCGGCGACCCACCGCAACGTGCCGGCCGGGCATGGGTCGGGGCAGATTCCGCGGCTGATCGCCGACGCCGTCGCGAGTGGGTTCACGGGCTTCTGCGTACTCGAGCCCCACCTGATCGTCGCCGAAAAGTCCTATGGCTTCACCGGCCCCGACCGCTTCGGCGACGCCGCGACCGCTCTCAAACAGATTCTCGCCGAGCGCGGCATCGTCTGGAGCTAAACTTGAAGAGCGAAGGATCGGCAAGCGTGTCGACCCTTAACGTATGAAGATTTATCGATTTGTTCGATCGCGATCGCCGAGGCCTCCCTTGAGCGGGATCTTGGGCTCCGGAGCGGGCGGGCGCGGCGGTTCGTCGTCGTCTTCTTCCTCGACGACTGGTTTCGCGCCCTTGACCGCCGGGATCAGCGACAGCGAGATCCGCTTGACCTCGGGCTCGACCTTGAGGATGCGAACCTCGACGTCCTGGCCCTCCTTGACGATGTCGGCGACCCTGCGCACGCGGTTGGGCGAGAGCTCGGAGACGTGGATCAGCCCCTCGATGCCGGGCTCGAGCTCGACGAAGGCGCCAAATTCCATGAGCTTCGTCACCTTGCCCTGGATCATCGCGCCGCGGGTGTAACGTAAGATCGCCGTTTCCCACGGGCTGGGCGCGAGCTGCTTGAGCCCGAGCGTGAGCTTGCGGGCGACGGGGTCGATCTTGAGCACCTTGACCTTGACCGCGTCGCCGACGCGGATCACGTCCTCGACCTTCGACACGCGAGCCCAGCTCATCTCGCCGAGCGGCAGCAATCCATCGACACCACTAATATCAATAAATGCTCCGAATTCCTTGATGGATCGCACGATTCCGTCGCGGGTCTGGCCCTCCTCGAGGGAGAGCCAGGTTTTCTCGCGCATCTCGGCCCGTTCACGCTCGAGCATTTCCTTGCGCGAGACCACCAGGTTTTTTTCGCGCTGGTTGGCCTCGGTGACGACGGCCTTGAATTTCTGGTTGACGAATGAAGATGCGTCCTCGACGCGAGAGAGGTCAATCTGGCTGATGGGCATGAAGCCGCGGATGCCGTCGACGTCGACTTCGAGCCCCCCTTTGACGACCTTGGTCGCGCGGGCCTCGACGATCACGTCGCGTCTCAAGTTTTCCCAGCTCGCCTCGATGGCCGAGCCCTTCAGCCTGAGGATCTGGATGCCCTCGTCGGGGTCGAAACGTTCGACGACGACCTCGATGGAAGAGCCGGGTGCGGGCAGGTCGCCTGTGAACTGATCGAGCGTGAGCACGCCCTCGCTCTTGCCGCCCAGGTCGACGAAGACGCTCTTGCCGCGAACGCCGATGACCTTTCCCGTTTTGAGGCCGGGCCGGCCTTCTTGTCCGCGTTGGTCCTTCGGGGTCGAGCCGCGATCGCCCTTGGAACCCTTGGGCGCGGCGACTTCGAAGCTGCTGGGATCAAAGCCGGACAGGGCTTCCTCGAGCTCGGCCTCGAGCTCCGCGTTCCAGAGCCGCTTGAGCGCGGTCGTTGCTGTCGGGTCCTTGGACTGGTCCGCGCCCATGGCTTTTTCCATGGCGGCCTCGATCGCGTCGTCTTCGTCGACCTTGCGGAGGCCGGGCAATCGCTCGAAAGGCTTGGGAGAGGGCTTGGGCTTTTGATGAAAGTCGGCCATGGGAGAAGACCTGCAACGGGTCGCGCTGGGAAGGAAACAAGGGTGACTCTTCGACCCGGCGATCGCCCAGCCAGCTCGCCGATTCTTCGACAGCCCCTCAGCGTAGCGTTTCACGGAACCAAGGCCAAGAGTCCCTGGTTCTTGGCCAGTGGTTCGTCGCGGCTCGACCCGTCTTGTCGGACCTCGAGAATCGGCCCTGCCGAGGGTTTGGACCCTGGGTGAGGAATACCCGAGCGAAGAAGGACGGGTGATGTCCGATCGCCGCCTGGTCGATTGAATCGCCAGGTCGGGGCCTGACTGCTGGTCGTATGCCTTGAGTCCGTGTAGTCTGACGTTCGAGAAAACCAGCATCCCGGCCGGCTGGGGCCGACCGTGGGTCTGGTTTGCCCCAGGAGCCCACGGACCATGTCCATGCCGATCGCCAGCCCCGCCGAGCTCGAGGCCCTGAAACGATACCCCTCCCCGACCATATCGAACGCCATCGAGCTCTTTGACGTTCGGCCGCGGCACGTGGGTTTTTTGCCGCATGCCATTCGGTCGCTGCTGCCGGAGATCGGGCCGATCGTCGGTTACGCGGTGACCGCCTGCACCAAGGCCACGCCCCCGGAGCCGGGCGAGACCAAGCGCGACTTGACCGCCGACTATTTTCGCTACGTGGCCGCCCAGCCGGGGCCCAAGATCGCCGTGGGATGCGACCTCGACAATCCGCCGGGGTTGGGGGCGCAGTTCGGCGAGGTCACCGCGACGATCCATCAAAAGCTGGGCTGCGTGGGCCATATCACGAGCGGCTGCCCACGCGACCTCGACGAGGTCCGGGCGCTGGGGTTTGCCCTGTTCGGGCTCAACCCCTGCGTCAGCCACGCCTACGTGCGGCTGGTCGAGTTTGGAAAGCCTGTGTCGATCGCCGGCGTCGTCATCCATCCCGGCGACCTGATCCACGCCGACAAGCACGGAGTCTGTCTGGTTCCACACGAGATTGTCCCCAAACTGGCCGAGGCGTGTGCCGAGGTTGAACGCAGGGAACGTCCTCTACTGGAGATCTGCAAGCGAGCCGATTTCGATCTTGAGGAGTATCTGGCTCTCCGGACCGGAGCAAGCGCCAACATCAGGGAATGAGTCGCTTGGCGCCCGGGATGTCGGCGATGGCTTCGAATGGCTGGTCGTGGCCGACGGCCTGATCGGGTCGAGTGAGGTCGAGTCGCCGGCCGTCGGCGTGCCAGCGGCCGCCGTGGAATTCAAACAGGGCCGTCGCGCAGCCGGGATCGTGAAGGGCGTCAAAGGGGGCGTCGAAGTGGACGCAAACCAAGGCCAGCAACCGGCGAGTGTCGCGGTCACGAGCCCAGACGATCTCGTCATGCCAGAACGCGCTATCCCATCGCTGACCGTCGGCGGCGTCGAGACGCGAAATCGCAGTCACGAATCGGGCCTCGAGCCATTCGCGCTCGCGGCGAAACAGGGCTCGGGCTTGCTCGAAGTGGACTTCCTCAAACACCTGGCGCAACGGCCGCCGGATGATCAGCCAGGCGGCGACCAGACAGGCGGCGACGATGCCGGAACCGATCAGCATTCCCATGGATGGCTCTCCGGCGGCTTCCCTGACAAGGCACGTGGGCTTATTGTAGAATCGAACATCCACGATCCGCAAGTGACGGTTTTTCGTACAAAATGACTCAGCCTGATCAATCGCGGCGAATCGCTTCGAAAAAAACCAGGATCGCCAGGCCGCCGGCATCGTTTCGCAGGCTGGGCGCCCACATGTCGATTGCTGGCGGCTGCGACCGGGCCGTCTGGCTGGCCCACGCCGCCGGCTGCGCGACAGTCCAGCTCTTCACCAAGAATAACAACCAATGGAACGCGCCTGCGCTCGATCAGGAACATGTCGCCCGATTTCGCGCGGCCCTCGACGAAACCGGGATCGCCGACCCCGTCGCCCACGCCTCGTACCTGATCAACCTGGCGAGCCCGGACGATATTCTCTGGAGGCGCTCGATCGATGCGCTCGCGGTCGAGATCAGTCGCTGTCACCGGTTGGGCATCGGCGACCTGGTCGTGCATCCGGGGGCGCACATGGGGTCGGGGGAGGCGCAGGGCCTGGATCGTGTCGCCCGGGCTCTCGATCTGGCGATTGAGCAAACCGAGGGCGTGGACGTGACCATCGACCTCGAAACGACCGCCGGCCAGGGGACGAGCCTGGGCTCCAGGATCGAGCACCTCCAGGCCGTGATCGAACAATCTCAAGATGCGGATCGACTCGGAATCTGCGCTGACACCTGCCACCTTTTCGCCGCGGGCTATGCCTTCGAGACCAAAGCCGGGTACGATGGGATGATCCGCGAGATCGAGGAAAGCGTGGGTCTCGATCGCCTGCGAGTCTGGCACGTGAATGACAGCCTGCGCGGGCTGGGAAGCCGTGTCGATCGCCACGCGGGCATCGGGCTGGGCGTCATGGGGCTCGGGCCTTTCCGGCACCTGCTCAACGATCCCCGGTTTCGGGACACGCGACTCATCCTGGAAACTCCCAAGGGCATCCAGGATGGAGAAGACCTGGATTTGCGCAATCTGCGGGTTCTGCGCGGTTTGATTCGGCCGCGATCGCGCGGGTGAATTCAGGATTGACCCCGGCACAAGGCGACGAGGCAAGGCAGCATGGCGACGACTCTGCTGAACGGACAGACGACGGCCGCGGCGTCCCCGGCGACGGCGCCCGCGTTGGATCCCAGTTGGTTCCTCAATCGCGAGCTCTCGTGGCTCGACTTCAACGAGCGCGTGCTGGAAGAGGCTCGAGACGCGACCAATCCCCTGCTCGACCGGCTGCGGTTCCTGTCGATCTGTGCGTCGAATCTCGACGAGTTTTTCGAGGTCCGCGTCGCTGGGTTGCAGGCGCAAATATACGAGAATCTCGAGGCCCAGGATCCCCCCGCCGACGGCATGGGCGCGCTTTCGCAGATCATCGAAATCGCGCGGCGGGCGCATGATTTCGTGGGCCGGCTCTACGAGGCGTGGCACGGCGAGATCCGCCCCCACTTGCTCAAGAACGGCATCCGGGTATGCGAGCCCGGCGAGCTCTCGGATTCGCAAAACGCTTTTCTGGATCAACTGTTCGACGACCAGGTCTACCCCGTCTTGACGCCGCTCGCGATCGACCCCGCTCACCCGTTCCCACATGTTCATAATAAGAGCTTGAACTTGCTTTTGCGGCTCGAGTCGCCCAAGCCCCCCGCGCGTTCGCTGTACGCGGTGATCCAGGTTCCCTCGGTGATCCCGCGGCTGGTGGCCTTGCCCGACGAGCCCGACGGACAGCGGCGGTTCGTCCTGCTCGAGGACGTCATCGGCCAGCGGCTCGACGCCCTCTTCGGCGGCTACAAGACCTCGGACCGCGTCGCCTTCCGCGTGACCCGCAACAGCGACCTGACCATCCAGGAAAACGAGGGCCGTTCGAGCCTGATCTCGACCGTTGAGGAAACGATCCGGCTGCGCAAATGGGGCGCTCCGGTGCGGCTCGAAATCTCGGAACGCGCCGACGACGGGTTTCTCTCGCAACTGCTCTCGAGCTCCGCGCTCGAGCTCGAGGAGCGCGACGTCTACAAGGTTCCCGGCCCCGTCGATCTCACGTCGCTTCAGGTCTTGTGCCGGCTCGAGGGCTTTCGCGACCTCAAGGAGCACCCCTTCGAGCCCCAGGAATCGTCGGCGCTCGTCAAGCGCAAGAACGTCTTCGAGGCGATTCGAGATCAAGACGTGCTTGTCCATCATCCCTATGAATCGTTCAGCTCGGTCGTGCGGTTCATCGAGCAGGCGTCGGAAGACCCCCAGGCCCTGGCCATCAAGATGACGCTGTACCGCACGGCCGAGGCCAACCCGGTCATCAACGCGCTCGCACGCGCGGCCGAAAACGGCAAACAGGTGACCGCCCTGGTCGAATTGCAGGCGCGGCTCGACGAGGAAAACAACATCGACAAGGCCCGCATGCTCCAGAAGGCCGGCGTGCACGTCGTCTATGGAATCGTCGGGCTCAAGACCCACTGCAAGGCCGCCCTGGTCGTACGCAGGGAACACGACGGGATCAGGCGCTACGTCCACCTGGCGACCGGCAACTACAACCCCACGACCGCCCGGCAATACACGGATCTGAGCTTCTTCACATGTCGCCGGGAATACGGCGAGGGCGCGAGCGCGCTGTTTAATTTGCTCACCGGTTATTCGCGGACCAACGAGTGGAACCGGCTCATCGTGGCGCCCACCCACCTGGCCAGCCGCCTGGCCGCGCTCATCGATCGCGAGCGGGCGTTCGCCCTCTCCGGCCGGCCCGCGCGAATCATCGCCAAGATGAACTCCCTGGTCGACCCCCAGATCATCACCCTGCTCTATCGCGCCAGCCAGGCGGGCGTGCGGATCGACCTCATCGTCCGGGGAATCTGCTGTCTGCGCCCGGGAATGCCGGGTGTGTCGGACAACATCCGCGTGATCAGCATCGTCGACAAATATCTTGAACATTCGCGAATCTCTTATTTCCAGAACGGCGACGACCCCGAGGTCTTCCTGGCGTCGGCCGACTGGATGCCAAGGAACTTTCACCGCCGAGTCGAAATCATGTTTCCCATCGAGGATCCCCAGCTCAGGAACCGGATCGTCGACGGCATCCTGGGCGTCGTTCTGGCCGACAACGTGAAGGCCCGCCAGCTCTCGGCCGACGGCGTCTACCACAGGGTCGCCCCCGCGAAGCCCGGCGACCCCCGCGTCCGCTCGCAAATCGAATTCCAGAACATGGCGCTCGAACTCTCGGAATCAAGCCCCATCCGCCCACGCACGGCCGCGCCCGCACACGCATAACGCTATTATATATATTCATCAGTCTTCTCCCAGTCGGCGAAACAAACGGGGCGTGGCCAGCCAAGCCAGCTCCAGGATCTTGGCCGTCGGGGCCGATCCGCGCAGCGCCGCCACGCCCCCTTTCTTGAGCTCGATCAGGGGACGCGACCCGTCGCCCTCGATCAGACGACTGACCAGATCGCTCAAGGTCGGGTTATGACCGATTACGAGCAGCCGGCTCTCGGCCCGCCCGTGCAAGAAGCGCCTGACCGCCTCGGCCGACGCACCCGTCTCGAGCACGTCCGAAAACTCGAGCGCATCCTCGAGGGAGAGCCCCTGAGCCACGATCTGGGCCGTCTCGCGCGCACGAACAACCGGGCTCGACACGATGCGCTCGATCCCCAGATCGAGCCGATCGAGCCCGCGCGCGATCGTCTTCAAGCGCCGGATTCCCCGCGGCGTCAACCGCCGCTCGGCGTCCGAACCCCCCGCCTGATCGACCAGGGCCGCCGCGCCATGCCGCATGATAAAGAGTTCATACACGAGTAATGATGTCCTTTCCAACGTCATGTGTCTTGCTGGACTTCCAGCCGGCCGCTTCCTCGCCGTCGATCCGCAGCGTCAGGCACTTGGCGCTGCCGCCCGACTTGATGAATTCCGAAAACGCCAGCGCCCGCGCCCGGAAACCCAGCGTCTCCACGTCTCGCGCCAGCTTGGGCGCCCCCTCGTTCATGACCACCGTCCGCCCCACCACGACCGCGTTGCAACTGAACGAGACCGCCTCCTCGGGCGCGACCTCGATCAACCGCGGGATCCGGTCCCTGAGCACGGCCCGGCCGTAATCGTCGAAGGCGCCCGGATAATAGACGGCCGTCTCGAGGTCGAGCGGGCAGAAACACGTGTCGAGATGATAAAACCGCGGATCCACGAGCTCGAGCGGCAACGCCTCGCCCCCCAGCCGCTCGCCGATCCACTCGAGGCCGTGGGCGTCGCTGCGGAAGCGGTAGCCGGCCAAGAGCGTCTCGCCGCAAAAAAGTGCATCGCCGGCCCCCTCGAAATGCCAGCCCGCGGGCGTGCTCTCGACCTGAAAGCCAGCCTGATGCGCCCATTCCACGAAGACCGGCGTCTCCCCGGTCCGGACGCCGAACCGGAACTGTGATGCAATGAACAAGTCTCGATAAATAAGCCCGGCATTGGCGGTGAAGACCAGGTCGGGCAGGCCCGGCC